>CAYFID010000103.1:0-1546 GCA_964343205.1 uncultured Candidatus Poseidoniales archaeon | reverse complement strand
CTCCTGCCAAGTGTGCCCCCTGTCCTCGGACCATGTGGGATACTCCCCTCCGAAGTTCAGGATCCACCCTTCCTTGGTCGCTGCCAGGTAGTGCTCGCAGCAGTTGCCCCCGTGCTCGTTTCCGTACACCGTCCACGTCGCATTCCCCCAGGTATCGTTCTTTACCGGGTCTGCAACTGTGAAGTTCCTGGGGTCCTCGTAGGTGTTGGGTGGGTCGATTAGGTAGTAGTCGAGGTCCCATGCGACCGCCTCCCCCTCGGTAGTTACTTCCTCGAGACACCCCGGTAACATCACCATCAGTGCTAATGAGAAGGCGACAATTGAACGGCTCGCACTCGTAGGGGGCACGTGTAGGCGTGACGGAGGGTGTTATTTCGCTCTTTCACAGAATGATGGGGCTATTCGAGTCGCCAAGTAGCCCCTTCTGGCCCGTCCTCGACGACCACTCCCATCTGAGCCAGCTCATCCCTGATCTCATCTGCCCTTGCCCAGTCCTTGTCCTCTCTGGCAGCCTCCCTTTCAGAAAGAAGTCCCTCTACAGCAGGGGCGATGTCGCCCTTGGCAGACTCGGCACTCTCCAGTCCGGACAGAACCTCCTCGTCGCTTGGCAACAATCCCAGTACTTCTCCTGCGTACTCGTTGATCCAGCCTACCGATGCGGCGATCTCGCCCTCAATGCCCCCTTCGTTAAGAAGGCCTGCCAGCCTCTTCGAGACCGCCTGTACCTCGACAAGCGCCACTCTGGTGTTGAAGTCGTCATCCATCCCGTCTCCCAGCCTTTCTGAGTGTCCAACCAGATCCGGGAAACCACCCCAGCCACCCTTCCCAAAATTTGCGAGTCCCGCTGCGTAGGATTCGATCATCCTACCGTGATGCACCTCCGAGTCATCGAGCATCACCTGGTTGAAGTCAACTGGCTGCCTGTAGGGGGCGTTGATGAGCGTGTACCTCAGAACAAGGGGGTCTACAGTTTCCAGGGCATCGGAAATTGTCCAGAAGTTTCCGAGAGACTTGCTCATCTTCTCCCCGTCGACGTTGATCATCCCGTTGTGGATCCAGTACTGGACAACCGGGTCATGCCCAAGGCAGCACTCCGACTGGAATATCTCGGCCTCGTGGTGAGGGAAAATCAGGTCAGAGCCCCCTCCGTGAATGTCGAACCTCTCACCAAGGTGCTTCAGTGACATGGCGGAGCACTCGATGTGCCACCCGGGCCTCCCTAGTCCCCATGGGCTATCCCACGAGGGCTCACCGGGCTTCGCCAGCTTCCACAACGCGAAGTCCCTATGGTCTCGCTTCCCCGACCCCGTCTTGTCCACCCTTCCTCCAGCACCTGCCCTTACCATCTCCAGGGTCTGGCCGGTTAGCTCGCCGTACTTATCCGGAGACGTGTCTATCTCGAAGTATACTCCATCATCCCCCTGGTATGCATGCCCCATTTCCACCAGCTTAGAGACCATATCTATGATTTCAGGGATCGTCTCCGTCACTCTGGGGTACGCGTCCGCCCGAACCACGTTCAATGCGTCCATGGAATCGAAGTAAT
>CAYFID010000102.1:0-1551 GCA_964343205.1 uncultured Candidatus Poseidoniales archaeon | reverse complement strand
CCCTGTCTCTGCTTCTGGCGTACTTCTCTAGCTCCTTCCAGCTGCCGGGGGACCCTCAGCTACCCATCACGGACAGCGTCTCAAGGGGCGCGCTCTCCATGTTCGTGCTGACCTGGCTGGCGTTCGCCATCCCTCCCACCTTCCTCCAGCTTTGGCGTGGCCTGAGGGACAGCGCCCCGGTACTGGCTAGCGAGGGGATCAGGGCCAGGCCGGCCCGCAGCAGGATGTTAGGGTCCCACATCGCTCACGCCGGGATACTCCTCCTCCTAGTAGGGCACGTGCTGACCACCACGCTGGTAGACCGGTCCGACCCCTCGCACTTCGTCACGCTGGAAAGGGACCAGCCCACGGAGCACGACGGAATGGAACTGGTCTTCACGGGGGTGGAGATCCTGTCCTCGGAGGACGACCAGTACGACTTCTCGATAGGGGACGGCTACGTCGGTGTCGTCATCGAGGTGTGGGATGGGGGCCAAAGGGCCGGGACCCTGAGCCCCGGGATGCTCCGCTTCGACTCCCCGTCCGGAGCCGTATCGGCCAGGTCCGAGGTCGACAGGATGTCCAGCTTCGCAGGGGACACCATAGTCATCCTAGACCTTCTCCAGTCCAACGAGCTTCTGTCCTCGATGATCATGGGGCAGACCGACCAGGTAGACCAGGTAAGGGTGACCGTGCACCACTTGCCGGGCAGCCACCTGGTCTGGGCAGGATGGCTGCTGGTCGTGCTTGGTATTTCCCTCGCATCCGTAACAAGAAGCAGCGAGGAATACATAGATGACGAGTGAAAGACGAGACTGAGGTCGAAGACATCTATGAGCAAAATGATGAATGATTAGTTGTAGACCACTATTTGCCCCACCGTTTGTATGAAAAAGGGGAAGCGGGTCGCGTGGCCGCTTGAGGTGCCTATATGGACAACGGCTCTATCGTTCACATCGACTACGACCTCTTCAACTCGGGCACTGACAAGCTAATCGAGTCGACCCGTGAAGAGACTGCCAAGGAGCATGACATAGTCGACGAGAACAGGACATACTCCCCCATGATCACTATAGTCGGGGATGGCAGGCTCATCCCAGGATTCGAGGCCCACCTGGCCGATGCGGAGCCAGACACCGAGTACGACTTCGAGATCGAGCCAGAGGAGGCCTACGGCGAGAGGGACCAGAACAAGATCGAGACCATCTCCCAGAACGTCCTCCTTCGCAGCGTCAGGGACCCGAACACCCTGGGCATTGGCTCACCTGTTGAGATCGGCGGAAGAAACGGAATACTGCAGTTCATGAGCGCGGGACGTGCTAGGATAGACTACAACCACCCTCTGGCAGGAGTCACCCTGAGGTACAGCTACAAGATCGTCAAGGTCGTCGAAGACCGCGAAGAGAAGGTCCAGACCCTGATGAAGATGAACACGGGAAGGGATGACTTTGAGATCGACTTCGACGGGGACGCCCTCACCATGACTCTGCCCGAGGAGATGGCATACGACCAGAATTGGGCATACACTAAGTTCACTCTTGTGACCACTCTCAGGGAACACGTGGGAGTGGG
>CAYFID010000101.1:0-1579 GCA_964343205.1 uncultured Candidatus Poseidoniales archaeon | reverse complement strand
CGCGGCCGTTCACCCTGCCCTCGAGGTACCCCTGCTCGACAAGGGCCCTGAACAGATCCGCGTGGGTGCCCTTGCGGTTACGCACCACCGGGCTCCAGACTGCAACCGCATGGCCCTCGAACCTCCAAAGCACGTCATCGACGATTTCCTGCACCGTTCTTCTGGCGACCTCCCTGCCGCAATCGGGGCAGTGCGGGAGACCGACCCTCGCCCAAAGTAGGCGCATGTAATCCATAATCTCGGTCACGGTAGCCACGGTCGAGCGGGGATTGTGGCTGCCTTGCTTCTGATCAATGCTGATGGCCGGAGAAAGGCCTTCGATGCTGTCGCAGTCGGGCTTCTTCATCTGGCCGAGGAACTGCCGTGCGTAGGAACTGAGGCTCTCGATGTAGCGACGCTGGCCCTCGGCATAGAGTGTGTCGAAGGCTAGGCTTGACTTGCCTGAGCCGGAAACACCTGAGAGAACGACGAACTTGCCCCTTGGGATTTTGACGTCGATGTTCTGGAGATTGTGGGTACGGGCCCCTCTAACCTCTATCCATCCATCTTTGGATGCGCCGTTCTTCAGTCGCTTGGACATGTCTCAACTTCCTTGTGGAAGCATGCGTGCGCGAGGATGTCCTTGAATTCATGTATTGGATTCTCTATCATCGGATCCAGAGTGCGTCGATTGTGTCGCCAGCCTCTGCATCGGTGTCAGGAGGGAGTAATGTCAGGCCGTTATGGGCCACCATGCTGTGGATGTTGCCGCTTCCCTGATGGGTGAGCATGCTAGCCGTCATGCCGACCTCGTCGGCCTCTATTCTGATTCTCCTCAAGCAGAGCTTACCGGGCGCGCCTTTGATGCCTTCAGTAAGCTTGACTCTGACCCTGTCCGTGAGGGAGGGGCCGTTCTCTGGGTGAGCCTCCATGCAATGGGAAAGCCAAGGGGCGACGAGAGATATGAACACCACGTGGCTACTGACGGGATTGCCTGGGAGGCCGAAGAGTGGGGTTCCCTTCCAGGTTCCGAAGAGGGGGGGTCCGCCGGGCCTGATCAACACCCTCCAGAAAGAGGGTTTGCCTTCCCCTTCCATCAGGCGACGGACGAGGTCCCAATCCCCCATGCTGACTCCCCCACTGGTGAGGATTGCGTCACAATCACTCGCGGCGCTGTCAAGAGTCTTGCGCAGCCCGTCTATGGTGTCGTGAACGACGTCGTAGCGGACCGCTTCTCCCCCCATCCTCTCTACCAACACGGCAACGCCGAACGAGTTGGATTCGTGTATCTGGCCATCGGAAAGTTCGGCACCAGGTGGTACGAGTTCGTCACCGGTGCTGATTACAGCCACTTTGGGTGGGACCACAACCTCGATCTCTCCATGACCCATAGTCGCAGCTAGGGATATCTCCGCTGGACCGAGATAGGTGCCCTTCTCCAAAGCCTCCTGACCGATTCTTAGGTTCTCGGCTCTCTTTCGTATGTATCCAGGTCGGGCTGGTCCGAGAATTCGTACTGTGTTGCCGACTTCCTTCGAGTCCTCAACCATCACGATGGCGTCAGCGCCCTCTGGGACAGGTGCTCCCGTCATGATTCGGC
>CAYFID010000100.1:0-1590 GCA_964343205.1 uncultured Candidatus Poseidoniales archaeon | reverse complement strand
TCCGAGAGGCTCTCCGAGAGCCGCGGCAGGGTGAACACAGCGGTGGAGAGGATGCGCTCAGCGGGTATCGCCGAGAGGGCCCCGATGGTGGACAGGATACCGCAGGACGTCTTCGCCGGACTGGTGAGGCAGTACGACGCTAGGGGCGACGAGTGGCTGATGTCTAGGGGAGGCCTCGGCAGGCTGGACGAGACCGTCTCCAAGGCCTTGGTCAGTGGCGCTAAGAAGGGTTCTCTGGACATAGACAAGGTCCGGGACATCCTCTCGCCTGTACCAGTGGATGACCAGCGGGTCCTCCTCAACACCCTGGGTGGGAGGATGCCTTACGGGATCAGGCTGTCAGGGGCCGACGGCGACGCGGTATCGTCGAGGGTCATGCGGCAGGCCGACCGGGCCCTAAGGCGCATCAGGACGGTGGCTCAGCGGCTAGACCAGTCCCTGTAGATTCAGCTAAGGAAGTAGTACTCCTCGTAGGGGGGACCAGGAAGAATCAGCTCCTTTGCCCCGTTCTTAACGGTAAGCGACCCCATGTCGACCCATTCGTGCAGGCTCCGCTGGTCCCCCTTGGGACAAGAGAAAATCTCGTTCGAGATGGCCCAAGCGATAATCGGCATCGTAAGGGGGGAGACTCTTATCCACAGCCTTCTCGGCAGCTGGTTGTAGAAGCTGCACGGGCTCCCTACGTCTGCGAATTCCACCGAACCCTCTAGCTCGTGACAGGCGTAGACTGAGCGAGGGTTCTCCATGGATGGGCCCCACGACTCGTTACCTGCTAGCATGGAATACTCCCTCCAATTGCTTGCATGCCCAGTCGTTCTCCTAATCTCGATCATGAAGCCAGACTCCAACGCATCCTCCTCTATGTCAAAGGACTTCACCAGGGAGGCGACTCCGGTCGAGAGTCTCCTCATGCGCCTCCTCTCGACTTCTTCCTCCGTCAGACCCAATCCCGAATAGGATCTCACGACTTCCTCGCCGGTCCTACCAAACCTAAACTCTGCATTCTCCAGGCCCTCAACCGGCCCTTGGGATCCGTTCCTCAACACTGTCAATGTCCATACCAATTGTGCCTTTGTGCTTCTACTCATTTTCTCTTCACCTTCCTGTTCAATTGCCCTTTGTAGGAGCTATTTCTGAACATTCGAACAGTTCGTTTCTCGCATCCAGATTATGCTCATTATCGGGACTATACTGGTTATTTTCGAGGCTAATAAACATGATTATTCCAATGTGTTCTAATCAGTGAAATTGATTCGCACTCACAACTTCCGGGGTCCATGGGGAAACTTTCAGTATTGCTTGGAAGCGGGGGAATCTCGACCGATCAGAGGCGGGCTTTGTACCAGAAAATGGTATCCGACCACTTCTCGAGCTGTTCTGAGGTGGTGTTCGTTCCCTTCGCATCCGACGATCACGACACATACACATCCAGGATGCAGCAGTTCCTCGGTTCGGAGGGCCCTGGCTTGGTAGGACTACACACATTCGAAAACCAGTCCGAGGCCCTTTCCGAAGCCGAGGGCGTCTACGTGGGAGGGGGAAACTCGTTCCTT
The DNA here is from genome assembly GCA_964343205.1 of uncultured Candidatus Poseidoniales archaeon. Lineage (GTDB taxonomy): Archaea > Thermoplasmatota > Poseidoniia > Poseidoniales > Thalassarchaeaceae > UBA36. Next base: position 37 of record CAYFID010000100.1, on the reverse strand, counting down.
CTGATCAGGGACCTACACGAGATGGGCCTGGTGGCCC
>CAYFID010000099.1:0-1662 GCA_964343205.1 uncultured Candidatus Poseidoniales archaeon | reverse complement strand
ATGACAAGGCAGGCGGGCCCCTGAACCTACTTCGATGGATCAGCCCGAGATCAGTGAAGAGGGCCCTGGAAATACCCCAGGACTGGACCTACCCGTTCATGCAGTCCGAGTGAATGGCAGGAAATGTTGAATTATCACCCCATCGAGGGATTGTCAACTGGGGAGCGCAATGCTGAGAGGCCACCTTTGTGGCGACCCATTGACCTGATCTGGGTAATGCCAGCGGAGGAAGAGGAATGGACACGAACACCGCATACATCCTGACTGCCTGCACCCTGGGATTCTTCGGATACATCGCCTATCAAGCCGTCTCAGAGAGCGGGATCGACGACGACTCCTACCTTTCGGCTAGGGGGACTCAGGACTGGCCAAGGATCGGGCTGAGCCTATTCGCATCGGGCATGGGGATATGGGTCCTACTGGGCCCTTCAGAGGTTGCCTACTACGGCGGCTTCTGGGATGTCACGGGGTACGCCGTATCCGCTTCCACGCCGTTCTTGCTGCTAGCTTTCGTAGGTCCCATGATCAGGGACCGACTTCCGGAGGGGGTGACTCTGGCGGATTACGCAAGGCACAGGCTCGGCAGGAGAATGCAGGCCTATGTCGGGATAATCTCGATACTCTACATGTTCACGTTCCTCTTCGCCGAGTTCACGGCCATCGGGAAGGCTATGGAGCAGTTGGCCGGAATGGACCCCCTGATTCCGATGGTGCTCGTGGGCGTTGTAACTGCAGCCTATACCTCATATGGCGGCCTTCCAGCATCACTGGCCACTGACAGGATCCAGGCCTGGGCCATCGCACTACTAGTTACTGCCCTACTCGTATTCCTGTTCGGGGCTGACTCTGGACAGCTGCTAGACGACTCCAGGGCTTACAACACTGACGACGATTGGTCCAAAGGGAGCATGAGCTACATGGGCTCTTTCAAGTCGGGCCTTGCACTTGTGTTGGCAATTACGGCTGCAGAGATGTTCTCACAGGGAAACTGGCAGAGGGCCTACGCTTCTCGGGACGATCTAGCTCTCCAGAGAGGGGCACTTCTAGCCGCCGCTATGGTATTCCCGATGGTTTTCATCATGGGGGTGATGGGGACCGTTGCGGCTGGCCAGGGCGGCGTCTCGGACCCATCAGTAGCATTCTTTCACCTAGTTGAGGGGTCTGGCACTCTAATCGTCTCGGCCTTCATCGTACTCGTCGTCTGTCTAGTTTGCTCTAGTGCCGACACACTGCAGAACGCCATCGCCGCTTCGGTTTCCAGGGACTTTTCAGACGCCCCCATGAATCTCGAAATCTCACGGGCAGTAACCGTCGCGATGATACCTCTGGCTATTTACCTAGCAACGGGCCCGACCATACTGGGTTTCCATTTCAACGCATGGAGCGTTTTCGGTATTTTCCTTTTCGCGGACATGCTAGCGGCAGCAACTGTGGCTCCAGTTCTACTTACTCTATGGGGCGGGGTGTCATCAAGGGGGGCGCTTCTCGGATGCGTCTCCGGATTGATTTCGGTAGCAGCCTACGGGCTGATCGAGTCCCCCAGCGACCCCCAGTTCTACAGGTACCTGATCCACCCCACCATCGATGCGATCCCCGCATCAGAAGGCGGGCTGACTAACTTGTGGCCCTTCGTCTGTGCCATCGCAGGGTCCTCCGCAGTGA
>CAYFID010000098.1:0-1668 GCA_964343205.1 uncultured Candidatus Poseidoniales archaeon | reverse complement strand
TACCCATTCAGAGGCTGATAGACCCGTTGGAAACCGCTACAGCGGTGACTTGGCTGTGCCTGCCCAGCAGCAGTGCTGTCCGCGGTGTCAGCCTAGCAGTAGATGGTGGCAGAATGCGCTCGATTTGAGGTAATTCGATGGATTTCGACATCTTCTTCTCGATCTCCCAGACTCCTGACACCTCGGGCTACACCCCTTCAGAGACTGAGATGTTCTCGAACTTCTTCGACCAGGTGATCCTAGCCGACGAGCTCGGCTTCGGCGTAGGATGGGTCGCCCAGGCACACCTTTCAACGGAGGTCCAGAAGAGGAACAGCAAGCCCGTGGTTCCGCACTACCCGGGGGAGGTGGGCCTCTGCACCGACTTCTTCCAGGTTGCTAGGGAGATGTTTGCCCGGACCAACAGAATGGACGTGGGCAGCGCCGTGATGTCCATCCTAGCCTCTGGAGGGCCGATCGCCCAAGCGGAGAGGGTTGGGTCGTTCCTGGCACTGCACGGCATGGACCCGGGAGAGTCGCGGAGGCTGCACATAGGATTCTCGGCTGGAAGGTTCGAATTCATGGCTAGACCCTACGGCATAGTCCCACAGAACGCAGTAGAGGAAGCCGCATGGCCCGCACTCAGGGGGCAGATATTCGCAGAGGCCTCGGAGATATTCCTACGCCTCCTCAACGGGGAAGTGGTGTCCAGCGACATGGTATCCCCGACTGTTCTGACCCGGGAAAACTTCAGGTCAGACCAAGACTGGGAGGGAGTCCAGAAAGCAGCAGAAGCGGAATGGGGGGTTAATCCGAGCACGAGCTCAATAGAGTTCGGAAACAGGTACGTCTTCGAGGAAATCAAGACGATACCGCAGGACTGGAGGAGGGAACTCCTGAACCTAGTACTCGGCAGCCACGACAAGAAACTGCAGGTTGACGTAAACAAGTTCCGGCCCGTGCAGGTATTCAACCTGAGCATCACCCCACCCCACGTAATCGAGGAGACGCATGCGCGTCTCAGGGAGAGCTACCACCCAGAAGGAGGACCATGGGGCAGGGGGATGATGCCCCGGACGGTCATGGTTTTCCTGAACGACGAAGAGGGGCTAAGCAAGGAGGAGCAGGACAAGTCGGCGCTGGAGGAGGCCCGGGCTGCGCTAACGACGTATTGGAGCGCCCTAGAGGGTACGATTGACCCCAGCAAGATAGAGCGCGCGACGGACAACGCGGTTATCGGCAGCGTGGAAACGGTCTGCGAGCAGATCTCCGAGAGGTTCCACCCTGACGACCGCCTTATGTGCTGGTTCGACTTCTTCAACCACGACAGCGCGAGGGTAATGAGGGACATGACGGCATTCATGACCAAAGTCTCCCCTCGGGTAAACGAGGTGTCATGAATGGCGGGTGATGGTTCGAATCGTCCATCTAGCGTTGCTCCGGGTCGACCGGGGTCTTCGATATACCCTACGAACCCACTGGGGGAGAAGTTCGAGGGCATTGCCACCGGGAGGGACGTGGAGTGGGAGCCTCTCGTAGACTTCAGACGTCTCGACGTATCAGAGAACACAATCCACGGCGCCATCTCCTGGGCCCACGGGACAGAGATCGTGCACTCCTTCGGAGGCAACGTACTGGTCTACGGGCGCTCGATGATGAAGCCCCTGATGATGAAGACGTTCGTGAAAG
>CAYFID010000097.1:0-1753 GCA_964343205.1 uncultured Candidatus Poseidoniales archaeon | reverse complement strand
TCCGAGTGTCGATTTCCCTTTCTTCAAATCACCCTAGCAGTAGGGTTGTGTTTCCACCCTCAGGAAGAGGATCGAGGTATTCTAGATCCCCGTAAAGAGCCGGTCCCTCCATCAGGGTCCCAATGATTGCCTCTTCGAAGCCCGCCGTGTTGTGGGCGAGTGCTATCCAAGGCCTCCCCTCGTCATCTATCTCAACGTCGATGAAGTCCCCGAACCCGCCGCACCTGACGTCACCGCAGTCGGGGGTGATGTCTAGCGGGTCGTCGGGGCTGTTCACAGCCACGCTTGTGATGAGAGGCCTGGCTGAGAAGGAGTCTGTCATGATGGCCATGTACCCCGACCAACCACCTGTCCCGTTCTCCTCATCATAGTCCTCGGCCTCACCGATGTATCCCATCACTACCCTGCCATCGGCCCCAGCGAAGATGGTTGGGAATCCCGTTTCGACTACCCCAGGGGCCGCTATCATCATCGGATCGCTCCAAGTATCGCCCTGGTCCCGTGAGTTTGCATACCATGGCTTCAGATCATCCCCTATCCATGTAGCATGGACGTTTCCCCCATCGTCCACTGCCGTAGCGACCTCGTGGGCGTGCCAACCGTCCTGCATTCCTACTTCCGTGGTGATCGTGTGCTCTGTCCAGCTGTATCCCCCGTCGAGCGACCTGTAGACTGCCGGCCCCTCACAAGACGGGTTTCCACGGTAAACCGCTCCGTCAATACCCCCTGCCACGTGTCCGTGTAGACCTGAGCACTGGGGGAAGCTGCTGCTCGGGTAGCCCAGCCTCTGAACGTCCCACGAGAGCCCCCCGTTGAGGGACCGCGAGCACTGGGCTCCAGCTGCGGGGGAACCAGTATTGATGCAGTAGACGTAGATTACGGGGTGGAAAGCAGTCACTCCAGGAGGTGGTGGCATGGAAGCTATGCTTTGGTGGTCTTGGGTCACGTAGTACCCCTCAACTGGGTATGGGATGCTCCAAGTCTCCCCGTCGTTGTCAGAGAATTCAACGAACATCGCTGCTAGAGCGTGCATGTCGAACTTGACCAGTCTGTCAGTGAACTTGTCTACGTAGATGTACGGATCGTTTGAGTTCGGTGTCTGCCCCGAGTCCTCGTCAATCTGCCCGAAAGGCCCTACGTCTTGCCAAGTCTGACCCTTGTCCATAGATCTGATGATGTGGGTCCCGTCCCCCAGCCCGTTCCAGCTCGTGAAGAAGATTGCTCCAGACGAGGTCACTCCGATAGTGGGCTCGAATGTGTCGAACCCGGTTCCGTAGTATGTGGCGCTAGTGAAGAAAGGGGTGCTGTTACCAGCAAAACTCGCGGTGATGTTGGCATTCGAAATTGCGATCGGGTCGGTGGCATCCACTGCCCACCTCTCGGATGTAGTTCCAGGGTAGTGGAACCACGTGGTTATCGGCAACTCTCTTCCGAATTCGAATACCCCTTCGATAGGCTCTTCCACAGAAGGCTCCTCCCACCAAGTGCACCCCGTGGTAGCCGAAGATATCACCAGCAGGCACAGAAGCTGGGCTTTCTTGGTCACAGAATCACCCCATCCACCCGTTCTCCAGCACGGGAGGGACGGTGTCGAGGAGGGACTCCTCGGGGGCCCTCCATTCCATCCCGAGATCCCTCTCGGCCGGGGAGGCGTCCCAGTAGAGCCTCTTTCCAAGGTGCATCCTAGCCCACGAGAGGCTGATCCTCGGGTGGAAAATGGAGACCAACAGGGAAAGAAGGTAGGGCACCTGCC
>CAYFID010000096.1:0-1949 GCA_964343205.1 uncultured Candidatus Poseidoniales archaeon | reverse complement strand
TGTGTAAGTTATAGTGGACTGCGTCGAATCCCATCCTGCCAGGATCGGTCTTTCCGATGATGGCATTGAAGTTTGCACCGTCATAGTACATCTGGCCTCCAGCATCGTGGACAATTCCTGCTGCCTCTGAAATCTGTACCTCGAAAAGGCCCAATGTTGACGGGTTGGTGATCATCATTGCAGCTGTGTCGTCACCAACTGCCGACCTAAGGGCCTCGATGTCCAGCCTACCGTCCTCACCGCTGGGGATCTCTATGATCTCATACCCACACATGGATGCCGAGGCAGGGTTGGTCCCGTGTGCCGAGTCTGGGACAATCACCTTGTCCCTGTGTCCCTGACCTCGAGATTTGTGATACTCCTGGATGCAACGCATGGCCGTGAACTCCCCCTGTGCACCTGCAACTGGCTGGAGGGTTACCGTATCCATTCCAGAGCAGATAGCGAGCATTTCCTGCATCTCATAGTATATCGCGATTAGGCCCTGTACCTGAGAGTCGTACTGAAGGGGATGAATCCGGTCTATTCCGGGAATTTGGACGATCTTCTCGTTAATTCTTGGGTTGTGCTTCATTGTGCATGAACCTAGTGGGTAGAACCCGGTGTCAATGCCGAAATTGCGCTGAGAGAGCCCCGTGTAGTGGCGGACAAGCTCCGGCTCGCTAGCCCTAGGCCAATCGGGAAGTTTCCGTCTTCTTAGTGGTACTGGAATTGCGGCAATTGCGTCCTCCATCATGGGCTCTGGCTGAGACCACCCAGTTCCAGGTGCTCCTTTGAAATCGAATATATTGCTCAGGACTGATCCCCCCTTGCCCATTCCCCAAAGGCTTCTGTGAGAGCTTGTATGTCCTCTCGGGATGTACTCTCGTCACATCCTATCAGAATACAGTCCGACATGGAGTCCCACCACCTCCCCAAATCGAAACCGCCCAAGACTCCTGCTTCATCCATGCTTCTCAGGGCGTCTCTTGCCGTGCCGGGGATTCTGACTGCGAACTCTCTGAAGACTGGAGTATCTACCGATTGGGCCTCAACACCTTCAATCGACAGAACAGACTTCATTGTAGCCTGAGTCGCGGCTGAGATTCTAAGAGCGAGCTTCTCTAGGCCCTCGGGCCCTAGCATCGCCATGTGCATTGCCCCCATTAGGGCTATCAGGGTCTCATTTGAGCATATGTTTGAGGTTGCCCTATGCCTCCTAATGTGCTGCTCCCTAGTGGAAAGAGTGAGGGTGTAAGCAGTGTTTCCTTCGGAGTCTAAGCTCTGCCCTACAATCCTACCGGGCATGAGTCGGAGGTATTCCTTGGAGCAAGCGAAGATGCCGTAGATAGGGCCCCCGCCCGTCGGACCTATCCCGAATGGCTGCCCCTCCCCTACAACGATATCTGCCCCCCATTCCCCTGGTGGCTCTACAATTCCCAGAGAAGTTACATCGACCCCAACGATCAGTGCGGTAGATTCCCCAATAGCTTCCCTGAGCCCCAATAGACCTGAGTCCAGGATGCCCAGAGGATTGGGCTGTTCTACGTATACTGCGCATGAACCTGCTGCAATTTTCGCTGCTTCAATATCTAGGGTTCCGTCATTATTGTGAGGAAGTTTGTGGAGGGTAATCCCAACTCCCTGGGTATAGTTCTCAATTACGGACAATCGATGGGGGGGTACCAAATCGGAAATGTAGACCTCTCCGGGCCTTTCTGCTCGCTTTGTCTTCACTCTAACTGCACAGGTTATGGCCTCGGCAGCCGAGGTGCTGGCATCGTACATAGAGACGTTGGCAATAGGGAGGGCCACTAACTCAGAGATCATGGTCTGGAATTCCCACATTGCCTGTAGCATCCCCTGACTAACCTCTGGCTGATATGGGGTGTATGACGTGAGGAACTCACCCCTCGTTGCCATCATGGGAACCATAGCTGGAACGAAGTTCCTGGAAAGGCCTGCAGAGA
>CAYFID010000095.1:0-2036 GCA_964343205.1 uncultured Candidatus Poseidoniales archaeon | reverse complement strand
AAGACCAGACTAGTTGCAGTCGTGGCCATGGTAGTTGTTGCAGTTTTTGCCGGGGTATCCTTCGCTGCATACGCACATACAGTCTCGGGGGTGTACGAAGAGATTTACGAAGACACCGAACAAGGGGTAAATCTTCCAGACGTATGGGTCGAGAATCCAAGCAGTACTTGGGACGGAGAAAGGTCAGATTCTCTTTGCGAGGAGATTGCCAACAATTGGCCGGATTCTGAATTGATCCTGAACGAATGCGAGCCTAGGTTAAGGCTAGATGGGACTATGTTCCACAAAGTGACAGAGGACGGGGTTCAGAAAGAGAAGCTAGTTCCAGCAGTGTGGCACGGAATTGACGAGGGATTCGTAGATCGGGTGTGGATGCCTGAGCACAATTGCTGCCCGGGGAGGATGGCTACGGGGGAATCCGAGATAGTCGTTGACGACCGTGTTGCATCGGGGATGAACGTCTCTTTGGGTGACTCCGTGACCATAGGTGCCGGATCCGGTAGGATGAACTTCACAGTTGTGGGGATAGGTCTCCACTCCAATCACCTATACTTCTCACAGGAGGGATCCATATTCCCCGCTGAGCCAGGCACCATGGCTACAGGATACCTATCATCAGAAGGACTTGAGAGGCTCGCTAACCTCAGCAGTGGCTCATCGAACCTTCTCCTGATAGACGTCTTGGGAACTCCAGATTACAATATTCCAACTACAGATGAGGACGATGGCCCCGCACTCTCTCTAATCATCGGAGGGATTGATGAGGTCGTCTCCAATTCAGTAGACTCAACTTTTCTGGTTTACGATCGCTCCCAAGTTTTCTCGGTGGAAATCTTACGCGCCGATGCCGAGGGCGCCATGCTGTTTTACATCCCAATAACCGGGATGATCGCAGCCATAGCTGGCATCACGCTATTCCTCAGCCTACAGAGACTAGTCCAGTCTCAGTCTAGGGAGATAGCAGTATTGGGGACACTAGGAGTCCCAAGATGGGCAATAATGCCATCCTACATCTTGATGCCACTATTAATCGGAGTCACGGGATCTTCGTTGGGGGCACTTCTGGGGGTTTATCTGGGAGCACCATGGATGTTGGCATTTTATGAGGAATTCATGGGCATCCCCATTCTCCAATCAACGGATCTTGGATCAATTGTAATGCATATCGTAGCCGTAACAGTAGGAGTTGTATTGTTCTCGGGAATACTACCAGCTATCCAGGCATCCAGGCTTCAGCCTCTAGAGGTAATGAGGGGGGAGCACGAAATCAGGATCTCTTCCAGGAAGATACAGAAAATCACTTCCAGCCTTCCCGCAACTGCAGGTTTGACTATTAGGTCTAGCATCAGGAAGCCAACAAGGTTGACCTTCACATTCCTAGCAGTCGGCCTCTCTATGTTGCTGTTCGGAAGCATAACTCTGATGATGTCAACCATGGAAGAAATGACGGTTGGATCCGTTGAAGATGATCAGAACTGGGACATTCAGGCCAATGTGTTGTTCGGGGGGGAGGACGGAGTTATCCAGTGGGCAGATGACAAGGGAGGTTACCACGAGAGAATCATTACTTTCCCAGCAAATGCAGTTAATGACTCAAGAGTAATCTTGGCCTATGGGATGGACGTAATTTCCACAGAAAACGGGGCACTGGTTGAACTTGACCTCAAGGAAGGAAAGTTACCGGATGAAGGCCGCGAGACTTATCAAATTCTAATCGACGAGGGCCTGACCCACTTCCTCGGATGGGGTACCGGGGAAACTCGCACCCTCGTTTTTGGGTCAACTCCCACGTCTGTTGAGATTGTTGGGATTACCCAAGGAGAAATTAGCAGAACAGTTTACTTCCATAGATCAGACTTGTCCGAGATCGTGGGAATCGAGGCTACTGCAGTCCTGATCGACCTCCCAGAGGGAGAGGTTGCAGATAGCGAACTGGGGGATGTCTCGCTAGTCGTATTCGAGAAGGGAGACATGGTATCTTCATACGAGTCTATTCTGGAACAGCAGCAGGGCTTCTTGGGTGCCATTCTGTTTCT
>CAYFID010000094.1:0-2077 GCA_964343205.1 uncultured Candidatus Poseidoniales archaeon | reverse complement strand
ATGACAAGGCAGGCGGGCCCCTGAACCTACTTCGATGGATCAGCCCGAGATCAGTCAAGAGGACCCTGGACATTCCCCAGGACTGGACATACCCGTTCATGAAGAAAGAGTAACGTCCCGGAAATGTTGAATTATCTCCGCTTCAAGGGATCGACAACTGGGGAGCGCAATGCTGAGAGGCCACCTAGGTGGCGACCCATCGACCTGATCTGGGTAATGCCAGCGGAGGAAGAGGAATGGACGCAAACACCGCATACATCCTAACCGCCTGTACCCTGGGATTTTTCGGATACATTGCCTATAGATCCGTCTCGGAAAGCGAGATAGATGACGACTCCTACCTTTCGGCTAGGGGGACTCAGGACTGGCCAAGGATAGGGCTGAGCCTATTCGCATCGGGGATGGGGATCTGGGTCCTCCTGGGCCCTTCCGAGGTGGCTTACTACGGTGGCTTCTGGGATGTTTTGGGGTACGCTGTATCCGCCTCCACACCGTTCCTGCTGCTAGCCTACGTCGGTCCTATGATCAGGGACCGCCTTCCCGACGGGGTGACTCTAGCGGATTACGCAAGGCATAGGCTCGGCAGGAGGATGCAGGCCTATGTTGGGATCATCTCGATCCTATACATGTTCACATTCCTGTTCGCCGAATTCACGGCCATCGGTAAGGCCATGGAGCAGTTGGCTGGAATGGACCCCTTGATCCCCATGGCCCTTGTAGGCGTGGTAACTGCAGCCTATACCTCGTATGGCGGGCTTCCGGCATCATTGGCCACTGACAGGATCCAGGCCTGGGCCATCGCACTACTAGTTACGACCCTCCTCGTATTCCTGTTCGGAGCGGACTTCGGCCAGTTGCTAGACGATGCCAGGGCATACAACACTGACGACGATTGGTCCATAGGGAGCATGAGCTACATGGGCTCTTTCAAGTCGGGCCTCGCTCTTGTGGTGGCAATAACCGCTGCAGAGATGTTCTCGCAGGGAAACTGGCAGAGGGCCTACGCTTCTCGGGACGACCAAGCTCTCCGGAGGGGGGCCCTTCTAGCCGCCGCTATGGTCTTCCCGATGGTTTTCATCATGGGGGTGATGGGGACCGTTGCAGCTGGCCAGGGCGGCGTCTCGGATCCATCGGTAGCATTCTTCCACCTAGTTGATGGGTCCGGGCCCCTAATCGTCTCGGCCTTCATCCTACTCGTGGTCTCTCTCGTATGCTCTAGCGCCGACACCCTGCAGAACGCCATCGCCGCTTCGGTTTCCAGGGACTTCTCAGACTCCCCCATGAATCTCGAGATCTCACGGATAGCAACCGTCGCGATGATTCCGCTGGCAATTTACCTAGCAACTGGACCGACAATACTGGGCTTCCATTTCAACGCATGGAGCGTATTCGGTATTTTCCTGTTCGCGGACATTCTAGCCGCTGCAACTGTAGCTCCCGTACTACTTACTCTATGGGGGGGGGTGTCATCAAGAGGGGCACTTCTTGGATCCGTCTCAGGATTGCTTTCGGTAGCTGCCTACGGTCTGATCGAGTCCCCCAGTGATCCCCAGTTCTACAGGTACCTGATCCATCCAACGATCGATGCGATTCCCGCATCAGAAGGAGGGCTGACTAACTTGTGGCCCTTCGTCTGTGCCATCGCAGGGTCCTCCGCAGTGACGGTGTTAGGTTCATACGCCCTACCTGACGAGTAGGCCCGTGGCCGTCCCATATCCTACCGACATCTCCGGTCAGGAGTTAGACGAACTCGTTGAGGGTGCCGAATCCTATTTCCAGAAACCATGGAAGCGTTTCTGGGCACCATCTTGGTCCAGGAGGAGGGGAGTGTGGGGTTGGCAGTTCCCTCTGGAGGTCTTCTTGATCGGCCTGATTCTAGTGGCCGCACCCTACTTCATCACCAACAACATCGCCGATGCCAGGGGGGTGACGGTCCTCGACCCAGAACTGGGCCTTGACCGGGATATCCCCGTGATCTACTGGACAATTCTCCCATACTCCCTATTGTATCTCTTCTACCCCGTCACCCTGATGCTGTGCCCAAAGGACGACAGGGGGCATGCAGAGCTAGCTGTTG
>CAYFID010000093.1:0-2152 GCA_964343205.1 uncultured Candidatus Poseidoniales archaeon | reverse complement strand
CAGGTGCTCTAGCCAGCTGAGCTAAGCGCGGTTGTGTAACGGGGGGACTTTCGCTTTATCTCGCTTTCCAGTGATTATTGAGATTGGACAAGATTGTCAATAGCGACCTTCCGCAATTCCACATGGGTCATATAATCCCCTTCGCGACAAGCGGTGGCCCCTCAACGGTTAAGAAGGCAAAGAGCAGACTGAGGGGGCGTAATAGGCAGCGATGTCTGGGATGCACGAGGCGGAATAATGGTAGAGGTTCCTAGCAGTTCAGTCCCCGCAGAAGGGGTTCCCAGTGCGCCCTCTAGGGTTCCAACGGCACTAACAGACAGGGAGCTAGAGAGCTTCGGCCCTCCTGATCCGAGGATTCTCGTATGTGGTTGCGGCGGTTCTGGCAACAACACAATGAACAGGATTACCCACATAGGCGTGGAGGGAGCTATCACAGTAGCCATCAACACGGACAAGCAGCACCTCGACAACACCAGAGCGATGCAGAAACTCTTGGTCGGACGACACATCACCAGGGGGCTCGGTGCAGGGGGAGACCCAGTTATGGGGAGGAGGTGCGCCGAGGCCGGCCGAGACGTGATCACCAAGATCGTCGACGGGGCTGACCTAGTGTTCGTAACGGCAGGACTCGGGGGCGGAACGGGGACTGGAATAGCCCCCATAGTTGCCGAAGAGGCCAAGAGGTCTGGGGCGCTGGTTGTCGCGGTTGTCACAACTCCCTTCACTGTAGAGAGGAGGCAGAGGATGGAGAGGGCTCTCGAGGGTCTGGATCAAGTCAGAAAGGCCGCTGATGCGGTTCTTGTCCTTGACAACAACAGGCTCCTACACTTCGTGCCTAACCTACCCCTAGACGAAGCCTTCAGCATCATGGACCAGCTAATCGCAGAGATAGTCAAGGGAGTGGTCGAGACCATAACCCTCCCGAGCCTAATCAACCTCGACTTCGCCGACGTACGCTCGATAATGAAGGGAGGCGGAGTCACCATGATGCTCTATGGCGAGAGCGACCAGGGCCCGGAGGAGGTCGTCCACGAGTCACTGAACCACCCACTACTTGACATTGAGATAGATGGAGCGACCGGGGCGCTGATACACGTGACTGGTGGGCCTTACATGACTTTGGAGCAGGCGAACCAGGTCTGCGACCTGATGACAGCCAGGCTCTCACCCAACGCCAACGTGATCTTCGGAGCGAGGCAGGACCCGGCGTTTGGCGACACAATCAAGGTGATGTCGATCATCACCGGAGTGGCCCATGAGAGGCTCGACCGCGAGATGATGAGCGCTGACATGCTAGGAGAGGCTCTCAACATCGCTAGGAGAGGCCGAGAGCGCCCGGGGAGTGGTTTCCAGAGGTTCGACTAGGCGGAACGGGAGTGGACAAGCCTCAAACATGACCCCAAGGAGAGAAAAACGATGTCAAAGAGATTAGTGACCTTCTGTCTATCTCTTTTTCTGCTTTCTTCGGTGACTGTCGCACCAGCATCAGCTCAGACGGCCGATGATCCCAAGCAGCCTTCGGTGGAGAATCCGCACATGCACTTCTGGGGTACCGACGATCTGTCCTCTTGTTGGACCCACTTCGACAGCAATGATTCCTCTGGTTCTTCTGAAGAAGGCCATGGAGCCATGGTTTTTCCCGAGGGTCAACAGGTAGATGTGTCGTTCACATGCAGAATTCAGGAGAACTTCAAGGAAAACATGTATCTTAATGCCAATGGTACAATAATAATTGAAGTTGGGACGAGGATATTTTCGGACGACTGTGACCCAGAGCAGGACTCAAACTGTAAGGATTTCACAATGACCCTCTATAGAGGCAACATTGAGGTTGCAAAGGAAGTATTCCCAGGAGTCAGCACTAGTTGGGATGATGAGCAAATTAGATGGGAGATAGCCGTTGATCAGAATATGACATCATGGAACAGAAGTCAGGAAGAACCGGCCTTGCAAGTAGAGTACTCAAAGCCAGGTGTTACTGATATTTTGTGTGCGATTCCATTGAATGATTGCACTGGAGAGTTCTGGTTCTACTACTCGAACAACGAGGACGGGATGACTGCAGAGGCCAACTTCCCGGTGATCAACATGACAGAAGTCGTAGACCCAGAGGACGAAGGTGGAGGGGAAAGTGACGATGGTGGCCTTCCGG
>CAYFID010000092.1:0-2225 GCA_964343205.1 uncultured Candidatus Poseidoniales archaeon | reverse complement strand
AGCTAGGCGAGAGGCACGCCAAGTCGGTGATCTTCGGGTCGTGGCCGAGCTCGGCTGCCGAAGCGGAGGCAAACAGATCGGTTATCCTCCCGTCAAAGATTGCCAGCTCAGCGGGGGCAGAGGTAAACGAGACAATTGACTCGCTAACGTTCACCTACGTTCTGGAAACCTACGAGGGGGAGGACATCCCCCAAGGCTACACTGACTGCCAGACGCAGACCGACTTCGTATCCGGTGATGACGGTGCGCCTGTTCTCTACTGCAAAGACAACATGACAGTGACCAACCTGACGGTTTCGGCCATCTACGAGGAGGGCGACTACGGGAACCCAACCCTGCTTTTCCACCCGGTAATGGTATCTGACTCGGTCCTGAGCGATGAGCAGAAGACCATCCTGATGCAGAACGACCACGGATACCTCGGAGTGGCCGTCGACCGGACAGCGATACCCACCTCGTCCACCTCGGCTGCTACCAGGTGGCTGAGCGACCTGGAGGAGGAGCTGGAGAGCGTGCGCACGGATGTCGATGTTATTGACCCGGCCACGGGCGAGCCCACGGGTGAAACCGAGAAAGTCCCGCTACCGAGGGAGTTCACCGTCGGACAGGGAGCAAACGCAGTCGTCATCTCCGTCGAGTACAACGACATCATCTCAGGCACCATCACCTTCCTGAACATCTTCCTGGGGATTATCCAGGTCTTCGACTACATCCTGGTCATCCCCATAGTAGCTCTCTCCTTCGTCGTCCTGATCTACGGGCTTGTACTGTCCCTTGAGCAGAGGAGGAGGGAGGTCGCCATCCACAGGGTCATCGGAGGGACCGAGGCCACGCTCTCGAGGATGATGGTGCTTGAGATCTACGCTATCGGGAGCATCGCGTGGCTACTGGGCTTCGCCTTGGCATCGGGCGCCGTAGAGATAGTGCTCAGGGCGGTCGGGTTCCTGAGGTTCACAGACGAGGGGGACATCAACGTTGACCCCGTCCTGAGCTTCGGGTCCACATTCATAGTCACGGCCCTGACCATCGGAGTGGCCTACTACTACGGGAAGAGCCGCACTAACGACTTCCTGAGCATCGAGATAGACGAGGGCGTAAGGAGGGTTAAGAAGGAGAGGAAGCCGAACTACCTGCTGCACTGGGTCGTCTTCGGTTTGGGGCTTCTGTCCTACATTGAGAGCTGGATCCAGTCCAACGGGGGTTTCTGGAGATGGGGTAGCAGCGGGATCATAGGGAACTTCATCCTCAATGCCGTACTCCTCCTGCTCGGCCCCTTCTTCCTCTGGATAGGAGGGGCGCTGGTACTTTCCAGGATCGGGGCGGCCGGCCCCCAGATCCTGAATCGCCTCATGGGCTGGTCTCCCGCTATCTCGGACATACGCAGGGGCCTCAGCGGCTCAGGGTCCAGCCAGTCCGTAAGCCGCCTATCCCTGATCATGATACTCACCCTCTCGATCGTGACTCTGGCTGCGGTCCAGGGACACACGGGAACCCAGGTCGACGAGAAGACGACCGACGCACAGAACGGTGCCGACCTGAAGGTCCAGTTCGACTCGTCGTTCACGGAGCAGGAGGCCAGAGCCCTGGTAATGCAGTCCATAGATTCGGTCAACGACGGAGACATCACGGACATCAGCTCAATGACCTCGGTTGGAAGCATTCTCGTTACCAACAAGGACACTGGCTCGTTTTACCCGACCTGGGTGGTCTTCGACGGGCACGAGGACACGCTACTCTGGGACGTTCAGGCGGTCCGGGGCAATGACATAGGGGACATCTCGGAAGAGTGGAGCCAGGGGGCCTACACGGCAGGAGGGGAGGCAAGGGACGCTTTGGAGTCCCCCTCGACGGGCAGCCCGCTGACCATACAGTACAGCTTCTACGCCCTGAACGACCTAGGGATCCCAGAACTTGTCGGGCCCTCCGAGACGACGGTGAACTACGCTGGCCAGCACGAGTGGATCCCAGGGCTCTCCGCCACCGAGGTCGACAATGCCATAATCATCGGTGAGAAGACGTACAACGAGCTGGTCGGAAACCTCAGCTCGGACCCGTACAGGTCCTCGACTTGGATGTTCGAGCTGTGCGACCAGAGCAAGGGCGGATGCGCGGATGCGATGGAGATACTCGGCGCGAACCTCCGCAGCATAGAGGGCGTGGTGTCGGCGCAGGACTGGTCCACCTCACACGAGAGCAACGAGAGGAACGGGGGACTCGTCTTCGGG
>CAYFID010000091.1:0-2246 GCA_964343205.1 uncultured Candidatus Poseidoniales archaeon | reverse complement strand
GCACCGGCCTCCTAAGCCGGGGACCGCGGGTTCGAATCCTGCCGCGCCCGCCATCAACCGATGGCCAATCCGTGGAACTTGCCTGCTTCGGCAGTCCGGTACAGGAACCTCTCGAAGTGTATTCTAGGATAAGTTGACCTCTGAAGTCCAACATCACACTCAGACAGCGCGTCCAGCATCTTCTCCCTCAATTCCTGAGGAACACTGAGTCGCCGGCCTACAATCACGCTGTGGATTTGGGAGACTAGGTCAGTTGCGTCCAGCCCGTGTTTGTTCATCAAATCGTCAACCTCTGCCATGGCTCCGTACAGAACCTTCCGGTTCCTACCCCCTTTCTTCTCCCACCTCCATTCCACTACCTTTCCCCTGAGAGCCAACTCTAGTAGATGCCTGCCTGCCTGCAAGGTTGATGCCTGCACCATCTTGTGAACCGATGACCTGTCAGAGACAAGGTTCCTGATGTCGAGGAGTTCGAGAGTGAAAACGGCCTTCTTCAGGTTTCCCTCGGAAATGTAAGCGATGTCCTCCAGAACACCCTCGGCCGGTTGGCAACCATTCTTCCTACCTATGGAAGAGAGAGTGGAGACCACTAGATCACGTTCGGTGGGTGGTATCCTGACCATCTGGCTCCTAGACCTCAGAGCATCTATGATCCTTGATGGGGCTCTAGCCACGAGAACGAATCTGGATGCACCCCCTATGGTTTCCATCATCCGCCTGAGGTATGACTGCCGGATATGACCCAAAAAATCGGCGTCCTCGATAACTATCAGACGACTGATTAGAGCTTGGTCTGAGAGCATCTTGAGCTCTGAGCCCGCAGGGGCAGTACCCTCGGATTGTGATTCTGATATGCCCCTGTCGAACGCATCTAGACTGGTTCTTCCTACAAGAGTGTCAGAGTTCGAGCCGCTTGGCCTGAGGAACTCTTCGAAGGATGCCATGGCTCCTCTCTTTCTAACTAAGTCACGGGCTTGGAGGACGTGCGTCGTCGACTTCCAGCCCGGACCCAGAAGCTGCCTGGCGAATAGCCTCCAACAAGCTGTCTTTCCCACGCCGGCTGGTCCTGTAATCAGGAGGTGCGGGGGTTCAGAGGATGTGCTTGTCGAAACCAGCGTTTGCCGGACCCACTCTGGTACAGCAAGCTCTTCGAACGTAGTTGGTGCCTCGGTCTCTAGCCAGCTAGCCACGAACCGATGGGGGGGCGGCGGGACTTGAACTCCGCGATTATCACTCGGCCTTCAGCACCTTGGCCATACCGTCCTTCCGGGGCTTGACGAAGATCCTGTAGCCACACTTGTGGCACGACTTGCCGGTGGATCCGGCCTCTGCCCAAGTCATGAATCCGCAGTTAACGCACTTGTAGCGAATCTCCAGTGGGTCCATGGGGGAGTTACAGTGGCTGCACTGCTCCTCGCCAGTGGGGTTGTAGGTCCTCTTGTCGGTCCTGTTGCAGTTCCGGCACTTGTGTAGGATGCTCTGCTCTTCCTTCATTGCTACCGAGCCGGCGACCTGCCGGGCCTTCTTCAACCTGTCCTATCCAGATCTGGCTGTCCTGCAGACCTCCACGAAGTTCTCGAAGATGTTCGATCCATACTCTGTGTCGTTTACCTCGGGGTGGAATTGGAGGCCGAAACGGTCCAATTTCCCGTTCTGCATTCCCTGGACCCGACAGGAGTTACTGAATGCAGTTACATCGAAGCCAGGGGGAAGTGTGGTGACCTCGTCGTTATGGCTCTCCCAGACTGTCTGCTCAGTGGGGGTGCCGGCGAACAGAGGCCCGCCGCCGCCCACGAGAGAGATGATGGCAGCTCCGAACTCGGGCTTTGGAGCCTCGCCTGCTTCACCACCATAGTGGCTAGCCATGAACTGATGTCCGGCGCATATCCCCAGTATAGGGACTTCCAAGCCGAGGTACGATGCGCAGTTTCCCAACTCTCCGGTTAGACCCACCCTTGCAGCCCCGCCAGAAAGTATCAGGCCGTCCAAATCCCTAATCTCCTCCACAGGAGTTGAGTTAGAGAGGATCTTAGTATCGACACCTAGATACCTCAGCATCCTCCACTCGCGGTGAGTCCACTGGCCCCCGTTATCGATGACGTCGATGACGATTCTGTCACCTTCCATGAAGGCCCTGCGAGCTGATGGGTCATCAATGATACCCCCTCAAACCTTGAAAAAGGGAGGCAATCTCGACAGAGGGCCGGCCCCGATGGTGTAGTGGCCTATCATGCAGCCCTGTCGAG
>CAYFID010000090.1:0-2349 GCA_964343205.1 uncultured Candidatus Poseidoniales archaeon | reverse complement strand
GCGCTCAAGGCTCCGTCGCAGTTTGGGAAGATGCGGTTCGAAAGGAGTTTGAGATTAGCAAAAATTACTCCCTTCTTTGTGGGATATGTGTCGGATATCCAAGTGAGAGCGAAATAAACAAATTTGAAGCTAACAGAATATCCCCCTCGGAGATAATGCTTCCAGAGAAGGATCAAACCTAATCGCTAGGGACAGAGTAGCCCCTGAGTCACGGGCGACACATAGGTGGAAAAATTGCACCTCTGAGCGTATGCACAACTTCAATTGGCTCATGCATGACACGGATGCGTGGCGCATAAGTCGTTGAGCTCGCTAAATTGGGTTAGTCGATTTCTCGACGAAACTCCTGGGGATGGGGTGTCCGGTGGCGGCCCTAGGCAGGTTCCTGGTGCCTGTTGGTCGAGAGTGAAACCCGAGCCAATGCCCAACCCAGTACTGAGGATGTGGTCGGAAGAGATGGCCAGTGAGCTAGGCCTCGAGGTCGCGGAAGATGGATTGCTAGCGGGGAATGGGATAGCCAGGGGAATGGATCCCTATGCACAAAGATACGGCGGACATCAGTTTGGGACTTGGGCCGGTCAACTTGGCGATGGTAGAGCGATCACCCTGGGTGAGGTAGACACAGGCGAAAAAATACTGGAACTACAACTGAAGGGCTCTGGGAGGACCCCCTACTCTCGCTTTGCCGATGGACGAGCGGTCCTGCGTTCCTCGATTCGTGAGTTCCTATGCAGCGAGGCTATGCATCATCTCGGGATACCAACCACCCGTGCACTATCCCTGGTTACCACGGGGGAAGATGTGGTTCGAGACATAATGTACGATGGGAGTCCTGCGCCCGAGCCAGGAGCTATCGTCTGCAGAGTGGCCGAGAGCTTCATTCGATTCGGCAGCTTCCAGATTCATACGATATCTGGGGATCACCAGACGCTCCGCATCCTAGTGGACAATACCGTGAAGCAACACTTCCCCGGCCATTCAACCGACACTGATGAGGGTCTCATCGAATGGCTGAAGGAGGTAGCGAACAGAACCTCACTGACGATCGCACATTGGATGCGAGTGGGCTTTGTCCACGGCGTGATGAACACAGACAACATGTCCATACATGGGTTAACCATAGACTACGGCCCGTACGGTTGGCTGGAGGACTTCGACCCCGATTGGACACCCAACACTACCGATGCCGGCAGCAAGAGGTACAAGTTCGGCCAGCAAGCAGAAGTCGGAGCGTGGAACTACGCTCGCCTGCTGGACTCAATTGCACCCCTAATGGAGGATCCAGAGGGACTGTATCAGGCTCTGGACTCCTACTATGACGCATACCGAGCGCATAGCAGTCTAATGTGGGTGGAGAAGCTGGGCTTAGGCGAATTTAGAAGTGGGGACGAGGTGCTAGTCACGGAGTTAACATCGACGCTGCAGATGTCTGAGACGGACATGACGATTTTCTTCAGACTGCTATCGGCGATCGAGGAACCTAATTTCGACGGTCTCAGGTTCGCTTTCTACAATGAGGAGGCCCCCGTGAACGAATGGAACGCCTGGCTGGACAAGTGGTGGATTAGGGTAGGTGGGAGTCCGGATAGGGAAGCAATGATGGGGGCCAATCCGAAGTACGTCCTCAGAAACTGGATGGCCCAGTTAGCTATCGATGCCGCCGAGAAAGAAGACTATTCAGTCGCCTCGGAGCTCTATGAGATGCTAAAAAGTCCCTATGACGAACAGCCCGATTGTGACGAAAAGTGGTTCAACAAACGCCCGGAATGGGCCAAAAATCGGGTTGGTTGCTCGATGCTTTCTTGCTCGAGCTGATGATTCAAGGTACGGGTCAAAGGGAGGCGGTATAGTTTCAGTCTATAGGTCTAATACAAAATGCAAACTTCTGTCCTCGAGTCCCTCACGACGGTAGAATCGATGGGAGTCCAGACGGTGATTGCTACAATCCAAGTGAAGGCTGGAACACCCCAATTCACGTGCGTGATCACGGAGCCAAGAAAGTAGAATTGCCCCAACTCCCTGACTACGGTTTCCTTCATCAATCACTAGATCGTCAACATATAGGTAGCTTCCACGGGAGAGCATTTCAGAGCAAACAAATCCAGCAATGCCGAGAAGTATTCCATCGAAGTCGAAAACCCCCACCAGATTGTATCCAGTGTTCAGTTGTTGCCTCTCCACTTGCTTGACATAACCCCCCTCATCAGACTGATTTGGACGTAATTGTTGCATCAACGGCCAACTCGTTCGTATATCTTCCGAATCAAGTAGATGTCTGACACTAATCTCGTCTTTTTCCATGTCCTTCTCAAAGGGCACCCCTCTATGATGCATGTGTAATATTGGGTA
>CAYFID010000089.1:0-2468 GCA_964343205.1 uncultured Candidatus Poseidoniales archaeon | reverse complement strand
TAGTGGCAATCATGGTGCTGGCACCATTCTCAGGATGTCTTTCCTCGGAAGAAGGTGGAAATGTCGTAGGAGGGAGCGACTGGGTCGACCCGGTTATGGAGATCGAGGATGCGAACCACTCCCACAACGACCTGCTGGCCCACAGACTCTCCACTGCAAACGCCAAGCTGATCGACTACCACAACCTGAATTGCGATGGAGAGGTCTACCCCCCTCCAGAGCTAGACAACACAGCAGGACGACCCTGCTATGATGACTGGAAGAACGTCGGGCCCACTCCTGGAGATAACTCCGAGATTGCCATTGAGGGCAATTTCCACGAGGACTGCGAGATCTATGGCGACGGATCGGGAGGCTGCTACGCATACGTCTCTAGCTACAACCAGTTCGAGATTCTAGACATCAGCGAACCGAACAACATCCGCCTCCTATCCACCTACTACGCTGAAGTGGCTAGGATGATCGACATCAAAGTCACCAAGGACAACAACTGGGTACTCGTGAACCACGAGCTCACCAACAGCGAGCTCGACCCTATCCCCAACGACGACGATGCGAACAGCGGGATGAACCGCCTCGACGTTATCTACGTAGGTGACAAGTCCAGCCCGGTCAAGGTGGCTGAGTGGAACAACCCGCCAGCGGGTTTCCACAACCAAGACCTGGCAGTATACTGCGACTGGGACGGGGCGATAGACTTCAGGGAGGAATGCAGCCTCTTCCTGTTCGGGGCAGACCCCTATCCCGAGATGGTCGAAGGGAGCTCGGGGACGTTCTACAAGGGCACACAGGTATTCTACGTGCCCAGAGGTTTCGAGTCATGGCTGCCCAACCAGAATGACGACCAGCAGAACTCAAGCAGGGAGATTATCAGGTGGGGCGGGTACACTCCAGAGCCGGAAACTACCTGCGGAGGATCGATATTCAATCACGACCACGTATACTTCGTCCACCCCATAACCCAGCAGAGGCTCCTCATAGCATCATATTGGGGTGCTGGGCTTAGAATAGTGGACGTCAGCGATCCCCCGGTAGTTCCAGACCCGTTCGGAATCTCCTGGCCTCCCGAGGTGGGTCGGTGGATGGGGTGCCCTAGCGCGGACGATGGATGGTATGGCCCAGACGGAGGAGGTCATGCGAATATGACTCCCGAGGAGTGGCTTGATGCGGAACAGGGCAACGATAACATACACTATGCAGTACCTTACGAGCACCTTGTCTGCAACGGCGTAAGCGAGTACGTTCCGCAGGCAGAGTGGCCGTCAGATTGCGGCTCCGGCCCCGATGACGCGACATATGGCGCTAACTGGCGACACTACACGATAATAGCGCCCGAGTACGGCAGCAACCCAAGCCACTCTGGTTTCCTATGGACTATAGACACCACAGACCCGGCTAAGCCCTTCCTGGTTTCCAAGTGGAGGCTTCCAGGAGAAGGGACCCTTGCGAACGGATCTAAGCACCCGCAGCACTATATCCCTGGAGGTTACATCTTCAGCCCTCACAACGGTGACACCGGAGTAAACGGGCATGTTTACTGGACCCACTATCACGCTGGTTCGTGGGTCACTGACCATGGGAAAATCTGGGAAGAGTTGGTCTGGGAGAACGGTGTCCCAGAGCCCGATAGAGGCTTCCAAGCGATAGAAGAGCTGGCCCCTACTCATACTATCGGATACTACCTGCCAGCTGGTCCGGACTGGATAGAGGACCCTGCCGCCACACTAGGTTATGACATGGCTGACTGCTGGGCATCCTGCATGATTCCCTTCGACTGGGGGCTGCAATACGACCCAAGGGGTTTCGTTTTGATCTCGGAGATGGTTAGTGGGATTTACGTGGTCCAGTTCGACGAAGATTTCGACCCTAGGTACAACTACCCTGCAATGTGGTCGATAGAGGCCAGCGAAGACTGAGGGTGGTTATGGGAGCTAAGCTAATCGTCGCGATTCTAGTTTTTTCACTGGCCTCACCGATTGCATCTGCTCACGGAGCAAACGACTTCTCGATAATCATGAGGGGGTCCAGCGTCCAGCCGAGCCAGGCGGAAATCCTTCAGAACGATACCCTAACATTCTACAACGTCGCTGATTACAACAGGACGATCAGAGTAGACTTGGACGGCGATGGCGTGTATGACCAAAGATGCGATACAGAAGCGTGGAACTCCTCATCGATTCGTGACGAGTGCACGTTCTCCGTGGATTCGATAACCTGGCCTGCGGGAAATTACCAGTTCCACGTTTTCTCGAACGAAACTCTGTGGCAGGAATTGAACGTCACAGTCGGCCACGACTACCACGAGGAGCTCGGCCCCCCTGTAGGTTACAACTTCAACACAGATAACGACTCCCAAGAGGAAGAAAACGCCGAATCACAATACGGGCTTTGGAATCTAGGAATAATCCTCTTTATTGCGTCTGGACTGGTTTGGATGTCGAGGAGGGGAGCAGATGAGTAGGCCGATA
>CAYFID010000088.1:0-2689 GCA_964343205.1 uncultured Candidatus Poseidoniales archaeon | reverse complement strand
CAAGGTCCAGAGGGTCGTGGATTCCATCCCGAACTGCAGGCTGATAGAGGTCCCATCGAACCAGTACGCCCACGAGCCCGAGGTACTGAAGGAGATAGGTGAATTCCACTCTTCCCTACCAAAATAAGGGTTGTTCTGCTATCGATTGCCTGATGAAGGGCTGTCTGGCCGGGCGGAGCGAGTGACATGCGTGAACAGTCATCCTCGTTCGAAATCGCGCGCATAGTGCGAGAGCTTTCAGAAATGATCGGCGCAAGGGTCAGAAAGGCGTACCAGCCTCACTACGAGCAGATCGTGGTCAGGCTGAATCGAAAGGGACTGCCCTCCACAGACTTGGTGATCGTCAGGGGGATGCGGGTTTACGCGTCCAACCGCGACAGACCTATGCCCCCTCAGCCTTCCCAGTTCGCGATGATACTCAGGAAGCACCTCAACAACTCTAGACTGGTGGGGGTCGAGCAGTTCGGCTTCGACAGGGTGATTCGCCTAGTCTTCGAGCACGGAGGAGGGCGCCTGAGCCTTGTGATCGAGCTTTTCAGGGACGGTAACGTACTGCTTCTGGATGGTAAAGAGGTGATAGTTCGCCCCCTGACTCATGCAAAATACGCTAGTCGTTCTCTGAAGAAGGGAGTTCGATACAGACCTCCTCCCGAAGCAGTTGACCCCAGAAGAATCAGCGGAAAGGATCTAGATAGGATCCTAGACAACAGCGACCACGCTCTGATAAGGACCCTAGCCTCTAGGGTTAACCTAGGAAGAATTTACGGAACAGCCGCTTGCTCAATTGCGGACTTGGAAAAAGAGACCCCGACTAATGCCCTGGATTCGGAACAGAGAAAATCCCTAGAGGGGGCTTTCCAGGAAATGCTGCTAGAATTGGAGAAAGGCCAAGAGGCCAATATCTGGTTGTCTGATAATGAATCTAAGAAGAGCTGGGAGGAGGCCGAAAACGAGTCGGAAAGAGACTCGGCTTCAGCTGGAATTGTAGAATTCTCACCGATCCAACTACCCACGATGCCTGAGGAAATGCGAATAGCTGTTCCAAGCCTTTCATATGCCTATGATTGCGTCTTCGGATCACATGACGCAGCTGCTTTCATTCGCAGGGAGGAGGAGAAACTGGTTGAGACCGGTAACAGAGCTGAGGACGAAGGGGCCAAGCTTTCGAGAAGGGCGTCACAGCAGAAGTCGGCGATTGACAAGTTCAACCAGAGGGCTGTCATCACCCAGAACCTCGGGAAGGCGATTCAGGACAACTGGGAGCATGTAGACTCGATAATCACACAGCTCAACCAGGCAGTTGAGGAGAGGGGGTGGCAAGATGTCGCGGACATCGCCTACGAGGTAGACTGGATAGACAGCGTTGACCCTGCCAAACACACAGTAGTGGCATACCTGCCTGACGACGAGGGGGATCCAGGTGCAAGCGTAACGATTGAGGCCTCAAAGACGGTCCACCAGAACGCACAAAGGTACTTCGAGGAGGCCCGGGTACAGAAGAACAAGGCCAAAGGTGCACAAGCAGCTCTGGACGAGACAGAACAATCCAGAGATAGAGTCGAGAAGAGGGTGGCCAAGGAGGCAGCCTCAGGTAAGCTTAGAGCAGCTAAGCGTGCTCGCAGGTTCTGGTTCGAGAAGT
This sequence comes from uncultured Candidatus Poseidoniales archaeon, assembly GCA_964343205.1. Taxonomy (GTDB): domain Archaea; phylum Thermoplasmatota; class Poseidoniia; order Poseidoniales; family Thalassarchaeaceae; genus UBA36. Next base: position 1,050 of record CAYFID010000088.1, on the reverse strand, counting down.
ACCGATGGGCAGTGGTTTCAGGGGGTCACCTTCTGATCGGAGGGAAGGATGCCAAGGGAAATGACGTGTTGGTTAGAAAGCACCTGTCCCCCAAGGACCTGTACTTCCACGCAGACCTACACGGGGCACCTTCGTGCTCGTTGAAGCTCAAGGACGGGTTAGTGGAAAGCAAATCTCCCCAAGGGATAGTCCCCGATGGCGTGTCTTCCCTTCAGATCTCTCAGATGCTGGGGGAAGAAATGGAAGACGCCAGAGAGCTGGATGATTCCGTCCTATCTGAGGCCGCCCAAGTCGCAGTATGCTGGTCTAGGGCATGGGGCAGCGGGGGGGCTGCTGCAACTGCATTCCACGTCAGGTCTAGCCAGGTCTCCAAGACGACAGAGACCGGCGAATCACTCTCAAAGGGTTCCTTCGTGGTTCGAGGTGAGAGGAACTGGCACAGGGACCTGCCTCTGGAGTTGGCAATCGGACTAGCAGTGGTTAACGGGGTACCAATGCCTATTTCGGGAGTTCCAGAAACGATTTCCTCGATCTGCGACAGATGGGCCAAGGTAGTTCCCGGAAGAGAGAAGAAGGAGAGTGTCGCTAACAAGATATCCAAGTCCACAGGGCTTGCTCAGGATGACGTCCTCTCCTGTCTCCCGCCTGGAGGATGCGTGCTCGAAGATTACGGACTGCTTCAGCCCTGAGTTTCGGAGTTCCACTCGGGGGCAGTAATCGCGTACATGACGGAGTCGACGTAATGGTCGTACAGCCACTCCCTGTCCTTCGAGATACCCTCGATCCTCATCCCTAGCCGATCGGCCACTGCTCTGCTGGCATGGTTCTCAACTGCTGATTCTATGACTGCCCTGTGAAGCCATAGATCGCAGAAGCAGTGGTCAATTAGTCTTGAGCAGGCCTTAGTGGCTACCCCGTGTCCTGCACAATCCTTCGAGACCCAATAACCCAGTCCGAAACTCCTGTTGTCCCAGTCAACCCAATTCAGACTAATCACACCTGCAATTTTATCGTGAAAGCGAATTAGGTACAACTTGGAACAATTGGCAG
>CAYFID010000087.1:0-2803 GCA_964343205.1 uncultured Candidatus Poseidoniales archaeon | reverse complement strand
CCGGGTCCGATTGGAAGTCCACCTTCGCGTCGAACCCATCGCCTTCCAGGCTGAACGCGAAGAACGCCTGGTTAAGGCCGACGGCGTAAGCCAGCACTGTCGTGATTACCAGAGAGGATAGGAAAACTCCAGCGAAGATCGCCAGGCCCCTCTCGCGCCCCCTCCAAGCGCTCTTCACCGCCATTGCGATGTTATTGGGGGCAGCTAGCCAGCGAGACCGGAATGACTGGGCCCAACCGCTAAGCATCCCCTCCAGGGAGAACTCGGTCTTGTCCCTCTTCTGCCCCTTCCCAGGCTCTATGATTGGCCTGATTAGAGAGTATAGGAAGCTCCCGAACCTGTTCATTGACAGCACGAATACGATGAATATCGCAAGGGAGACCCATGCCTGCAGCATAGTGGGCAGGACCTTGGTGATCAGGGAGTCTACGTTCATCTCATTCCCCCTCTATCCCCCATGCGGAGCGGATGTCCGAGGCAGCGGTAACCCCGTCCTTCAGGAGAAGCATCCTGTCGGCCATCGAGGCCAGCAAGGGGTCGTGGGTCACCATCAGGACGGACAGGCCGTCGTTAGCGCAGAGGTCCTGGAAAAGCTGGATGACCTCCTGCCCGCTCTTCACGTCAAGGTTACCGGTGGGCTCGTCGGCAAGAATCAGCGGCCGTGAGCCGGATATGGCCCTGGCGACCGCTACCCTCTGCTGCTGGCCGCCCGAGAGCTGGTCCGGTATGAATTCCATCCTGTCGCCCAGGCCTACTCGGTCCAAGGCGACCTTAGCCCTCTGCTCGGCCTCAGCCGAGGGGATCCCTGAGAGCTCTAGGCTGAAGGCAACGTTGTCCATAGCATCCAGCCTGTCGATCAGGTGGAAGTCCTGGAAGATCCAGCCGACACCGTTCCTCCTGACGTCGACCACCCTGCTGGGCGACTTGGTACCGTAGTTGAACGAGTCCAGCTCTATGCTTCCCGAGTCCGCCTCAAGAAGGCCCCCGATGATGTTCAGCAGAGTGCTCTTCCCGCACCCGCTTGGCCCCATAAGGCTGACCAGCTCTCCTTTCTCCACTTCCAGGTTGATCCCCTTCAGAACCTCGAGCCTCCTCCTGCCAGACCCGAATCCCTTCCTGAGATCGGTAACCCTGAGCATGCCCCGTTCCGCCTGCCTTCCGTTTATTCACTTATCCCCTAGGGGATATCTTCCAATTTCAGATATTACAGCTCACCCAGCCAGCCTGCACCGATGAGAAGGACGTATAGGGCGATCACTACCAGGAAGGATAGGCCGTGGAATGCTACCGAGACCAGTACCCTGACGTTCTTGTCCCGAATCTGGTTGTATGGCCATGTCTTACTAGTCTCCTCCTCTCCTCCCTTGATTCCGAAGAGGGGCCTAGCGAGCCTAGCCCGCCTCACCACCTCGAAGCAGACCATGACCCCCGCCATGACTAACGCCGTACCCACAATCATCCCAGCGTAGTATCCCAGCCCGATCAACCCGAAGAGGGCTATGGGCAGGAATGTGATGTGCATGTGCACGATGTAAGTCGGGTAGACGGCCTCGTTCAGGTAGGCGAGCCACTTGCTTGGCCTGTTCAGGGTCTTGGAAGCCCAGCTGAAGATCAGCAGGCACCAGAACCAAGCATGGAACGACTGAAGGACCGAAGCAAAGATCGTCAGGGCCGAGAAAGCGGGATACCCCTCGTCCACCCAGCCACCCTCCATCAGCCTAGGCACGTCCCCCGCATCAGAGAGTAGGAACCAGGCAACGGCGAGGACGGGGGTGATCACCGTAACCGGGAGCCTGACTCTGTCTATCACCGCGAAGTACTCCTCCTTGGCGGTGATCATCAGGTACCCGAATAGGAAGTACAGCAGGTAGCGCGGGAACTCCCACCACATCCCTACCTCCCCGAATCCCCATGGCTTGAACAGGATCCCGTTCACCGACAGTAGGATGGGGGGGACTAGCATGATCCCCGTTCCGCCCGGCATCTCCAGTACCCCCTTGACCGCCCGGACGACCCTGCTGTCCGGGTTTTTTCGTACATGGGAGAACAGCGGTGTCAGTAGGACCGAGTAGATCAGCAGGTTGTACACGAACCAAAGGTGCCCGTATGGCATGTTCTCGCTTCCGGGGAATATTTCGAACAGGCGCCTTGTGGTGTCGATCGGGCTGAATATGCCGAACCAAAGGATGTAAGTCGCGAATAGTAGAGGTATGCCAAGGCGAATCCCCCTCTCCCTCAGGTATGTCCGCCAAGTCCTCCTCCTGAACGCGAAAGCCGTCCCCATCCCAGAGATCACGAACAGTGCCGCCAGCCTCCACTGGTGCATGACGCCGATCACGAAGAACAGAGCTATGTTGAAACCGTCGAAGCTGGCCTCCCTGCCCTCAAGCTGGTAAAGGGAGAAGACAGCATAATGGAACCAAATCAGCAGTGCGAAGAGAATCACCCTAAGCCAGTCAATGTCATGCCTACGCACCTTGGTCGCGGGCTTATTAGCAGGAACAACCCAGTCTGGAAGGTCCTTCTCTTGCACGCCTACTGCTCCCTAATCTGGGTTATCTTTCTTACCCACATGCCATGTTGTAGGCGTTCGATAGAGCCTCCCCATGGGCATCTCTCCCGAAGCCCGACCTGGCAAGAGACAGCATATCGTCGTCAACGTGTCTGGGAACACCGCCGGCCCGACTCCAGTCCGAGTGAACAGCGATGATTGCAGACACCCACTGGTCGGGTTCCGTGGCCGGCAGCAGGCACTTGGGCGGAAGCCCCTCGTCGTGCAGGGGGAGCTTCGAGGCCAGGACGG
>CAYFID010000086.1:0-2871 GCA_964343205.1 uncultured Candidatus Poseidoniales archaeon | reverse complement strand
CGATTCGCACCTACCAAGCCGATGGCAATCGAGCAAATGGATGCGTTCCCCGAGCTTTCCCGTTTCGCAATCCGAGACATGGGTAAGACCGTGGCCGCAGGCGTCTGCATGAAGATTGACAAGAAGTGATTCGGCACTGGTGAAGCGGATGCCGGTTGTCACCACGATCAAGTTGACTGGCGACAATCACCAAGACGTGGATTTGGTCTGTCAGCAGATCAAGGCAATATCTGACGAGACCGGAGTCAACCTGAGGGGGCCAATCCCACTACCTACACGCAGACTCGTTGTTCCATGCAGGAAGAGCCCAGATGGAGAAGGCTCGGAGACATGGGACCACTGGGAGATGAGGATTCACAAGAGGCTTCTAGAGCTTGTAACTAATACTGCGAAAGACGAGAAGTCCCTTCGCAAGGTCCTGAGGATACCAATCCCGGACTCTGTAACAATCGAGCTATCGCTTCGCAATCTAAATTGAGCTCTAGTATAGTCCCTCTTGCTTCGCCAAGGATCCCATTGGGTCCCATGCAGGCAGTGTCATCGGTTCTCTTTCCAGACCCACAATCATTTCATCCGTGAGGAAATCTCTGGGAGCTGCAATCTCAAACATGTGCTCGTCGAACCAGTTGTCGTTCATTGTGAAGAAGCCCTTCTCTCCGCTACCATCCGAGCCCCAGGAATTCTCTACCCTCCACCTCCTAGGGTTGCCATCTACTACGTCAACCCCAGTGAATAGCATAGCATGTGTCATCATGGTCTGTCCGAACCTCAGTCTGTCAGCCTTCTCCATTCCGAACTCCATTCCGTAAAGCCCTTGAAATTCGTACAGATTTGCATCCCACAAGCCTCTCTTTCGTTCCATCTGCTTTCCCACGTCGCAACCCATCCAGACTGGGGTCCCATCTTCTAGGAGTCTTTGTGTCACTGTCTTCATCTGGTCAGATGGGACATTGAGATAGACGACAGGAGGACCCCCAGCAACGTTCTGCAGGAAGTCAACGGTGTAGGTCCTATAGTATTCGTTCCTAGGGTCGTTAACTATGCAGACATAACTCTCCCAGTCTATGTCGACGTACTCCTTGGCAAACTCCAGGGGGGTCATCTCACCCTTTCTATGGAACTTCTTGTCCTTGTCACGCCACTGCCAGTCAAACTTCTCGGGTGGCGTGCCGAGGTGGATGCAGAGGATCTTCCAGATGTCTGCCATCCTGGACTCCTTCCGCAACCTCGCCTCATCTTCCGAACCGCCATCGTCAAGAATCCTTCTCAATTCGCTGGCAGAGGATCTAAGCACATCCTTCAGCACCGTGTTCATCCACCTGGTACTGCTGCTACTGTGAGACTCGGGATACGCAGACATGGGAACAAGGCCATGTTTTCTGATTAGATTCATGGCCATGTTCCACTGCCCTCCGTCACCTATCGGGTCACTTAGAAGGAAGTGGACAGTCCTGTCGTCGACGGGTCGGTCTGAGGTATCGATTATTGCCTCAAGAAAGTGGTTCGCCCTCTCAAACTTGTCCCAGAAGTGCAAGTGCGACTGGCTGAACTCGAACTCCTTTAGACTCATCTTTTTCATCGCCCCCACTCTGAATAGGTTCAGTGTGGCGAAAAGCCAGCATCTCCCGCTCTTCCTCTGGTTGGTCACCGACCAGTCGTCCAGCTTAGTGCTGAATGAGAAGTCCATATTCTGGATCAGATCTCTGCTCAGGGCCAGTGAGGTCAATTCGGTATTACTTACCGCGTTCTGAGCTACTTTTGCAGCAGGATCTTCTTCGAACGCCTTTCTGTAACTTTCAATCTGTGAACTAGAAACTTCCTTTCCCATTATTCCAACCTCTTCATGACGTAGTGGCCCGAGCGTTAGAACTTGCCTCTAGACAGGCGCAGCCTCCGCGAAGCCAGCCGAAATCAGGATTTCCGCTACCAACGGCTGACAGAACTCGACATCACCAACTTCTAGCAATATCTCGGACCCGTCTTCCATAAGAATCGGGTCCTCTATTTTCTTGAGGACCTTGATTCTGACTAGACCATCGCCATCTTCCTTTTGCTCCTCCTCGAGGCTTCTGGACTCGGCAGTTGAGGCGGCATGCTCAGGAAATACGTCCATGTCCCTTATCCTATCCTCTTCGTCAAAGTCGGGCTCCTCCCAGTGGGTTTCTTCGGTGGTTAGGGGAACTTGTGGCTTCTCACCCCCCGTCCTTCCTGTGAACTCCATGAGAGTTTCTCGCACCTCACTCGCTGCCTGATTGGTATCAGTTTCTGACGATCCAAGCATTGTCGACCATGAAGTTGAGATCTTGTACTTCTCTGCAAGATCCTTAATTCCGTTGTAGAACACTCTCTCGGATGGGTCGTGCCTGCTCCATTCCAGCCTCTGGAAACCACTCCCCTGGGCATTACCAGTGATCAACAGGTTAGTCATTACTGCATGACGAGTGAAAGCGGCGAGCCGCATCCTAGTTAGATCGGTGACACAGGTCCTGGCAACTCCAATTCTCCTAGATAGAAGCTGCGCCTTTGCCGTCATACCTTCTTCCCTCACGGTTTCCGATAATTCGACCTCCATACTTTGTAGAAGCTGCCCCACAGAATCCCAGAAGCCTATTCCCTCGAGCATCGCGATTTCGACAGGAGAATTCTGACTCTTCTGCTTGCGAGTGACCTCGATCAGAGACTTGTGGACTGCTTCTAGGTCGCTCTTCGAAAGCCTTCGAGCACTTGAACCGACTGTCATGAACACGACCTGTCGAGCATCGAACAGAGGAGATACATCAACAATTCCTAACAAATATGGGGTATTTTGGATGCGCGAGAATCAAATCCATGACTCCTCTCGCAAAGGTGCAGGTGTACCCGAGTGGTCAA
>CAYFID010000085.1:0-2907 GCA_964343205.1 uncultured Candidatus Poseidoniales archaeon | reverse complement strand
CGATAGGAGAAATGGTGCTGCTAGCAATGGAGAACGCCCCGGAGAAGACCGAATCTGGCCTTCTCCTGCCCGAGGAGGCCCGCGACAAAATGAACGTCGGAAAGGTCGAAGCGGTAGGCGCGGACGCGAAAAGCGTCTCTGTCGGAGATCGCGTGATTTTCAGGCAGTTCAGCGGGACGAAGATGGAATGGATGGGCGTCGACTACCTACTAATCCAGGAAGAGGACATTCAGGCTAAGGTAATGGAGTGAGAAAATGGGAGCTAAGAAGATAGTATACGGAGAGGAAGCCAGAGAAAGGCTGCTAGAGGGGATAGACACAGTGGCCAACGCGGTCAAGGTCACCCTGGGTCCAGCAGCCAGAACCGTTGTGTTGGAGAAGTCGTGGGGCAGCCCTTCGATTATCAACGACGGAGTAACCATAGCCAAGGACATTGAGCTAGGTGAACCGTTCGCAAACATGGGTGCCAAGCTGATCCAGGAGGTAGCAAGCAAGACGCAGGACAACGCCGGCGACGGGACCTCCACAGCGTCGATCTTGGCACAGAGCCTTTGCCACCACGGCCTCAAGAACATGGAGTCCGGATCCAGTCCAGTGGAGCTAAGGGCCGGATTCGACCAAGCAATCGAAGCCGTTGTCGAGTCCCTCAAGGAAAGAGCAGTTCCCGTGGAGACGGGCGAGACGATCAAGCAGGTTGCCACCATAGCATCGAACAACGATGAGGAGATAGGCTCACTGATCGCCGAAGCAGTGGATGCAGTGGGACGAGAGGGAGTCATCACTGTCGAGGAGGCCAAGTCAATCGAGACCTCCCTCAACGTGGTCGAGGGAATGGAGTTCAACAAGGGGTACATGAGCCCCTACATGATCACAGACAGGGAGAAGCGCGAGTCAGTTCATGACAGCCCGCTGGTCCTTCTCACCGACCACACCATCAACTCAGCACAGGACCTGCTTCCGTCTCTCGAGTCAAGTGTACAGCAGAAGAGGCCGCTACTAATTGTTGCAAAGGACATAGAGGGAGAGGCGCTTGCTACCCTCGTTCTTAACGTAGTCAGCAAGGTAGTGAAGGCGGTTGCGGTCAAGGCCCCGGGGTTCGGAGACGAGATTTCCGAGCAGCTCGAGGACATCGCCGTGCTCACGGGAGCCAAGCCCCTGTTCAAGGACCAGGGGGCCGATCTCAAGGCACAGGGACCATCCAGCCTCGGGAGCGCCGATCGCGTTATTGTGGGCAAGAACAAGACAACCATAGTCGGTGGAGGCGGGGACAAGAAGGCTACCGAGGAGAGAGCCGAGCTTCTCAGGGGCCAGGCGAAGCTCTCTACCAGCAAGTGGGACCGAGAGAAGATCGAGAAGCGGGTTGGAAAGCTTACCGGAGGAGTGGCCGTCCTGAAGATAGGGGCTGCCACCGAGACAGAGGTCAAGGAGACCAAGGCAAGGGTGGATGACGCACTGAACGCCACCAGAGCAGCGATGGCCGAAGGGGTAGTTGCGGGCGGAGGAGTGACACTGCTTCGAGCCCGAGAGAGTTTGAAGGAACTCTCGGATTCTGCAGAAGGGGATAGGGCCATTGGGATCAACTTGGTTTACGACGCGCTAGCCGCGCCAACCTGGCAGATTTCCCAGAATGCAGGAGCCGACGGGGACGATGTGATCAAGACAATCCTCTCAAACGAGGATGATAACTTCGGATTCAACGCGAGGAGCGGGGAGTATGTGGACATGGTCGAAGCAGGTATTCTTGACCCAGCCAAGGTCACTAGGAACGCACTGGAGTCAGCAGGATCTATCGCTGGCCTAGTGCTTACCACTGAGACCCTTATCGCCGACGACCCAGACCAGAAGGAGGACGCCCCCGCGATGCCGGACATGGGCGGCGGAATGGGCGGAATGGGCGGAATGGGTTTCTAGGACAATCGCAGGATTGATGCCAAGACCCCCACTGGAACCGCTGCCTCAATGACGACAATGGGTGACCGAGCTTCGGCGCTGACGTGCCCTATGAGTACCGAGAGGCACCAATCATCAAGCGAGTTGAAGACGTACGGTGTGCTCCGAGTGCACATGCGAGGGGTAAGAAAGGCGCTGTTTCTAGTTTCGATCCTCATGGCCTCCGCCCTTGGCAGCGGGTGCCTCGCCCTCTCCATCCAGAGGGAGATAATGGAGAGTTGGAGGGAGCCCCCCGAGTACATCGACGAGGACGTGACCGTGGGGTGGTCGGAGACCTTCGAGACCGGAACCGAACTGGACTCTGTGCTCTACCAGAACGAGACGAATCTTATCTTCGACGAGACTGTCTCAAAGCTGGTAATCAACTTCAGAGCCCAGTTCCCCTACTCGGGCACACTCGAGGAACTGGTTGGGAACGAAACTAACGAGGTCCGTTACGTCGAGGCGAAGCTCTGGGCGCCCAATACAAAAAACGCCGGGGGGGACCCTTTCTGGGAGGTTAAGGCGACCCAGGACTACCCCGGAGAGAGGTTTGAGTGGAAGAGCGAGTTCGTCGAAGGGACATGGGTCCTCGAGGTCGAGGCGAGAGGCTGGGGGATCACCACTCCTGTAGAGCAGCTCTCTTTCCACGATTCTTTCGACCTCTATGCAACCATCACGAAGCCATGCGTGCACTTCCCCAACTCACACCACGTAAACGAGGACGGGGAGAAGGAATGCACGTTCCTATCCACCCTAGAAGACTGAGCCTCGGCGCATCGTGGCCTCTGCGCAGCGCTTATCAATCATTGTCAGGTCGCCGCGCTGCTGAGGAAACCGAATGTCGGAGAGCACGTCCCCACTTGTGTCGCCGGATGTGTACGAGCGGCACGCCGTCCACATAGGTACTAACCAGAAGTCAGCCGACATGAAGCAGTTCCTGGACACCATGCAGCACGACAGTAGCGGCCTCCACAT
>CAYFID010000084.1:0-3079 GCA_964343205.1 uncultured Candidatus Poseidoniales archaeon | reverse complement strand
GCCTGTTCCCCAACCGGGAGCAGAACAGGGTCTGGACGATCAAGGGAAGGATCCCCCTCGACGCATGGTGGCAGGCTAGGCAGACGCTCAGACCCCAGAGAGAGTCTCTCAGGTACGTGTCCCGGCTGCTGTGGCCCGATGACGAGGAGATGCAGAAGATGGACATCGATGCGAGCAGGATGGACGAGGAGTGGGCTGCGAGGCCAGACGAGGTCTTGGAATACTGCGTCCGAGACACCGTCCTCCCTCTCGACATACTCGAGAAGATGAAGTCGATAGCCAGGAAGGAGGCCCTAGCCTCCGTATCGCTGACCACAGTAGACATCGCTGCGACCAGCACCACCAGCCGGTGGATTGACTCTCTCGTGATACGCCTCGCCGACAGGAGCGGGGTCGCTGTACCCAACACCAACCAGGGACCTAGGAAGCAGGACAAGATTGCGGGCGGATACGTGCACGAGGTGGACCCAGGGGTCGAGCCATGGGTGGTTGTTCTCGACTTCAAGTCGATGTACCCGTCGATAATGATCTCCAACAACATATGCTCCACGACCCTGGTAAGAGACGGCAGCGAGGACGAATCTCACAACGTCTCACCCATCACTAACACAAGGTACATCTCGAAGGAGCAGAGATTCGGGCTGGTCCCACAGCTCCTCCAGGACCTAATGAACAGCCGTGACCGCCACAAGGCCGCGCTCGCCAAGGCAAACGATGAGGGAGACGAGGCAGAGGCCTTCCTACAGGACCAGCTGCAGTACGCGGTAAAGATACTCATGAACTCGTTCTACGGCGTCTTCGCATCGAACTTCTACAGGTTCACCCACCCCAGTCTGGGAGCGAGCATCACCGAGTGGGCACGTCACAACATCAAGGCGATAATCTCCAAGGTGGAGGATGACGGGGACGACGTGGTGTATTCCGACACCGACTCCATTTTTGTTCGTGCTCCGGTCGAGGGGGATCCTCCCATGAACAAACCTGCAGGAGGGGACGAGCTGGAAGGCTGGGAGAAGGCCAAGAGCTCGACCCTTGAATTTGGTGAGTCCCTCGCAGAGAGGTTCACCAGGGAGGGTGCGGAACTGGAGTTCGAGACAGCTCTCTCTTCGTTCTTCAGCCACGGGGCGAAGAAGCGCTACGTAGGAAGGGTCGTCTGGCCAAGGGAGGAGATGCTGATCAGGGGCTACGAGGTCAGGAGGACGGACTCCTTCCAGCTACTATCCGATACTATGACCCAGATGTTCGAGATGATACTGGACGGGAACACAATTGGCGCGGTCGACATGACGAAATCGGTCATAGACAGGGTCAGAGAGGGCGATGTCGAACCCTCGCAGCTCGTGATAAGCCGTTCTTGCAAGGGCAAGTGGAATACCAAGAAGGAGGAGTGGGACTTCAGCGTGTACGCTAATCCGGATGGGTTGCCCTACGTCCGTGCAGCTAGGCAGAGAATCGCAGCCGGACTTCAGTTCACACCCGGAATGAAGGTCGGATACATCGTCACGGAGCCCGAAGAGGGGGAGAAGAAGCTGGGAGTCGGCGCTTGGTTGGTAGACGAGATAGGCGGGGATCCCCCGGAGTATGACACTGAGTACTACGCCAAGAGGCTGGCCAAGTCACTGGGAAGGGTTACCGACGCCTTTGGTTGGGACGAAAAGAACCTGCTGAGGGGCAACAGACAGAGTAATTTATTGGATTTCTAACGCATCCAAAGAGCCGTAGGATTGATTTCTCCTCGCCAGTGCCCCGATACCAATGGCGAGACGGCGTGAGCTAGCGTGTCTGATGGCGATAGTGTTCCTAGCACCCATGCTGGCGGGCTGCATGGACCTACTCGGGAGCAACAGCCCGCCCAGCGCGACAATGTCTGTAGAGCCCACTGGGACCGTGAAGGCGGGCAGCTCGGTCACCTTCAGCGCCGCAGGATCATCGGACCCAGATGGCGACTCCCTGACTTTCGACTGGAACTTCGGTGACGGCAACACCGGCACCGGACTCACTGCCAGCCACTCGTACGCGCAACCAGGAGAGTACACCGCCGAGCTTGCAGTGGGAGACGGTACCCACGAGACCACGACCACGACGGCAATCACGGTGGTCGACTCATCGGCTCGGGAGCCCAAGGCCGAGATAGCCTCCGAAAAGGACGATGATTGCGAGGGGGAGGAGCCACCGAACGGCGATTTCGTAATTGTCTGGGTCTGCGAGGACGACAAAGACATCAACGACAGGGAGGTAGTGGTATCCACCAGCGTTACTTTGGACGGCTCAGGGTCCTGGGCTGGGTGCGACCCAGAAAACTCGAACTGCTATGCAGAGGAGTACCTTGTAGAGTGGAAATGGGACCTCGACACCTACACCGACTCGGACAACGACGGGGTATCTGACAACGACGTCGACGCAACCGGAGAGACCTACACTTGGGAGGACAGGCCCGCAGGAGCATGGGAGGTGAAGCTCACCGTGGTAGACAATAATGGCTTTGAGGACAGTACAGACTCCATGGTATACGTCAACTATAGGGGGGTCTGGCAGGACTTCATGATAGACAGAGCAACCCCCAACCCAGTGATAATGACATGGGAGTATCCTATGACTTACGACCAGGAGTCGAAGGATAGGATCAGATACATGAGGGCCAAGCTATCGTACCCCCAGGAGGACGACGATCAGGTGGGTGGGGGTATACCAGGGCAGACAACCAGCAACAGGCTGGACCTGTACATGTACAACAGCACCGATGAGGAGGTAGCCAACACCACTGGGATAGAGAACGATAACAGGGACGCGGGGGACTGCGGAAGCGACGAGTACTGTGTCTGGATGGTGATTGGCGGCTCTACAGTCAGGGGCTTCCTTCCTGGAGAATGGACAGTAGACCTAGAGAACGCGGAGACGCACAACACACAGGTAAACCAGTTCGTGATAGAGCTCCAGTACAGATAGAACGTCCGATGATGCCTCCGGATAGCCGAATTGGCAGCAATCTAGGGCTAGCATACCGAAAACCGTGGGGAACGATTCATAAACACCTCTTCGGTCGGCGGGCCACCTTAGAGGTGTAAACAATGAGTTCACA
>CAYFID010000083.1:0-3132 GCA_964343205.1 uncultured Candidatus Poseidoniales archaeon | reverse complement strand
CCCCGGCAAAAACTGCAACAACTACCATGGCCACGACTGCAACTAGTCTGGTCTTCGACCTCATCATGCTCCTTCCAAGACGTTTGGATAAGAGAACGAACAAACGGTCACCTACCCTACAATCTCGTCAGTCGTTATTTTGCCGCTATCAATTCTTACAACTCGGGTTGCGAACTCAACCAACGTCTCATCGTGGGTTACGAAGACGCAAGTGATGCCCTCCGACTCGCACGCCTTCACAAGGACCTCCATGACGACTGATGATGTATTAGAATCGAGATTGCCGGTCAATTCGTCTCCTAGGAGGAGTCTTGGCCTCTTTGCTAAGCTTCTGGCAATGGCGACCCGTTGCTGTTGGCCTCCGCTAATCTCTGCAGGGAATCGGTCTACTTCGTCTTCTAGCCCGACAAGAGATAGTAGTTTACGTGCCCTCGCCTCATCCCTGCCTCCTGCTAGCTCTTGGATGAGCAGCAGGTTCTCGAGAACGGTAAGATCCTGAAGGAGATTGAAGAACTGAAAGACGTATCCTATGTTCTCTCTCCTGAAAGTTGTCATTGTCTCGGAGTCGTTCTTTGGGGCTTCTGATCCCGAAAAGTAGTAGCTTCCTGCTGTGGGGCTGTCCAATGCGGAGAGGCAGTTTAGCAGGGTGGTCTTTCCGGAACCAGATGGGCCTAGTAGAATGATTCTCTCACCAATCTGTATTTCGAGGTCGATTCCATCCAAGGCCCTCACTGTTTCCGAAGCCATGCGGTAGTGCCGCTCCATTCCCTTAATTCTGACAAGTGGATTATCCAAATTTTCACCAGCCATACGAATCGGGGTCCGGTAATAATCTGACCTATGGGCCATTAATCAGAGGCTCCAGCGAAGAAAGCCATTGAGTCTCTGAATAGTTCTTCCCTCCTATGTCTCTTGTTGTCCCTGATTTTCAGCCATGTGAAACCTATGGCAAGTAGAATGACGAAAGGAATCAGGGCTTCGGCGTGATACCTCTCCATCACCTCAATAATACCCCTAGCAGTATAGGCCCAAGTAATCGATGCAGCGGTCCCACCAATGAAGCACGCTGCTAGGACCCTCTCGAATCTCATTCTGGCAACTAAACCGAGCATGGCTCCGACTAAGACCCCGCTAGCCATGAAAGGAATCCAAACGAATACTATCAGCCCCCAGAAACCATATCTATCGATTCGGGACCTGTTCTTATGAGCAACGTACTCAACAGAGGACAGGATATCACCCATGAATGGGTTCTGTAAGAGGGCACCTGGAATACCCCCCCTTTTTGCTACCATAGCCTCTCCTGTGAGTTCCTGTGACCCCTGTTCCACTCTTCCTGCTACTGCCCTGTCACCGAGGGTTGCCTTCTCGTTCCTTGCGCTTACTACGAGAACCCTGTCCTCCAGGAGATTCCCTAGTTCAGAACCCAGGTGTTCCCTGAGTTCTCCCTGCAAATGTTGGTAGGTCGGCTTGAACAAGAAATAGGCGAATTTTGTCACAGGCCTGTAGATAACCCGCACAAAGACGGCGTCCTCGTCTGCCATGATAGCGGATCCGTAATCAATTACCTCGTGCTCCCTGAACCATCTGGACATACTCTCTCTAAATGCCTCCTCTAAGTTGCCGAACTGCCCCATCCTAGAAAAGAAGTCACTGTAGTCCTCGCTCATCTCTATTTCCCCCCACTCTTCATGGGAAAAATTGGATCCATGGCCCTCAAGTCCACCTTTTACGTCAATGTCAATGGGAACTGTCTTGATCTGCAATGGCCTCATCTCTCCGAAGATCCGAAACTCTCTGAGAATATCCTTGATCAGAGTACCCTTAATCTCGATAGGAGAAACAATAGTTCTCCTTGTGTTCCTGTAAGGTAGGTAGACGTCTACCGATATTGCCCTGTCTTGTACTTTCATTGCCCCCAAGTCAGGTTTGATGTGGAGTCTTTTACTTGCTGACTCTACGGTTGTCTGAATAAGTCGTTCCATTTGCTCGCTTGACAGAAGGTCGTCGCTCTCCCTGTGGTACAACCTGTGCATTAGGGGGTATTGCACACAGAGGAAGAATATGGACATCCCAAGGGAGACGAGCGCCATGTACCATGGAGGGACCTCTGCGCTTCCCCCGGTAAGCATCGCTGTCTCCCTTCCACCAACCCACTCGGCTAACATAAGGGCCCATCCCCAGCCACCCATTTGCTGGGTCGTCAAGCATGCTCTGGTCTCGTCATCGAACTTCTCCATTTTCCTATGAGTTTCTCCGGACCCAAGAATTGACGATTGCTTTACCGTCTCCAATGAGATTTCCAGCTCCTTCGAAACAGATTGGTAATCTTCTGAATTGTTCCTGATTTCCAATAGTTCGGATTCTGAAAGGCCCACCCAATCTCCTGAGAAGTTGTTTGAGAAAATCACCTCTATCCCGACCAAGTGAAGGCCGTCATCCACCCCATGGTGATCTATAGTCATGGAGATATCTCCCTGTTTGGCGAGAGTCACCGTCTCATTGAGAATTGATACAAACATTGCCGAGTTCCCTCCAGAAGGAATGTTGTGACTGAGGATCTTCAGATCTTGATCCTGATTCACCCATGTCTGGATCCATACCTCGCCCCTTCTATCGATACAGTCTGAAGAGTCCAGAGGTGTGCCGGATAACGACTGGTCAACTCTGATGGAATCACCGAGAATCAAGCCAGAAGACGCCACAGAGATTAGTCCGAAGAATACTATGCCAGAAATGACTCCGAATACCAAGGTGTAGTCGTCGAATGTCTGGGGAACGATCGTATTTACCAAGAAGCTCTTGCCGGGGTTCTCCCTCCTCTCCCTGATTCTGCCAAGTTCGATGTCTATCCTATCCGTAGGATCGTCCTCTGTATCCTTTACGCCTAGTTCTGATTCATTGGAGCCAGGTAGTTGTTCGTAAGACTTGGCTGGGGCCCCATCTCCGATCATGAGCAACAGAAGAGCCGATCGGCTATATGTGTTGTTTGGGGCACTATTCAATTCATACAGAAGTTAGAAACTGCGATTGAAAATATTGAGTAAATCGGATCAATGATCAACTGGGTGGAATGGCAATTTTAATGTCCTCCTACATAGTAGGAGGACCATGCCCAGTGGCAACGCGGAG
>CAYFID010000082.1:0-3311 GCA_964343205.1 uncultured Candidatus Poseidoniales archaeon | reverse complement strand
CAACCTGCTCGAGGAACGATGTTCTCCTCGCGTCAGGTGGACTGGAAACGTGGCTCATCGGCGATTGCATGCTACTACTCCATGGATAGGCTCCCCAAGGACGTCAAGGGGAAGGTGCAGCTCGACCCAGCCACGGACTCCGCTATGCTGTACTCTTCAAAGACCACAATTTGGCCCAAGAACAAGGAGCTGGACCTGGGGAAGTCCAGCGTAAGGAAGGAGTACAAGTCTGTCCTGTTCTGGAGGAACGGGGCCCTAGAGGTCAAGGTTCCAGTTAACTACCGTCCGTCTCCCACCTCTGCGGTCCTTCGTGGTGTGATGAGGGTCGACCTCTCGGTTGATGGTGACCTAGGTGCATCGAAGCTCGTTGAGGGTTTCTTCACCTCGAAGCAAGATGTCTCCGAGCTAGATTCCGGGGCACTGTCATCACTAGTCAAGGATACCATCAAGGGTAGGGTTGGCTCCATGCTTGAAGGGCTGGAGGAGGCCAATCTCAGGGACCCATCGGCTAGGGCTGATGCCAACGAGCGGGCCCAGCAGCAATTATCCTCGATCCTGGTTGAAACTGGGATCTCCGTCAGTGGCCTCAACATAAGCTGGCAGAAGACTGGGGGCGAGAAGCTGGGGCAGAAGAAGGCCACCCTCGAGAGGAGGAAGAGCGTGATTGACGCAAAGCTAGAGGAGGACGCGATCGAAAGGATGCAAAGATCCGACAACATGGAACAGCTAGAGAAGCACCGTGCCGAGACGATTGCGACAGAGTTCCTGGAGGAGGACCGGTCGAGGAGGGACACTGCCAAGCTAAGGAGGAAGTCAGACGTTGAAGAAGCGGAGCAGGAGATGGAGCTCAGGAGGAGGATCCACGAGGGGAAGTCAAAGCTTGCGGATGCCGAGTGGGACGAGAAGGCCGAGGAGCTCAAGCATAGAGGGAAGATTGGCAGGGATATGGATGAGCTGGAGCTAACTCGCGCCAGGATCGACATCGAGCTGGCAAGGAAGCAGACAGAATCTGAAATCGACGAGGGGTCAAAGGACCGGGATGTCGACAGGATCGTCAGGGCGGCCCTCTCCCTGCAGGGAAAGGTCAGTGAAGAGACGATTGTGGGCCTCCTTAAGCCGGAGGGGGATGAAGGAAGGAGCTACCAGTTCGGGGACGTGATTAACCCAGACATTCACGATGACCTAGAGCAGGGGCTGTATACGGCAAAGGAGATTGACGGATTCATTTCTGAGCTAGAGAGAATGACTAGCAATCCTGGAAACAGCAAGGTAAGGCTGTCCGACATTTGGGCGGGACTGGGCGTCTTCCACAGGCACCGCGGTAACAAAGGGGGATCGATGGACGAAGCGCTGGCCAAGTCACTTCAGTTCAACGAGAGCAACCCGATAGCGATGAAATGCAAGATGGACTACCTCTGGAACAGGCACCCCCAGCAGTTCCTCCCCGGAAAGCTCGAGAGGTTCGGTGACCAGTTGATTGAGATAGAGGAACTACTGGAGAAGATGCTGGAACAAGACGATATCAGTGACTCGGACAGTTCAGAAATGTCAGAGAGGCATAGGAAGTGCCTCAGGGCACTAAGCCTAGACCCAGAAGAGGGTAGTCGATGGAAAGGTAAGCTGGAAGGGAAGTACGGGATAGAAATCTGATTGGAAGTGAGATGCTGGGATTCGTAGACCTTGATGGCTTTTTGAGGAGCCAGTTGCTCAACTTGTCGATAGCGATAGTGATCGGAATAGGGGTTGGTTTCATGGAGGACGTGCCGATAGATCTGGTGCCTGATGCACTGATATTCGGCCTAGCCATAGCTATGGTCGTTCAGGAGATAGCCCTGGTGCAGAGGACCGGGGTCTTGGGAGGCAGGTACGAGAAGGAGATGAGAGAATACACGGAGAGGATGCTGGACTTCTTCGACAGCAAGGCTTTCTGGATGTTCGGAATCCTTTCGATATTCTTCGTTCTCGGGATGATCCCACTCCTCCTTTCGTCCAGGGAGCTTACCCCAATCTCCCTCGCTAGGGTCCTCTGCGTTGCCGTAATTCTCACACTAGGAGTAGACCCAATACTAGGAACCCTGCCAAAGAAGGACGGCACTGCGACCGTGGGTGCCCTCGTGATCTACGCTCTGGTGGTCCACTCTGGGCTTAGCGGATACCCTGATCTGGCCATTCAACTGAACTCATACATTGGCTCTTTCTCTGCCGTGACTTGCTCATCCATCGTGCTGATCTACCTCGTGCTATCAACTAGGTGGGCTTACATCAGGAACCTCTGCTACGGTATGGCCGACGGCTGGATAGAGTTCGTCCTCTACATCGGGGTCCCGCTGATGATAATACTCCAACCCGAGATTCCCGAGTTCCTCAGCCTGGTCTTCAAGATCTACATCGGGGCAGCCTAGATCTCGATGCCGAGCTCGTCGAACGGGTTGACCTCGGCGGAGAGTAGGGCATCTAGCTCGTTGGTTGCGTTCACCGAGAACAGCCCGTAGTCTATGTCCTCCCTCAGGTCTGTTAGAACGTCTGGGAACTCGAAGCCCTCCATCGACATGACCTCTAGGAGCTGCTTCTCCAGTGCGGTGCTGACGTATGCGTTCAGGACCGGTTGGCTCGAAGCCAGCTCAAGCTTGAACGAGTTGACTGCCTCCTTAGCCTTCTCCTTCTTCCCCCTCGACTGGAGCCTGTCCGCCTTCCTGGCGTAGTCCTTCGCGTTTGCGAGCCTTGAGTCCATTATGCTCCTCTGCTCGCCGTGCCTCTGGTCTATCTCCTGCTTCATCTTGTTCTGCTTCCTGGTGGACAGCTTGACGTAGGAGCGGATCCGGCTCCTGTTGAACCAAGAGATCATTGCCCCCCACCCCCAACGTGCTCGTCTAGCTCTGACCTAAGGTCGCCCAGGATGCCGTCCAGGTTGGTCGACAGTATGGACCCCTCCACCAGCTCCGAGAACTCCGATGTTGCGAGGTTGTCCACCCTTCGTGGGTCATACTCCACTCCGGCCTTGACGTCCTGGATCAGCATGACCATCAGCCTGTGGTAGAACTGGTTGGACCTCATCACCGAGAGCACGCTCTTGGCGATCAGGAGGTCCGCCTTCACGTGACGCATCTCCATGGCGGTGCCCAGGGCCCTAGGCACCGAGGACTCCAGCTCCTTGGTGGCCTTGGAGCGGAGCTTGCCCAGCTTCTTGTCAAGTGACTGCACGTCGCTGACCTTTCCCTCCTTGGCGTTGGAGAACCTGGTTAGGTGCTGCTGGTGGTCGTACTCCAGGCCGTCCAGCTTCCTCTTGTTCATCTTCGCGAGCCTGTCGTAAA
>CAYFID010000081.1:0-3815 GCA_964343205.1 uncultured Candidatus Poseidoniales archaeon | reverse complement strand
ATTGCGTCTGGACTGGTTTGGATGTCGAGGAGGGGAGCAGATGAGTAGGCCGATAGCATTAGTTGCATTGTTTCTGATGTCTTCCCTCACAGGTTGCCTTTCCAGCGACTCATCGGATATTTTCTACGGGGAGGACATCTCCCCCCCCATACCAGTGGAAGATTTCGTACTGGTTGACGGGAACGGAGATTACGTTTCAATGTCCCAGTTTGAAGGGAAAGTTGTGGTTGTGGCGTTCCTCTTCACCAGATGCCCTGACATCTGTCCCGTGGTAAGTGCCAACCTTGCTTTCATTGCGGAGGAGCTGGGTGACCAACATGGAACTGATGTGCAGATTCTTACAGTGACCGTAGACCCGTGGACTGACAACTCGACAGTGCTGAACAACTATGCATCTACAAGGCAACTAGGATGGCCGCACCTCACAGGAACCGTGGACGACCTCGAACCGGTCTGGATGAACTTCGACGTAGGGCTTGCTACATACGACACGGACATGGACAGCGACGGGGTTGCTGACGGGTTCGATAGTTGTCCCGACACCCCCGAGGGGGAGGAGGTTGATTCCAATGGGTGTGGTAAGGAGACCCAACAACCCGAGGGAGACGTTGTGACGAACCACCACCCGCTTGACTATTGGGTGGATCATACAACTGGGACAATTATCGTGGACAAGGGCATGAGGCAGAGGGTCTGGTGGGGTGATACCGACTGGAACCCCGAGTTGGTCCTTGAAGACATAAAGAGCCTTATTGAAGAAGGGTAAAATTACTGAAAGCTGAGGATTCGTCCATGAGAAACCCGTTAGCAGCACTGATTATCGCACTCGTAGTACTCTCGGCGGGTTGCTCTGGGTCGGAAAGCTCAGAGTTGCTAGGAACTGAGTACAAGGACCCCCCTGAGGCTCCGGAATTCACGCTGAAGAACCAAGCGGGGGGGGAAGTGTCGCTATCTGACTTCGAAGGAAAGGTAGTGGTAGTGGCATTCATCTACACCTCATGCCCAGACGTATGCCTGATCATCTCCTCTAACCTGGACTATGTCAAACAGAATATCGGAGAGCATTCCGGGATAGTTGAGTTCATCTCGATAACCATAGACCCCGCCCGCGACACTACTTCCCGCCTGAGGGATTGGACGGAGGCCAGGGGCTATGACTGGAATCACCTCACACATGAACGTGGGTCGGTGATCCAATCCGTATGGGACGAGTGGAACGTTGTGGTGGATGCGGAGCACATTGCCAATAGCCTCCCGCCCGAGGAAACCACCGTACGCTTTTCGGTACTATATCCCGATAACTCGACAATAGTCACTGACAATCCCTGCAAAGATCCATTCAACCTAACTTGCTACTATAATGGGGCCGAGTTCGCTGAGTTCGCCCTGTCTTCCAACGCTGACATTACCTACGACATGTCAAACGGCACAATCGGAAATTGGACTGCGGATAGCTCCTGGTCTTGGCACCTGCACTCTTGGGACAGTGGCAACGAAACGTGGAAAAGGGTCCTTTCGGACGACCCGTCTACCATCCAAGTCGGACTTTCGACTCACCTTGCTTGGGTTGCAAGCGACTCAGACCTGAGCATGTTGCCACCAGGGGTTGACTGCAATGGCCATGGCTGGATAATGGGGTCCGGAAATAGTACCCACTGCATGTGTGATCAGGGGTGGGAGAGGGCGGGGGACGATTGGCTATCGTGTGTAGTTGAAGGGGAGTCTGGTAGCCCTGAAAACCAGACGGATCCGCACGAGGGGAGCCTGGGGGAATACGAGATTGGGCATTCCACCGTGACTTTCATTATCGACAAAGAACAGAGGAAGAGGGTTGCTTACTCGGGAATTCACTGGGAAGTTGACGACTTCCTACAAGACGTAAAGACCCTGGCGGAAGAGTAGTAGCCATCTTCTCAGAGCAGTGGCATCCTATGGAGCCTCTCAAGATCAGGCTGGTAGAGTTGCCGTATGTCGTCCAAACCCAAAATCAGCATGGCCAGCCTCTCCAGCCCCATGCCCCACGCGCAAACGGGCCACTCTGTCCCTAGAGGCTCTGTTACCTCTGGCCTGAAGATGCCTGATCCCCCTAATTCTAGCCATTCCCCCCTCCATAGGACGTCGACCTCTGCACTTGGCTCTGTATAAGGGAAGTAGGCGGGGCGCACCCTTACGTCTGGATAGCCCATCTTGGCGTAGAAGGTTTTGAGAGTGGATACAAGCATCGGGAGGTTTGCATCGGGTTCGTGGATTATTCCCTCAATCTGGTGGAACTCTGGCATGTGTGTCCTATCTATGGTCTCCTGACGAAAGACCCGACCTATCCCGAAGACCCTAGATGGGACTTCGGGGTTTTCGGCGATATGCCTCACGGTATTTACTGTCGTGTGAGTTCTAAGAAGGGCCTTTTGCGCCTCTTCTTTGTCGAAGGAGCCACCCCATCCTTTGCTACCTGTGTCGTGGCCGTGCTCGTGAACCTTGGACCAAAGATCCAGATAGTGCCCTTCTACATCCAATCTTCTGGGATCGCTAAGGTAGAATGTGTCCTGCATAGTCCTTGCTGGATGTGACTGGGGGATGTAAAGGGCATCCATGTTCCATCCGGCTGACTGTACGTAGTCACCCTCGATCTCAGAGAAGCCCATCTCTAGGAATACTGATCTTATCCTCTCGATTAATGACTGCATGGGGTGCCTTCTACCGCCAGAAGGTATCGGTGCTGGTGCAGAGACGTCGAATGGCTTGAACTCTGCACCCCTCCAAGAATCGTTCTGTAGAATCTCCGGAGTTAGCTCTCCTATCATGTGGACCTCCGATAGCTCGGACTCGTCGACATTGGCACCTTCTTTGGTTAGCCTCCAAGTGCGAGACACAGACTCCTCGAATTCTATCAGGCCGCCTCGGGATGAGAAATGGCTCAGCATTTCCTGATCTAAATCAGAGGAGTCTTGAGGGCTATCGGAAAGGGACTGGATAAAATTAGTCCTTTTTTCTATCTCTTCGGAAATTTCCTTTTCATCGGATACAACAAGAATTCCAGAGTCTATACTAACCCCTAGTCCTTTGAGGATCCCCACCCCTGGTCCGGTTTCGCTCCTTTCGAATCCTGCCGACATGAGTTCCTTTAGTGACCTGCCTTTCTCGTCTCGGGACTTTAGCCATTCCCAGAGTCTAGACTCCAGAAGCCCATCATTTGCTGCCTTTTTTCCCTCTTGTCCGAGAAAAACGGTCTTAGATGTGGACTCAGTTATTTCCACCATTCCTGCTTCCTCTAGAGCCTTGCCAGCTCCTGCAACGTGAGCTTGATCTTCCCAATCTGTCCCTGAGAGAATTCCATTCAGAGTCCAAAACCTCTCTGAATCGGAGAGCATAGCCTTCAGCATTCTTCGCTCGTTGTTGCCAAGTCTCAATTCCCCCTCCCTCCGTGCTTCCCAACCGTGTTTCCCACTTTACGCTTGCCAAAAGTAGTGAGTCTCGAATCTCATTCCTCTTCTGGGAGTGAAAATTCGGGCTTTTCTGGTCCGGAGTCCATTGCTAGCCCGTAGATTAGCAAAGCGATTCCTCCGATAGACATAGGCACAGCAAGAAATAAGGAGAAATTGGTTGTCTGAGAAAGGGTAATGCCACTACCAAGAGCGATGCAAATCCAACCAGAAATTACAATGTTCAGCCTTCTGTTCGGGTCCCTTGAATGCCACCCCATGTGTCTCGGACGCGGTTGTTTCATTTCATCGCTATTGGTTTAGCTTAGCGGGTGCAGGGTTCAAGTGGGAGATTAGGTGGGAGTAGAGCGCGCCTCAGTAGCTCAGCTCGGTAGA
>CAYFID010000080.1:0-3818 GCA_964343205.1 uncultured Candidatus Poseidoniales archaeon | reverse complement strand
AAGGCGCCACCTACTTCTGCTTTCATTGCATTCATATCTACGTTCATTTTTTTCAACTCCTCGTATAACGAGTAACTCCATCTCCGCTCTATAGCGTATATAATAGAGAAGGTAGGCGTCCTGCGAAAAACGTCGAAAAACGCACTTTTTCGAAAAAGCCGGTGTGTCTGGCTACACCTGATAAATCTGGGTAAATCTAGTACTATTTTCGAATATTTTCGTCATACTCGGTAACCCGAATCCCGAGATTGCCCCTTCTGGCACTTCTCTGCATAATCCTGTCCATCTTACTATGGAACTCGGATTCAAGGTCGACCTGCAGTGCGAGTGAGTGTCCCAATATCAGTATCAGGAGGTCAGCCAGTTCCTCTGCTGCATCCGATACAGGCTTACCCTTAGTTATGGCAGCAGAGAACTCTCCCAACTCCTCGACAGTTAACGCGACGCGATATCCCATGTCATGACCGTGGTTATCTTCCGAAGAGAAATCGTGCTTGTGGTGGAAAGCTGCAACTCTTGACATCATTGTTAACCAAGACCCGTCAGGCCCCTCGCTGCCCTCAACCTCATTCCAATCATCCACACTGACTCGTCTAGCCATGGGCATGTGTAGTGTAGGGGCACCATCAACGTAGTTACGTTAGTCAATCTTAACCATCAACTTCAGGACACATCTTGCGACAAGCTCCCTCATCCCAGATGCCATCTCTTCGACTGAATGGTGATCTATCACAGCACTTGGGTCTCCAGGAGTCCGGCCCGCGGCCCAGTTTGACGAACAAGGTAGCGATACATGCGGAATTCCAGTCTCTGAGATTAATCTCTGCTCCGGACCCAGTGTCATCCCAACAACGTTGGCCCCTAGCCTCTCTAATGCATCGATCTCTGATGGACTCTCGAACTGGGGCCCAATGCATTGGGCCACAACCAAAGCATTGGGAGCTGAACCCTGGAAAGATTCCAGCACCCCCCCACAAATCGAAGAGAATGTGAGGTCGAATGGTGATGTTCTGTCTGAATGAAATGCGTCTTTATCGTGGAAAGTCCACGGAGAAATGGATAGATCAAGAACATCATAGGCAACTCCAATTATTCCAGGAGGCATGGATTCGAGCATAGATCCCACAGAATTTACGCTCACAATGATGTCAGGATTGCAACTAGATGCCGCGTGTACGTTAGCCCTGTGTTCTATGGCATGAGGAGGTGTCCTTTCGACCCCATCAGAGTGGTGCCTGTCTATAACGAACACCTGGCCGACCTCATTCGTAACCACGGAGAGGGGAACATCCCCCCAAGGTGACTCAACTACCAAATTGTCCAAATTAGAACCGTCCTTAGAGGATAGGTTAGACGCGAATGCGCTCATCCCAGTTCCACAAAGCACCGCAATGCGGGGCATATCTTCACTCCTCAAGTCTGGAAATTAGGTCTGCCTTCTTACCAGAAACCGGCTTTCCGGCCTCCTTCAGAAGGACCTTGAGTTGTGCTACGGTCATTGATTCGAAATCACCACCATCAGAAGACTCGATGACGTTTTCCTCACTGCCCTCTTCCTCAGTCTCATTGGTCACGATCTCCGTGTTGACTTCAATTTCTGTCTCATCGTCTTCATCTTCTTCCTCAGACTGGCTCTCGGATGCCTCCTTAGCTGCATTCTCCTCTGCCTTGATTTCTTCCAGTGTAGGCCCATCATTAACTACAACACCGTCCTGGATAAGTTGGCTTCTTCTGAAGAATACCGCCCTAACCGGTTGAATTTTGGAAACGGCTTTGGTGACGCTCTCTTCTAATGAGCCGTCAATCAGAGCCTTCTGGACATCTATCCATGTTGAGTTTGCACATAGCTTGATCACCTCGCTCCTTGCTATGCTCCGAGTTTCCTGCTTCTGGCTACCTTTTACCCTTGATCGGGTAACAATGAATGGTTTTATTCGTATGAAGAATCCATCCTCGGTTACAACATCGATTGTGTCGTCAATCTTACCTCTGTCTCGGCGAATCTGCCGCCTTACGTAGTCCTTCATAACATCGTGACCGACGAACTCGGTGAGTGCGTCGTTTCCTACTACTTCCTTGATTCGGAACTTAATCTTCACGTGCATCTTTGTGAAATCGCCATCCAATTCGTTTTGCATGATCTCGTAGGGCCTGCCTACGAGCATGTCTTCTTCCTCAGCCAGTGTCTCCCCTATGACTTTGAATGACCAGGGATTCCTGGGGGCCCTGATAGAGTACCAGCGCTTGGCCTTCCACTTGTCCTTCTGCCTTCTTGCCGCCGCTCTAGCTGATGCTCCCTTAGCCACAAAAACGACTCCATATTTCGGGGGCTGCCCCGTTTGCGGGCCGTCCGAACTGCAACCAGTATTTGAACGGAATGCCACGAATAGGTAGTCCAAAAGCGTCGGATTCAAAGTCCGTTTGCAGTAGGCAGGGCCATGGCGCTACATGGCGGATCATGGCGAGTGCATGCCAGTGCCGTAGATGATATAGGGCTAATCACAGACTCCATAAAATGGCTGTGTGGGCATGACGAAGAGGTCTCGGTTGAAAAGGTAAAATCTGCATTGGGCGCACCCATGTACACAATCCAATGCAAGATGAAGTCGAGGAATGCAAAGGAATCACTGGCGAGGATAAATGCAGAGTCACTGTCTGCAATTATCAACCGAGGGATAGAAGAACTCATCGATCGGGACAAAATCCTCCACATCAGAATCGACCTAGGCAGCTTAGTGAGGGGTGAAGGAGTTGTGGTTAGGAAAAGTCAAGGAGTAGTAGTAAAGGGCAGATTCAAACTCGAGGTCTACCCTGGACAGGACCCTACCATGGTAGCAGAAGAATTGATCAAAGAATTAGCAGGATAGATTTTCTAGACACAAGCGTTGATATGCTATTCCCATCCACGAATGAGTCATATGACACATGTAGTTACTAGTGCCTGCGTGAGTTGTAAATATCAGGACTGCGTACATGTCTGCCCAGTTGAAGCCTTTAGGGAAGCCGAAGAATATCTTGTCATTGATCCTGACGAGTGCATCGATTGCGCGGCCTGCATTCCAGAGTGTCCGACCGAGGCGATTTATGCTGACAGTGATCTACCGGATGAAGAGATGCAATGGCTTGAGAAGAACGAAGAAGAAGCTCCCAACCTACCTCTTGCAGAAGGTGACTCGCCAGTACTTGCCGATTAGAGATTAATCCAATGTAACCTAGGACATAGGTTCATGAATACTGGCCCAGAGGGATTGCTGTGTCTCAAAGGATTAATCTCGAAAACATGCGGCATGGCACTGAGCTGCTAAAGCGTGGATTTGCAAAAATGCAAGAGGGCGGAGTGGTGATGGACGTAGTGACACCAGAGCAGGCGCACATAGCAGAGGATGCTGGTGCAGTATCTGTAATGGCGTTAGAGAGGGTACCCGCAGATATTCGTTCTTCAGGCGGTGTGGCGAGGATGAGTCATCCGACATTAATCAAAGAGATTATCGAAACTACAAGCATCCCGGTTATGGCCAAGGCGAGGATTGGGCACGATGAAGAAGGTCGCGTTCTGGAATCCCTAGGTGTTGACATGATTGATGAATCAGAGGTCCTAACTCCTGCTGACCCCTTTTACCACATAGCGAAGGACAAATTCACAATTCCTTTCGTTTGTGGCTGTACGAGCTTGGGGGAAGCAGTGAGGAGAGTTGCTGAAGGGGCAGCAATGATCAGAACTAAAGGCGAGGCGGGGACAGGGAATGTGGTGAGTGCAGTAAAGCACGCTCGACTACTCGCAACAGAAATTGAGTCGGCGGGATTGGCTGGTGCAGATG
>CAYFID010000079.1:0-3840 GCA_964343205.1 uncultured Candidatus Poseidoniales archaeon | reverse complement strand
CCCAGGATGCCTCGAGACCGTCGAAGAAGTGATCGAGGACATAGACAGGACGTTCGACGCCCTCCAAGGGGACTACCCGAAGCTGGAACTCCCGGAGAGGACCCGCTCGAATCCGGGACTGCAGACCTACGATGCCTGCGACTCACTACTGGTGGACCTCAAGACCGCCCTCCGCGATGAAATGATGGTCAACCTGGACCAGCAGAGCTACTGGCACTGGGTCACTGAACCTACGATGTTCAGGATTGGGGCGGGGTTCGACGATGCGATGCCAGAGATGGCGCTCGACGGAGACGTGGGAACAGTATCTGACGAGTCCTCTAGCAGCGCCCCGAACTCGGACTCCAGGGAGGGGGAGTACTCAGGTACCAACAACCAGGAGTCTGGGGTCGACGAGGCCGACTTCCTGAAGACGGACGGCCACCACATCTACATGCTAAACGGGCAACTCCTAGTCATAATGGGGGTCCCTGAGTTCGGGAACCTGACCCTCGAGTCCAACCTGACCATTGAGGGCAATCCATCGCAGATGATGATTGAGGGGGACCGGCTTGTGATTTCCTCTTCGATATACTACTGGTCCCTCGATCCCGAGAGCGGATTGAGGGATCTGATGGCCACCGAGGTGGAGGATGGCGACTACCAATACACGAGGGTCCAGAACCTCGTCAAGTACACCGTCGTCGACATCTCAGACCGCTCCTCCCCTGTCGTGGAGAGGGAGCTCTACATAGAGGGGAACTACCAAACGGCAAGGATGGTGGACGGGACAGTCCGCTCGGTGACTCACCTCTGGACCTACTTCGACGATATCAGGAACTGGGTCCAACTTCCCTCTGACTACTGGTCCGAGGATGACCTCGACAAGAGGATGGACATCTGGAACGAAAGCGTCAACCAGACCATCCTGGACAACGAGGCGGCGATCTCCGAACTCACTCTGGAGGACTTCGTCCCCCAGATCCACGAGATCAGGGGCGGCGAGCTCTTCACGCACCCTCTTACCAGGGAGGGTTGCACCGAGTTCTCGGCCAGCGCAGACAGCGCAGGCAGGGGCTTCACATCGATTATCACCATGAATATGCTAGGGGGAGACGCCTCGATGGAGGTTGACCACATCACCTCATCATGGGCGTACGTCTACTCCTCCAAGGACACGCTCGTGCTCGCTGAGCCGGCCAACGACTGGTGGTGGTTCTGGCGCAACTCCGACTGGGAGGAAGCCACAAACATCCACTCGTTCGACATCAGCGACGCCAACCACACTACTTACGTGGCATCCGGCCGAGTGGATGGATCGGTACAGGACCAGTTCTCCATCAGCGAGCACGAGGGTGCCATCAGAGTAGCCACCACTTCCGACAACTGGTGGATGTGGTGGAGGATGGCGGAGGTCGACGAGAACGGGGACCCGGTCTGGAGCGGGCCAACCAACCAGGTCACGATCCTGATGGACGACGGCGAGGGGCAACTCGATCAGATCGGATACGTCGGTGACATCGCCGAGGGCGAGACGATCTGGAGCGCCAGATTCATCGGAGACAGAGGCTACCTGGTGACCTTCATGAACATCGACCCTCTTTGGGTGCTGGACCTCTCCGACCCAACCAATCCAATAGTGCTCGGAGAGCTTGAGGTCCCAGGTGTCTCCACCTACATCCATCCCGTGAACGAGGACTACCTGCTGACGATAGGCATAGCAGGTGGCGAGGACGGATTCGGGCTGGACTGGTCCACTACCCAGGTGTCCCTCTTCGACGTCAGCGACACCAGCAAGCCCACTCTTGCAGATTCCCTTCCCCTCACTCCCGCGTACACTGACTCCAACTGCGAGGAAATCAGGACCTGCGGGTGGTCATGGTCTTACTCCGAGGCCACATACGAGCACAAGGCATTCACCTTCTGGGAACCTGAGTCAATGCTCGCAGTCCCCCTCTCCACGCACAGGTACGTGACAGACGTGCAGATGATCGAGGGAAGGGAGTACACCTACTACGGATACGAGTTCGTCTCGATGCTTAAGATGGTCAACGTCGACATCGAGAACGGGAGCCTCAGCACACATGGCGACGTGGAGCACTCCGGCTTCTACAACGAGGAGGGGCTCTCCTACTGGTTGTCCGGATCCACCAACATCCGCAGATCGATATTCATGGGGGACTACATCTACGCGTTCTCCTCCGCAGGGGCGACGGTCCACAGGACTGGCGACCTGCAACTAATGGTCGAGATCGAGATCCCTGGGATCGACTCACACAAGTCGACCGTTGACGCGGTTGAGGTGAAGGAAGTGGAAGGAGACGATTCGGGAGGCTCCAGCTCTTCCTCTGACCCAGAAACTGGCTAACGGGATGGACTGAACCTGAGCGGCCTGCCAGCAGAGCCGCCATCCACGGAGAACTCGCCCCTGGCTGGGCCCTCGGGAGCCCTCCGGAACACGAGCTTGCCATCCACGAAGGTGCTCACTGGCCATCCGGTAAGGGGGATGCCCTGGTAGGAGGTCCATCCCACCCTGGACCACGTGTCCGAGTCCGTGATGCTTCTCCTGGACTCCATGTCAACGAGGACGAGATCGGCGTCGAATCCCTCCAGTAGCCTACCCTTGCCCTCCATCCCGTAAACCTGTGCTGGACCCTCGCACATCCATCTGGCCACGTCGGGAACCGAGCACTTGCCATCGGCCGCGTGAGTGAGCATCACGGGCAGCGAGGTCTCCACCCCGGGCATCCCCGAGTGGGCCTTGGGGAATCCAAGCGACTTGTTGTCCAAAGTATGGGGCGCGTGGTCGGTAGCTATGCAGTCTATCGTCCCGTCCTTGAGCCTCTTCCAAAGCGTATCCCTGTCCTCGGTGTACCTGATTGGCGGGTTCATGATCAGGCGAGTGCCCCTCTCCTCCACGTCATCCTGGTCGAAGGTCAGGTGCTGGGGACACACCTCGGTTGTGATGTTGGAGCCCTTGTTATCTGCGAGCCAGTCCGCCTCGAGGCCGCTGGTCAGATGCAGCACGTGTAGTCGATGGCCGCTGTCGTCAGCCAGTCGACATGCCCTCTTGGTGGCGATAAGGGCAGTCTCGCTGTCCCGCCACTCGGCATGGGCGGCAACGTCTGTTCTTTCCTCGAACATTGGCCTCCTCTCTTTCAGCCTCCCCTCGTCCTCAGCATGGACTGCGATCACTCCAGCGGTCTCCGAGAAGATAGCCTCCAAGGACGACTGCTCATCCACCAGCAGGTCCCCGGTACTGCTTCCCATGAACACCTTGATTCCGCAGACGCCATCGACCGGCTTAGGAGAATCAGGCGTCCCAACCGCTGCTTGCAGGTCTGGGATGTTGTCTGGAGTGGCCCCGATGAAGAATCCGTAATGGTTGACCGCGGTTCTGGAGGCCGAGTCCAGCTTGGAATGGATCGCGGACATGCTAGTAGCGGAAGGGACGTTGTTTGGCATGTCAAGGAACGACGTGATACCACCGGAGGCAGCGGCCTTGCTGCCGCTACCTATGTCCTCCCTCTCTGGCTGCCCCGGCTCCCTGAAGTGGACCTGAGGGTCGATGGCACCAGGGAGCAGGACCAGGCCTTCGGCATCGATTACTACCTCGCCCTGCCTCGCATCAAGACCCCCGCCGGGTGCAACGGTCTCGATCGATCCTCCAACTGCACGGAGGTCGCCATGCAGCATTCTGCCTTCGAAAACCATCTCCGCATTACGTATCAGAAGCGATCGTTCCATGTCCATCCAACCGCTGAGGTGACGGGATGTTGAATACTATTCGCATGGAAAATCCACGACTCTCTCTCAGTATGTGTAAAATAGGCCCCCCTTCAGCGAGCGCGTAGCGGGTTG
>CAYFID010000078.1:0-3904 GCA_964343205.1 uncultured Candidatus Poseidoniales archaeon | reverse complement strand
GAGCATCTGATTTGTAATCAGACGGCCGGGGGTTCAAATCCCTCCTGGGGCTCCAAGAATAATCCATGCCCTCATGGAAATTAGAGGGCCTGTTGAGCAAACCATGAGATATTTGGGAACAAGAATTTTTATATCAATAATCAGTCAAATAAACATGGCTTTGGAGTGCAATATTGAGGCTAGGGGAAAATTTGTGAGGCTAGTTTTTGGTGCGTTTGCAATTATTGGATCTATGCCAGTAATAGCCTTGACTCTGTATGGCCTTATTGATGCAAAAATCGGTTTGTTCCTTATTGGGGTGGCATGGGCAGGAGGGGGACTAGGGATTTTCGAGGGTTGGTCGGGTTTTTGTGTGGCTAGGGGACTTGGTTTCAGGACCCCAATATAGCCAATCGTAAAATGCCCTAATGCCCACGACGTCCTGTGGGCGCAATTATAGTGGATGGAAGGAAGATTGGCCTATCTATCCAGGATGAGGTAGCAGAGGGGGTCTCTTCATTGAGTGAAAGGGGGGTGGATGCCCACTTGGCTGTAGTCATCGTAGGTGAAGACCCGGCTAGCCAGGTGTATGTCCGAAATAAGCAGAGGGCCTGCCAGAGATGTGGGATTCGGAGCACAAGGCTTGAATTGCCGGAGACAGCAAATCTTGCAGCCATACTAGAAGTCGTCGAAGAACTGAATACCGACCCGTCAGTTCATGGAATCCTGGTCCAGAGTCCAACCCCAGAGGGAGTTGACGAGCTAGAAATCGCATCCTCCATTTTACCGGAGAAGGACGTAGACGGATTCCACCCCATGAATCTAGGTCGTCTAGTTCAAGGAGATTCGAGCGGGCTTCTTCCATGCACACCCTTGGGGGTGATGCGCATGCTGGAACACAGCGGGGCCCAGCTAGCTGGCTCGAAGGCAGTCATCCTGGGACGTTCAAGGATAGTGGGGATGCCGATGGCACTAATGCTTGCCCAGAGGGGAGTTGACGCGACGGTGACGATAACGCATTCTAAGTCCGAGGACATAGAGGATATCTGCAAGGAAGCTGATATCATGGTTGCCGCAATGGGAATGCCACACATTGTTCAGGGAAGCTGGGTAAAGCCCGGATCCTTCGTTGTGGACGTGGGTATTTCCCGAGTCGAAGGAGGGGGACTTGCGGGTGATGTCTCTGAGGAGGTATCTGAAATCGCGGGATGGATAACCCCGGTTCCAGGAGGGGTTGGCCCGATGACAATTGCGATGTTGATGTCCAACACTCTTAGGGCTGCCGAGAATCACAATACTTAGTCGAAAATTCCCATCTCGAACTTGGCGTCTTCTGATGCGTGGACCTTTGGGTCCCATGGTGGGGTGAATGTTAGATTTACATGAGCACTCTCCACACCATTCGTGGTCAAAGCAGAACGATGTACTGCTGCCATTAGTTCGGGAGCAACCGGGCAACCCGGACTGGTGAGCGTCATATCTATCTCCACATGTGAGTCGTCAATCTTTACAGAGTATATTAGCCCCAATTCGGTAACCGTGAGTTTCATTTCTGGATCCTCCACCCCCGATAGGGATTCCATTACTTCGTTCTCCGAAACCATCTCTAGCCCCCCGACAGTAACAGAGCCTCTTCCTTGACTCTCTTGAACATGTTCAGGAACCCGTTGGCCCTACTAGGGGAAAGGGAGGAACGAATCCCCATCGAATCGGCGAATTCCGGTGTCAATTCGACAACCTGTGATGGGCTCATGCCGTTTACGGCCATTGCAGTTATTGCCATCAGACCCTGAACTATCTGAGCATCCGCACCGCCCCTGAGGAAAAAGTTCCCGTCTTGGTCCAAGGAACACAAAACATGTGCTCTTGATTGGCAGCCATGCACTTGGTTAATCTCGTCCCACTCCTCCTGAGGCAGTGGGGAAGGATGCCTCTTGGCGTACTGGAAAAGCAGCTCATACCTCTCCATAGAATCGAAGCATGACGAGAACTCCTCGACAATGGGGTCCAGATGAGCGGGCCACGATCTGGATTCGGCCATGCAATCCCGTCTGGACTATCGGTATTGAAGGTGTCATTCCTTTTCTGAGAACCTTTCGACCACATTTCTCAGGTGTTCAACGAAAGCCTCTGCCTCGTCCATGGTGTTGTATATCCAGAATGAAGCCCTATTGGTAGAAGGGACTCCTAGGGCATCCATTAGAGGTTGAGCACAATGATGCCCAGTCCTGACTGCGAATCCACCCTCGTCGAGTAGGAGAGCTAGGTCCTGGGACTGAATGGTTTCGTGAAGGAATGATACAGCTCCGCTACTGTCATGTCGACTAGGGTCGCCGTAAACGGTAATTCCGTTGATCTCTGAAATTCTCTCCGCTGTCCAAGAAGCGATTTGATTTATGTGGGAATGGACCTCTTCCATGTCAAATTGGTCTAGCCACTCCACTGCAGAGCCCCAACCTATGGCTTCGGCGATTCTAGGCGTCCCTGTCTCGAACATAGCATGCCCCTCCTGAAAGGTTGAGCCAATTGTACTGACAGTCTTTATCATGGAACCGCCCGTCATGAAAGGACCCATCTGCTGCATTGCGTCTCTCTTGACCAGTAAGCACCCTATTCCTGTGGGGCCGCCCATCTTGTGTGCTGACACGGCAACAAAGTCAACTTCGGACTCATCGAAATTGATCCTTTCGTGAGGTGCACCTTGTGCGCAATCCAATAGAACCCTCGCTCCGTTTGAATGGGATAACTCGACAATTCTTTCTATTGGGTTCCTAATTCCAAGAACGTTGCTAGTGTGAACCACGCATACCAATGAGGCGCCTTCAGCCGCGACCTCGAATGCTTGCATGTCCAACGTGAAAGAAGCAGTGTCTATGGGGACGTATCGGATTTCCACACCCTTCTCCTTGGATAACTGCTGCCATGGCACTATGTCGGCATGGTGCTCCATTTCGGTAATGACCACTACATCGTGCTCGGACAGGTTCTCTCTTGCCCAACCGTAGGACACGAGGTTGATTGCCTCGGTTGCCCCACTTGTATAGATCATTTGGTCTGGAGAGGTTCCGAAATACGACGAAATTGATTCTCGAGCATCCTCTAAAGCGGTAGTAGCCTCATCTGCTAAGGTGTGGTTGGCTCGATGGGCGTTTGAGTTGTACTCGCTATAGTACTCCGACATTGCATCTATTACGCACTGTGGCTTCTGTGATGTAGCTGCGTTGTCAAAATATACAAGCTGTTTTCCGTTTGGAAGACGCCGTTCTAGGATTGGAAAATCATCCCGAATAGATTCAATGTCCAGAGTCATGCAGCACCTCTTGTTCTACGGAAATAGTACCCCTCTATGAATTCGCTTACTTGATTTCAAAGTGTATTTTCTATCCTTAACTTAGAGGACATTTATGTTTGGAGACCTACCTGAGGCCCCCAATGGTAGCTAGCAGTGGACAAGATGTCGTGGACTCGCTGGGAAGTCGTGACTTGAATCTTGATGGGTCGGTGATCAATCTCGCTGTAGTGGGAAGCAGTAGATTCTATGATTTCGAAATCTTCGAAGGTGCAATCGAGAAATGGGTGGATGAGAATGGGTACCCGGACCTAATTATCGTTGGTGGTGCAAGTGGGGTGGACTACATGGCCGAGAGATGGGCAGACAACAACTCGGTCCCGATTGCAGTATTTTCCGAAGAGTGGAACGACCCCACTCGAGGCCTAATTGACGAAGGGAGAGGAGAAGCCCCCAATACCCTTACACAAAAGATTCTGGAGTCTTCCACCCACGTCTTGGCCCTGCCCTCTCCGACTAGCAAGTGGACCAGAGTCGTAATTGAGAGGGCCTCAATAGAACGTATTCCAATTAATGTCCATGAAGTCAGTTAATGGTGCTCGTGCCGGGATTTGAACCCGGGTCGCCGCCTCGAAA
>CAYFID010000077.1:0-3979 GCA_964343205.1 uncultured Candidatus Poseidoniales archaeon | reverse complement strand
CCTTCGCCATGTTCTGCGAGGTCGTGAAATCCAAAGAAAACCTTCCGGCCAATTTAGCAGCCTTCATTGGTAGGGGTATGGACGGGGTGTTGTGAAGTGGGACGAGCCTCCTCTGTGGCCGGTTGCGGTTCCGAGCCTAGCAGGCTTCATTGCAGCATGTATCCCTCATTTGATAGATGGAATTCCCCGATTGTTCGGATGGGAGTTAACCACGCCATTCGTTGGATTGGTAATAGCCAGCCTGCTCTTGTTCTTCGCACCTGAGCCCGCAGGAGGAAGCCCCGCACTCATCATCGGCGCGAATGTTGGGATGCTAGTCGCATTCCTACCACAGCTGATTTTCTTTGTATGGTTCGTACCGGTAATTCTTTTCTGGATATTTCAAAGCATGTTCGTCTGGAAGAGAAATTATCCCTCCTTCCGAATAGGTACTTGGATAGGCCTAGGGGCGGTTTCAGGCCTTTACATAGGGGGTCTGTTCGCCCACTTCGTCCTCTGAGGAGGAAAGATCAGCGATCACCCAGCCGACAATTGCAAAGGAAGGCAAAGAGAATAGTATTGCAGACCACAGAAGACTCCCGTCAACGTACTCTATTATGACTCTCGCTTCACCGGTCCCGAAATCGTCCTGATTGCTGATTAGGATGTAGTGCCCATCGAAAACTGTCGGTGTCTTTACTTCTTCAAACAAGGATTCCCCGGGACCCAATAATTGGATAGATCCCTCAGGCAAACTAGCCCAGCTAATTTTCCCCTCATCCGCATTTTCTTCCACAAGGTCCCTATGGATAACAAGAACCTCGAACGACACTTCTCCAACGTTGACCACTTCTATCTCAGCCGGATGCCACAGGCTGTGAACCTCTATGACATCTAGATTCACGTCTCCTGGCCCCACCCTCATTGTTGGCATGTCACGGTCTGTCCCGGGACCATCCACAACTACTCCTAGGAGAACCATAGCCCCTGCAACGCAGAATGCAGAAGATGTGGCAATAATCCTCCTTCCAGGAACCATTGACTTCCATCCTTCCCTGTGAACCAGCCTTAATTTGGGCTGAATATTGTGGCTGAACAACGCGCAAATTATTGCTAGCAGAATTCCGGGTATCAAGTCCGAGATCCAGTGAATTCCGAGATACTGGATACTGAAAAGGTAGATAGGAACGTTAACCGCTAGGAATAGGTCGAACTCTCTGTGCCTCCACTGTCCGACTTCAATTCCCAATTCCCGTACATGTAGTCTGTTGATTATGAGGAGAGATATTGGTATAGCGACGTGAAGACTAGGGTATCCGTTGTCGAGAGGATCAACCTCGGTAAAGAAGAACAAATACCACGAATCATGGTACATCAACGCATCCATCCCTGGGATGTAGGAAGATGTAACCTCGACATTGAAGAATAGGTAGAGGGGAACTGCTAGGACGTAGATCACGAAGTAATTCAGGACCGCCTTGTCAGCCATGTTTTCATCCCTGCTCAGGATGTAGTATATCGGGCTGAACCAGATTAGGAACAGGTAGACGAAAAGGTAGTGGAATGATAGCAAGTCCGTTAGTAGTCCGCTCCTGAAAGACTCCTGGACCCAGAGGGTAACCTCTCCCTCCAAGTTGTGAACCAAGTGGGTGAACCCACCGACTCGAGGCTTGATGGCCTCGTTATGTTGGTCTATGAAGGCCTTGAAGGCATACATTACTACGTAAAGAGAGATGTGCCACTTGTACCCCTTCTCACGAATCTCCCCAACCAAATCAGATAGCTTAACCCTCATCTCGGGCTCATCCCTAGTCAGAAGCCTCTGCACCGGGATAGTTGCAAGAAGAATTGCAATCATTACCGTCTCGTAGGGCCCCATCGGCCATTGCATGGTTCCGGGCAAATATGCCGGAGTCATGAAAGTTACACAAACTGAACTATTCTTCTTCCGATTCAGAACCAGTTAGAATCCGTACCTCGGGAATCAGACTTGCCACGACCAGAACCATCGAGCCCGCAAATAGCCACTCGAAAGCTGCAGACTGGCTCAGCAGAGAATTATCTAGGGGGACACACCCTCCGACCATGCTCTCTACCCTGTCCTGAAGGGTGTTGAAGTCAAGAGACAGTCCGTTGAATCTGACAAATCTCTCAGCCATACCAATTAGGGCGATTAAGCCCATGGCAGAGAACCCTGCCCTCATGCGGATGTTTCTTGCGAACCTCTCGTCTTCTTTCGACATCCTCTGGGTGCAATAGGTTATGCATATCGCCCACGCCATGCTTCCAACGAAAATAACGTTAGCTAGTGCGATATGCAACGTCAGGTCCTCGTTCCATGGTGTAAACGAAATCCAAAATAGCCCAGTTCCAGCCGCTAGGGAGAATAAGGTCGCTAATCTATTGATAGCAATCCATTTATCCCCGGCAGAAACAGACTCAAACCACTTCTCCCTTAGTAGGCCAACTTGTGTGCCGGACAAAGCCAATAGAAATCCACTAATTGAGTATCCAACGGTGAAAGCAACTCCTGGCAGTTCGAGTAGGTCCATGTCCGAGATGAACGGTAGGAAGGGATCGCATCCTTCCGATAACCAAAGTACGTATGTGGTGATAGGTGTTAGTCCAAGAAATGCCACTGAAGACCATAGAGTCACTCTGACGACAGACCCATCCAAAGCACGACTCATGGTCTTCCCAAATTAGGGCCTGTCTTGAAACACTCCCAAACATAAGTCGAATCCATAAGTCAAACCACTCCAGTAGAATTACATGGATGGACACCAACTCTGGCTCTCAATGTGTGAAGAGATTGGATTCTCCCCTTCCCCTAGGACGTATGAACAGGGAACCAGGACATCCCAGGACGCAGCCGACCAACTAGGGTGCGAGGTAGCTCATATTGCCAAGTCAATAGTTTTCGAAGGACAGGAGGGGGCAATCGTAGTCATTACTTCTGGGTCTAACAGGGTAGACCGCAAGGGGAAGCTGAAGAGGATTCTAGGATTCAAACCAGGCATGGCAACCCCAGAATACGTGATGGGAAGCACTGGCTACAAGATTGGCGGAGTCCCTCCTTTCGGCCACACCAAGCCGGTAACACTCCTCATGGATCAGGACCTGATGGATTACGAACTGGTATGGGGTGCAGGCGGGACTCCACAGACTGTTTTCCCAATTAGCCCCGAAGATCTCAAGGAAGTTTCAGGGGCATTACTGGGGGATGTGAAGCAGTGATAAAATGGCAATCGACGATTTGATCAGATTAGCGTCCTCACTCAGGGATGACGTCGAAGATCTTGCTAAGAGAATGGAATACGAGGGAACAGCAGACTGCGTTTACAACCCCCTGATGTACGCTTGGGAAATCCACGCAGAGTACCTACGCCTTGCCGGAGCTGGATCCGCTAAGACTATCCTACTGGGAATGAACCCCGGTCCCCACGGAATGGGCCAGGTGGGGATTCCCTTCGCTGCGACCTCTGTTGTCAGAGACCTGCTGGGAATAACTGGGCTTGAGGTCGGAAAGCCTAGGGTAACACACGCGAAAAGGCCTGTAAACGGACTAAGTCACCCTAAGGAGGAAGTCTCAGGAACAAGGCTCTGGGGGGTGCTAGCACAGAGATATGGCTCCGCTCTGGAAATATTCGAGAATGTGTTTGTGGCCAATCATTGCCCACTGATGATCTTCTCCGGGCCAAGAGCGACAAATGTGACTCCCGACAATGCCAGGGGCCCTGCTACCAAGATGCTCCTTGACAGGTGCGACCAGCACTTGCGGGAGCTGGTCTCTTCACTTCGGGCGCACACTGTGATAGGAGTGGGGAAATTCGCCGAATCAAGGGCTGAGAAGGCGCTCGAGGGAATGGGAACTACGATTCTCTCCTGCTGGCACCCTTCCCCTGCCTCGCCACTGGCCAACAGAAACGGAGGGGCCGACTGGCGGGAAAACATTTGCTCGGTGCTGCCTTGAAGGTTGTTTTTGCAACACTTGATTGCC
>CAYFID010000076.1:0-4100 GCA_964343205.1 uncultured Candidatus Poseidoniales archaeon | reverse complement strand
CATCTCGGGTTTTGGTCCCGGGGACCCTGGTTCGAATCCGGGCGGGACTACCAAAAAGATAGCAGTGTTTGCATGGTCTACCGATCGATTACCCAGGGGTCCTTGCTCAGATCCTTTGTGATGTTCTTCTGATGGCTCTCAAGCGTACCCCCTCCGATTTCTAGGAGTTTGGCATCCCTCCACATTCTCTCCACGACATACTCGCCTACGTATCCATATCCGCCCATCACCTGAATTGCCCGGTCAGCAATGTTCTTGGCCGCTGTGGTTGCAAATAGCTTGACGCCGTCTGAGTCGAGTCGATGGCCAGCCTCAGAGAGGTCTATCTGCCTCGCAGTATCGTAAACGTAAGCCCTCATCGCACGATACTCGGCCCAAGATTCCCCAATGTGCCTCTGGATCTGGCCGAAATCCCTGATTTGCTTGCCGAAGGCCTCCCTGTCGCTGGCATAGGCGTTCATGTCAGAAAGGCATCTTCTAGAGATGCCCAGGCTCATAGCTGCTAACCCTACTCGCTCGTGCTCTAGGTTCCTCATCAAGTGGATCAGAGACTCTCCCGGCTCCCCCACCACGTTCTCAGGGGGCACCACGCAATTCTCGAAGACTAGCTCGGCAGTCGTGCTGGCCCTCATTCCGAGCTTGTCGCTGATCTTCTGCCCCGAGGAGAATCCGGGCATGCCTCTTTCGACTAGGAATGTGGTAAGCTCTGCCCTTCCCTTCTCATCAGTGCCTGTCCTCGCATAGAGCCATACGACGTCCGCAGGAGTGCCTTCCTCGTCCACAATCCCGTTTGTGATCCACATCTTCCTTCCATTTATGGTCCACGAGCCATCTGCAGACTGAACCGCGGAAGTCTGCATCCCAAGTACGTCTGTGCCGTAATCTGGCTCGCTCATTCCCAGGCACCCCACCCACTCCCCGCTGCAAACTTTGGGGAGGATGCGTTGCTTTTGCTCCTGGGTGCCGCTATGGACCAGATTGTTTACGAAAAGCTGGTCATGTGCTAGGAAGGCAAGGCAGAATCCGGGGTCTGAGTAAGAGAGTTCTTCATTCACGATTACTACGGAGGTTGCATCCATGCCCGCTCCGCCGAAATCCGAGGGGGCTGTAAGGCCGATTAGCCCCAATTCTCCCAGCTCCCTGAAGAGACCCAGGTTGAACCTCTCGTCTCGGTCATGTTCTAGTGCTTGGGGCTCTACCTTGTCATTTACGAAGTCCCTGACCATCCCCCTCAGCATGGAGTGCTCTTCTGTGGGGTTGGCTATGTCGACGGCTCGCCAGCCTTCATCCATATGCACGCTAAGTGTGCCCTTCGTAATAGGCATTCGTTAACTAGGGGGGGTCCTAGTTCCAGAACGCCGAGTCGGCCCAGGGGAGGCCTAGCTCTATGCCAATGATTTCCAGAATTACGAAGTTCCAAACAAGATAAGTCAACACTGCAGCTGTGAAAACTGCTAGAGAAGTGTTCAGGACCCTGTTTCTCTCCCTACTCAGGTCGTCGAGGGTGCAAATCCCCCTGTTCCTAAAGTAGAGAACAAGGCCATAGGACAGCATGACCAATGACAGAGCGTACAGGGCATACCTGACCCAAGAGTAGTACATGTCGTTTGAGAGCGTGTCTGCAGCAACGATTGCAGAAGAGCCTGCGAACATTACCCAGATTACGGATGGCAAGCAGCACATGCTTGCTGTGATTGCAGAAAGTCCTACTATCGCCGCTAGGGGCTTGGAGTCCTCGTTGACCATGTTACCCTCAGGGCGTTACACGCCTGCTGTCCCTTGGGAATGGGATGGCCTCTCTGATGTGATCGGCCCCCGCAAGCCAAGTGCACACCCTATCCACCCCTAGCCCGAATCCACCGTGAGGAACCCCCCCATACCTTCGAATGTCAATGTAGAACTCGTACGGCTCCCTTGGGGTGCCTTCCTCATCTATCCTCTCGAGGATCTCCTCTTCTGACCAAGTCCTCTCCCCCCCTCCAATAATTTCCCCATACCCCTCTGGAGCAAGAAGGTCATGACAAAGGACGTACTTAGGGTCCTCTGGATCCGGCCTGTGGTAGAATGGCTTTGCTACCCGAGGGTAGTGAGTCAGAAAGTGAGGTAGGTCAAAGTCAGCCGTTAGGATCTTCTCCTTGGAGTAATCTAAATCTTGGCCCCATTCAACTTCTACTCCCTGCGATTGGAGAGTTTCTACAGCTTCGTCATATCTCATTCTTGGGTAAGAGCTGTCAGCATAACTAGCCATTAGGTTCAGGTCTCTTCCCAACTCCTCAAGCTCTTCGGACTTCTCTTCCAGCAGGTTACTAGCAATGTGCCTCACTACCCCCTCCCCGTGATTCATGACCTCTTCATTAGATGCCCATGCTATCTCCATCTCAGCGTGCCAGAACTCTGTGAGGTGCCTCCTCGTGCGGCTCTTCTCGGCTCTGAAAGATGGGGCCACAGTGTACAGCCTCTCCAATGCCGGCATTGCAGCCTCAGCGTAGAGCTGCCACGACTGAGTCAAGTATGCCTTCCTTCCGAAGTAGGGGACTTCAAACAGGGTGCTGCCCCCCTCGACGGCCCCGGCTACGAAGTTGGGGGCTTGGTACTCAATGAAATCTCTGTCCCGGAAATATGAATGAATTGAGCCGAATACTTCACTCCTAATTTTCATCATTGTTGTCATCCTCCCAGTCCGTAGGTACAGGTGCCTGTTGTCTAGAAGGAACTCGGTCTCACCGCCATCTGAATCGGACATTGCTGACTCGGTAATTGGGAATGGCCTATCTGGGTTTACCGGACCAACGACAGTGGCCGAACTTACCTGGACTTCGTGGCCGTGCTCCCTGTCGGTTGGCTCTACCTTGCCCCTTATCACAACGCTTGACTCAATGAGGGAGTTGCTGATAATTTCGAAGCACTCGTCCCCCACGATGTCTCTTTTTACTACGCACTGTACCTTACCGGTTGAGTCTCTAATCACAACGAACCA
Source organism: uncultured Candidatus Poseidoniales archaeon (assembly GCA_964343205.1). Lineage (GTDB taxonomy): Archaea > Thermoplasmatota > Poseidoniia > Poseidoniales > Thalassarchaeaceae > UBA36. The sequence goes on along the minus strand of CAYFID010000076.1, from coordinate 1,123 downwards.
GATTTTGTTTGATCCGCGTGCTCTATGGATCCAACCCATTAGTTCAACTTCTTCTCCATCATGTGTACCGGACCTAACGTCCCCAATCCAGTACTGCTTGCTCATGGCGTTCCCTAACTTTGCTCGTAGCCTATTGGTTATGAATCCTTGATTCGGCAATGGTGAAATTGGCGGGTCTGACGGGGTTCGAACCCGCGACCGTCCGGTTAAGAGCCGGATGCTCTACCTGACTAAGCTACAGACCCGGCGCGGGATTGGCGCTCCCTCTTTAACGACGCCGGACAGTTAGAGCCTGCCATTTGGGTTGAACAATGTGCTAATTCCCTGTTGGGAGGCCATCACGACAGCATCGCATATTCCAACGAAAAGGCCGACTTCGACTACACCGCCGATCGTTCTGATTTCTCCCTCGAGAGTTTTGGGGTCAGAGATGGTAGGGCCGAAAGAGCAGTCTAGGATCAAACCGTCATTATCGGTCAGATATGGATTGTCCTGGCCCCCCCTTAGCGATACCTCACCGGGACATATCGATGAGATTGCTGATCGTGCAGGCTCCCATAGGGCATGTTCTACCTCGACTGGCAGGTCGAATCCCCCCAGTGTTGGGACTTGTTTGGTTTCGTCTGCGACCACCACCATAGATTTCGAGGCCATGGCGACTATCTTCTCTCTGGTTAGAGCTCCCCCCCCACCCTTGATGAGAGCGAAGTTTGAATCGAACTCGTCAGCACCGTCGATTGTCAGATTCAATTTGCCAACTTCTTCTAGACTCATCAGCCTAATCCCCAGAGACTCAGCGAGTCGTCGGGTGCTCTCACTAGTAGGTACTCCGACTATCTCAATTCCTTCGAGGTTGATCATTCTGGCTATCTCGATAATGGAGAAACGAACGGTTGAACCAGTGCCTAGGCCGATTGCCATCCCGTCTTCCACGAACTTGCATGCGGCTATGCCGGCATGCTCCTTCAGCTGATCGACATCCGCCACGCTGGGGGGATGGAAGGAACGTGCATGATGCTTGCCCTTGTTCATCCGGTGGGTTCTTCCGCTATGGTGTGACCGCACGAACGAGGGAGCAGGAGGGTCGCTGACAGTGTTAGACACTGAGGAAAGTCCCCTCTCC
>CAYFID010000075.1:0-4642 GCA_964343205.1 uncultured Candidatus Poseidoniales archaeon | reverse complement strand
GGGATGAAGTGGGTAGGCATCCCTGAATCTATGTTCATCTGACTATGGCCCAAGTGGGCAACCAGTTCTACGCCCATCATCTTCATTTTGTCGTGCACTAGGTCGCAGGCTCCGTAGCATGGGTCTGCAGCAAGAATCACCTGTGCCCCAGAACCACCTTCAATCGAATCCATCATCTCTAGAGCTTGGATTTTTAGTCCCTCTGGGACCTGTAGTGCAACAAGTCTGTTGTCGTTTTTCATTATCCTTTCTACCAATTCGTCAAGTTGGAAGTCGTGTCTGTCCAGGTCCATGCCTTCACCTTCATCCGACAATCTCGACTTTTCCGTCTACGATATCTATTCTCGCTAGAGTCCTTATTGGCCATCCCGGGCGTTCCAATGCAAGCCTTTCTCGGCCTTCTCCCTTTTCTATTGCCACGATTACGTCTTGCAGAATAACCCCCATTCCCTCCAATGTTTCTAGCAGAGGTTCCAAGGTCCCTCCCGTTGAGATCACATCGTCAACCACTAGCACCCGCTCACCCGGGGCTATGTCATTGATGTATGCAGTAGACTGGGAGTACCCAGTGGAAACGTCGACACGGACTTCACCCTCCATGCCATAGGACCTCTTCCTAATTACTACAGTAGGTTTTCCTGTAGCCTCTCCCACAGCTGCAAGTAGGGGGAGGCCCATTGCTTCTACGCTGACGATCAAATCCACTACAGACCAATCCACCATTTCCACTATCAGGTCCCTAGTAGCTCTCAGCACTTCGGCTTCCATCCTTGGAATACCGTCGGAGATTGGGTGGATGAAGTAGGGGTAGTCCCCTTTCCAGATGATGGGAGCTCCCCTGAGGGAGTCTTGCAGAATGGTTAGCGGGTCCGAAGGAGCCATCGGTCGCCGCTCTCAGACTAGGCCCTTCAAATGCTCGGAGCCTTGTACGACTTTGACTGTGCAAGGAGTTGGGAATTTGCAACTCGCCTTCCTTAGTGCCTCCTTGGCCGCCGAGTAGCCTTCAGGCTCCGTTCTAATTGAAATCACCGTTTGTCCTCTCTGGACTCTGGCAGCGGTTCCAACGTTTTTTCCGAACGACAATCGCATACCTTGGGACACTCTGTCCGCACCAGCTCCAGTTGCCTGCTTGTTCTCTCTAAGGATCTGATGTGGGTAGGTATGCATCCTCAAAGCATACCCCATCGGGCCAGCTACTTCCCTAATTGTGGAGTTAGCGACCTGTCTTGCGGATTCCAATGCCGAGTCCCGAATCTGGCATGCGTTATCAGCGCGCAGCTCTAGTGAGACGGGAAAACCCCCCGTTTCTGCCTTCTTCCTGTTTCCCATGTGATATCTTAGGATTCGGTTGTTGGGGACTCCTCCAGTGTACTCTCTTCGAGTGAACGACTGTCCCTTGATCTGTCTGTACATCTTCGCAGGCTTGCGCGCCATTCAAGCACCTCGATGGCGCCCCACCGACCCCCTGTATTTAATGATGAGGCAGTTGGAAGCCACACTAGTCTACTGAAAGCCTCTCGCTCTCCCTCTGGACTTCTCGGACACCGATGACGATAAGAATGAATCCTAGAACCATAGAAGGGCCTATCTCCTCACCTAGCAAAGTCCAACCCCCTAGAACCCCAAAAACAGGAACTAGGAATACGTATGATGCCGACGCTGTAGGTCCTACTACCTCGATTCCTCTAGCGAATAAAACGTAGGCCAGAACCGTTGAGACTATCCCAAGGTATGCTATGGTGGCCCATTCGGCCGTAGTCGGGGCAGGAATTCCTGAAACCAATATCTCTGAAATCATCCAGGGAGTAAGCAAAACCCATCCCGTAAAAGAGTACCAAACTACAATTTCCAGAGGGGTTAATGTTTCGTTCAAAGATAGCATTATCTTGGTAAGATTGCTCGTTGCTGCCCAGGCTAGAGCGGCGAATAGAATCAACACGTCTCCAATCAGACGATGCTCGAATGGGATGTCTGAGTTGGGGCTCCACCCTACGACAACGACCACTCCAGAAATTCCTACAAGAAGTCCTAGGGACATTCTGGACGAGATCTTCTGTCCGAGCATCGGCGAGGCTAGTAATACTGTGAAGACAGGGTTAAGAGGAATTATCAGAGAAGCATCCCCTGCCGCGGTCCAAACCATCCCATGCATGAAAAGTAACTGGTAAGCCATCGTTCCAAGAACGCCAAGCCATACTGAGAATCTCCATGACTCTGTGTCGGGTGGCAGGAATCTGAAACCGCCTCTGGCTTTACTAGAAATGTACCACAGCAAGAAGACTAGTATGGCAAAAGCATATCTTAGCCATGCGGAGGTTGCTGGTTCAAGAGACGTAGGGTTTTCTTCACTCAATCCGTAACTGAGAAACCTTCCAGCCGCCCAAGTCGACCCCCAAATCACAGCCACCAACAGGAGAAGAAGGTGCGTTCCAATATTCTCTCTCCAATGGCTAGTTACCATGCGACCGCAGGCAGTGAGGCCAAGACTGCAATTTCAACCTGCTCACAACCCTTCCATTTCCCCCATCATCATTGCAATGAATTCCGGATGAGTGGACGAACAAACGTTGTGTCCACTCACCTCGCCCCCCACTGCACTAGCCAGAACCACCGCCGTCATAGACAGCCTATGATCGCCTTCGGAATCTACCGGTTCCGATGGAGTAGACGGCCATTGCCCGCCGGGAATGAGCAAACCATCTTCCGTTTCCTCGGATAAAATACCGAACGAAGAAAGCATTCTGATCGTAGATCCAATTCTGTCAGATTCCTTTCCCCTTGCATGCGAGCACCCAGAAATCGACCCCCCTCCCCTGATTGCAATCAGGGATGCCGCAGGAGCGATGATGTCGCTCGCGTCTCGTAAGTTCACCACCCCTCCTTCGCAAATCATTGTCTGCCCAATAGCCTTCATGATTCTAGGATCTTTGTTTCCTATTTGGGCATCCATAGATGTTGTTCCATGAAGAGCGTCAAAGAGTTTGGAAAGGGGCAATAGGCTGATCTCTTCAGGAATATTGACAATTTCTGGTGTCTCAACTTCCCATGGGCCTAGATCCACCGAATCGCCAGAAATGTCCCCGCCCCACCCGCAAGACCTGCAAATCTCTATTGTTAGTTCCAAATAACCCCTACTCACCGCTTCTCCTTCTAGACTGACACAAGTCCCTGCAGGGAAGCTCGGAGACGCCAGCAACAACCCAGTTAGAGTCTGACTTGATATGGACTGGTCAATTATTGCATTACCGCCCACTATGGGTCCTGAGACCGAGAACGGCATCTCGTCAGAAGGAATTTTGCAACCCAGTGAACGCAGAGCAGAATTTAGTGCAGACGCATCCCGTCTTCTCAGCGACCCATCCCCATCGATCTCGATTGCGCCCCCAAACCTAGCTGCCATCGAAGTCACAATTCTTGCTGTGGTTGCAGAATTTCCACATTCCAGAGTCTTTTTTGGAGAACTATGGCCCTTTAGTTTTCCACCAATCGTCCACTTCCCAGGCTCTCTTTGAATCTCAACCCCTAATTTTTCCATACAATTCGCCATCGAATTGATGTCTTCGCCAGGAATGCCGTTGAAACACAACTCGACTTTCGATTTTGATTGGGCTGCAAGGGCAATCCAACGAATCATATGGCTCTTCGACGGAGGCAGCCCCCAAATGACCCTCTCAGGGTGTTTGAACTTCGGAACCCTAAGCACATTATTCCATCCGCGTCATTTAGTTGAATCCTTGTATTCGAGCTACTGCCGTATCCAGTCACCAAAGTCGCTATTGCCATCCCATGACTTAGCTTTCTCGTCAATGATGCTCCGCTCCATCGTCTCTTCGACTGAACCCATCATCTTGACTAGGTTGTTCCTCTGCAGTAACTTCGGACTGAGCCCCGGAAGAAGTATGGATACTGCCCTGGGGACTCTTCCGGGGTAAACCTCGTTAACGTGCCTGACGATGTTTGTTGTGCAGGTGTTTGTGATTGTGTTGTACCATTCAGGATTACTGCTGAGCTTGTTTGTTCTCTTAAGATATGATTCCAGCATCCTCCTTTCATTTCCCGGGCCAAGGACAACTGCCTCGAATAGATGGGTTACTGATTTCTTCCTGCAACGCGTCCTTACTCCAATCACGTCCCTTTCGGTTGCCCACACATAGATTAACTCGTATTGCCTGAACATCCCCTTTATGGGGTGGTATCTCTCACCTTTCTCTCTTCGAACCTCAATCGAGCAAGAGACTCTCGATCCGTCCCCCATCTCGAAAGTCATTATCGTGTGTGCCATCTGGCGGCGATTCGGATCGAAGTACTCCAAAACGAACCAAATCTTCGACACTTGGTCAAGTCTGATTTTCATGTCCACCCATCTTTCATCGTAGTCCCTGGTGCTCTTCCAGTCGAAATCCCTTACGTTCCTAATCGTCACCTCTTCTCCCTCGAACTCAGCAGTCGCCATCCTCTCATTGTCGTTCACCCATGACCTCTCGTTCGAGGGCCTGAGGCTCAGATGCCTCTTGAGCATCCAAGTCAGCAGGATTGTGATTAGTACGATCGGAACGGCCAAGGTTAGAGAGAGAACCGCACCCGCCTCTGCCATGCTGGTTCAGACTATCATTTACGGATGAATTTTGGCGCGGCAGGGGAG
>CAYFID010000074.1:0-4827 GCA_964343205.1 uncultured Candidatus Poseidoniales archaeon | reverse complement strand
GGGGCTCTTCCTGCCACGCGACGCACTGCCAGGAGCCGTCAGACAGCTCCTCGCATTCCTGACGCCAGTCAAAGCCATCGGGCTCCCCGTCTCCGTTCTCGTCCCAGTCGTCTTGCCAGCAGCGGAAGTGTCCATCCTCCTCCTCGCAGTTGTCGTACTCGTCCCAGTGGGTTATCCACTCGTGCTCAACGCCATCGGCGTATAGGGTGAACGGTGAGGGTGGTTGCTCGCAAGGGCCATCGAAGTGTAACCACTCAGAGAAGATGGGGTGGTAGTCAAGCCAGGTATCATTGCCTTGGCCTCCGGTTACGATCTCCTCCAGGCTCAACAGGACTCCCACTTGGCAGGTGTAGTTGTCAGTCTCCACGTAGAATGTCTCTGCCACCATGGTCTCGGCGGTCGCCTCGAAATCCTGGTGGTACTCATCGTGCTCGGAGCCCTGTTGCGTGTAATCCTGAACGTGGATTTGCAGGGTGTAGTTGTTTCCGACCTCGAGGTCCTCGATGGAGACCTCCATCGTGTGGTTCCCCGCTTCTAAGTGCGGAAGGTCGTACCAGGCCTCGCAGGACCAGGTGCCTGTGGAGGAGTCCTCCTCGCACTCCTCATGGTAGTCCCAGTGATCGGGCTCCCCGTCTCCGTTCTCGTCCCAGTCGTCTTGCCCGCAGTGGAAGTTGCCCTCCTCGTCCTGCTCGCAGATGTCGTACTCTTCGTAGTGCCAATCCTCCTCCCACTCCACACCGTCGTAGGTGAGGGTGAACGGTGACGGGGGCTGATCGCACGGGCCCCTGTAGCCCATGTTGCTGTAGTAGACTGGACCGTTGTAGTCGAAAGTAGAGTCGTTGGACCAGTTAACCACGTGGAGCCCGAAGTGGAAGTTGACACCGCAGGTCTGGTTTGTGGACTCGAAGAAGGCTGTCTCGGTCCACGAGGAACCTGTCGCGTTGAAGAACAATACATCGGAATCGTGCTCGTTATCGTAGTACATCCAGTGGTTCCAGTCTACCCCCAGCATGTAGGAGTAGCCTGGCTCAAGGTTTTCGATATCAAGTTGCATCGAGTGGTTTCCGGCAGGCATGAACGGGTCCTCTCTCCAGGCCTCGCAGGACCAGGTGCCCGAGGAGGAGTCCTCCTCGCACTCCTCGTAGTGGTCCCACTCGCTCTCGTGCCAGTCGTCTTGCTGGCAGCGGAAGTAGCCATCCTCCTCCTCGCAGTTGTCGTAGACGTGGTAGTGGATGATTTCCTCGTGAACCACGCCATCCATCGATAGCGTGAACGGGTTCGGTGGCATCTCACAAGGGCCGTCGAAGAAGAACCCCCTGAATTCGACCTCTTCGTTCCACCCCATGTATTCTCCACTGGTGTTGTCCCAATAAGCACCTGACCCCAGCATAACACGTACCTCAACGCGGCAGGTGTAGTTGTCAGTCTCCATGTAGAAAGTCTCTGATTCAGTGGAGCCATTGAATGGAATGGAATCCATATATTCCTCGTCGCAATCCCATTGCCCGCAAACTACGGTTTCCACTTCCATAACGTAGCTCTCGTTCGGGTCTAGGCCCGAGGCCTCGATGACCATCGTGTGGCTGCCCTCCTCGATCGAGGGTATCTCATAATGCTCCACGCACTCCCAGTCCCCGGAGCTGTTGTCGCAGTCTTCGAACTGACGCATATCGTCAGCCTCGCCATCTTGGTTGTAGTCCATGCTGCAGAACCAATGGACGCCGTACTCGTCGCAATCCATGATGCCGTCGCCCATGTACTCATGGGGGGTCTCCTCCCATAGCACACCGTCGTATTCGAGATTTAGGTGAGAGTCAACCTCGCACGGGCCATCGAAATAGAATGAATTCGATCCTAGGCTTTCTCCTGCGGACCAATTAGTTCCGTTTTCCGCATAGCTCACACTGATATGAGCATAGCCGCTACAGGTTGAGTTTTCCACTACCAGGTAGAGGTCTGAGGAACTGATACCTCCTAGCATGTCAGAGTGGATGTTACCTCCCCAATGCAAGTTCCAATTGTTACCTATGGACCAGGTGTGGACATGTGTGTTTACGGTGAAGTTCGTGTCGGCCTCGAGGTCGTATACCTCGAAGACCAGGGAGTGGTTCCCCTCCTCTATGAGTGGTTGGACCTCTGTCAGAGTGCATACCCATTCGCCGGAGCTGTCGTCGCAGTCCTCGAACCACCAATACTGGTCGTTCTCCCCATCGCCGTCTGAGTCTGATTCGCACTCGAACCATCCCTCATCTCCATCTTCGTCGGAGTACTCTGTGCAGGAGTCCAACTCCCCCCAGAAGGGGACTTCCTCCATCTCGTACTCGTCACCGCTAATGAACAGTGAAGAGTTCATCGCGACGTGGGAGTCGTGGTCAGCTGTGGCCAGTGGCCCCACCGCGGATAGTACCATTATCAGGCAGATGCTCAGGCTTCTTGTCTTGCGTACGCTATACATGTAGCGCCCGTGGGAACTACGATTGTATTTAACCGTAGGCTACACATTCTCCGTGTGCTTCTTTTCGGATCTTCCCCACCACTCTATCTCGTCTCCCGAGGAATCTGAACGCGAAGAGACTTGGAGCCCATTTTCTGACAGAGATGTACTTGTGAAGGAAGGGCCAAATCCTCCGAGGTCCACCGGGGAAACGCAAAGTCTGGCTCTGTCGACCATTCCTTCCGAGAGGAACCTTCCCCAGGTGTCAGCCCCACCCTCCACTAGAAGAGACTGGACCCCTCTGTCACCGAGCATGTCGAGAATCCTGGAGACTGGGATCTCCTGCTCAGGAATCACCACTCTTTGGACATGAGGTTGGTCGTTAGATGTTCCATTGTCAGAGGACTGGATAAGCAGGGTCGACGCCTCACCGTCCGTCATGAGCCTGCTGTCTGGCGGGATCCTGTTATTGGGGTCGATTACAACTCTTGTCGGGGGGTCTCTCGGACCTATGTCAGGACCTCTCACTGTGAGTGCAGGGTCGTCCCTGATTACGGTGTTAACGCCTACTAGAATGGCCATGGAATCGGCCCTCATTTCCTGGGCCAGATCCAACGAACTCTCTGAGCTGAAGCGAGCGGAGGGCTCCGACGGGTCGCCGTCTATCCTTCCGTTGGAGTCTGTAGATGCCTTCATGGTGACTAGGGGCCTTCTGTGCCTGCACCAGTGCATGAACGCCTCCATCTGCGAATCGCACTCCCCCTCTAGGGCCCCCACCTCGACCTCTACCCCTTCGTCCTTGAGGGCCTCTGCCCCTCCTCCCCTTACTGTCGGGTTGGGGTCAAGTGAGCCTATCACCACCTTGCTCACTCCGGCCCAGAGGAGGGACTCTGTGCAGGGGGGTGTCCTTCCGAAGTGGTTGCAGGGCTCCAGAGTGACGTATGCCGTAGTGCCCCGAGTCGAGACCCCTTTCGTCTCTGCGTCCGCTATGGCCATCTGCTCTGCGTGTAGACCGCCGATGTGGTCGTGCCATCCCTCTGCGACTACTTTGTCGTCCCTGACGAGCACGCATCCGACCAGTGGGTTGGGCATCACTCGATGCCGACCCGTCTCTGCGAGCTCGATGGCCCTCCGCATGTGAGACTCTCCATCGACCATGACAATCGATCTGCTGAACACGCGCCCACTCATGATTCCTTGCTTCGGCAGGATTGAAGTCCAATGCTGGCGCTGGAGTAGTCGTGCCAAGAGTCGCCTGCATTGCCAACCCGAACGCAAGGGACGGCAAGCTGGGCAAGAACTTCCACAGGATTGAGGAGGCTCTTGGGTCTTCTGGGTTCGACTACGAGGTCTTCATGACCGAGGGAACCGGGCACGCCATAGAGATTGCAAGCGGGCTCAGGGACAGCGACTTCGACCTCGTGGTAGCGATAGGCGGAGACGGGACGGTTCACGAGGTTGCTAACGGGATTCGCGGCTCTGCAATGCGATTGGGCATCATTCCTATGGGGAACGGGGACGACTTCGCTAGGGCAATCGGAATCCCTCTAAAGGATCTCCAGGGGGCAGTCGAGCTTCTCAAGGACGGTACTGATTACACAGTAGGGGGGATCAGGGTCGAGGGCCTTAGGGCCCCCGAACACCCCGATATCCCCTCGCCGAAGCACTACCCCGTGACTGGTGAGCCATCCAAGCAGGGGAACCTAGTCAGGTGGTCCTTCCTTGAGTGCGATGGGGGGGTCACGTCGTCAATAAACCGAATGAAGGACGAGGGCCATTTCTCCTGGATTAGCGGTCAGAAGAAGTACACTTTCCTCGCAATCAGGGCGATCCTGACGTGGAAGAGCCAGATGGCCTGGATCAAAGTGGACGAACAGCCCGGATACAAGGTGGATCTGACCGGGCTGTTCGCTTTGATGCAGGCGGAGACATTCGGAGGGGGCTACCGAGTGGCCCCTGGGATGCACCCGTTTGGAGAAAGCGCCTCCATCGTGCTCGGCTTCGGCCTTTCCAAGTCCCAGATGCTGAGGGTGATGGGGCCCTTGGAGAAGGGCAAGCACGTTGGCAGATGGGGCAAGATCAGCATGGATGCCTGTAGGAGTTTCGAGATCAGGGCACTTGACTCGGAGGGCAACCCCACAGCCGAGGTGGGCCACGACCCCCCCCTATTCATCAGTCTGGACGGGGAGATCTCCATGACCACTCCAGTTAGGTTCGAGTTCCACGATGCTCAGCTAAATGTGCGAGGCGGACCCAACCCCCCAAATCGTTAGTGGCGAAGACGGGATAGACTTGGATGACCCGCTGCAAGGTTCATCCGTGAAGATTCACACGCAGGCCCGCTGCAGACGTCGCATAGCCTGGTATTGCGCCGGATTTGAAATCCGGTGTCC
>CAYFID010000073.1:0-4947 GCA_964343205.1 uncultured Candidatus Poseidoniales archaeon | reverse complement strand
GATGGAAGCTATGGGTAGATATCGTATCACGCGAGACCATTGATTCTCAATACAGCACTTCTCCTCTGATGGCGGAGAAGAAGTATAAGCGGCTTACTCAGACCGCAGAGCGAGGAGCGTAGCATGTCTGATGTAGAACGTTCAGCTTACAGGCAACCAGTCACTCCTTCTGGTCTGGAAGCCATTGAGAAGGGTACGTTAACTTGGTTAGACGAGGACATGTACAATAATCTGAACACAGGTCTTCTAGAGCAGTACCTTGAGGAGAAGAACCTACAGGATTCATTTGAAATTAGCCACTGGGATACGAGAAAGGTCCTAATTGGCATTCTAATCGGTGCTGTTTTCAGTGGAGTGACAGCCTACATAGGGCTCAAAATAGGGCTTGCTGTATCTGCTGCATGGTATGTTGCATATCTCCTAGGAATGGCATTGAAATGGTCGCCATCAGAAGTCAACATAGCAACTAGTGCCACAACGGGGGCTACTCACGCCTCAACAGGATTCATCTTTACATTCCCGGCAATATTCCTGTTGGCATACTCGGACGACTATATCGTCGGAGATGGCCACCTAATCTCTTCTGTCGATACATTACAACTAGCATTCATCGGTATCATTGCCTCGATGTTCGCCGGTTTCCTAGGAGTGATGTATTTCATCATCTTCAGACGTGTTTGGCTGGTCGAAGATCCATTGCCAATGCCGGGATTCGAGGCCACTCTCAAGATGCTCGATATTTCATCCGACGTCAGCAGTGGTGCTGCCGATGCCGCAAGAGAGTCCCTCAAGACAGTGGGATTATGGACAGTCCTCACGATGGGATTCATGTTCCTAATTGACTATCCTCTCAGGTGGGGAAAAAATGTCGCTGGCGCCCCTGGAAGCATTGCCGATTGGATAGCTATGACCCTGTCGGGAGAAGAGTGGGGACTGGCGTCGATATATACTGAGAGATGGTTGCACCAACCAAGCAAACTCGTTGACATTAACGGAGAACCGATTGGCTTCGCTCCATTTTCTGGAATCACCCCGTATGAGTCTGGTAATATCTTCTCATACACTTTTCTTGGTGTGGAACTCAGCCCCACATTGCTCGCAATTGGCTGGTTTATGAAGTTCAGAGTCGCATTTTTGGTTAATCTAGGATCCTTGGTTGCTTGGTTCTATCTCGTCCCTCTGGTGGTTCTTTTAGATACACCAGTTTACGACCCTGCATTGGGGCAATACATCGAAATCACAGAGTATGGAGATGTATCCTCGCTACCGATTTATCCTATTGTGCAATGGAAAGCATTTGGTTCAATTGTCAAAACAATCGCAATCGGGGCAATCCTCGGCGGTGGCGTTTACGGCCTGCTGAAGATGGCCCCCACATTCGTCAATATCTTCGGAGACATCTCTCGCGCATTCACTGGAGAAAAGGGAGATGAGTTCATCGAAGACAAGGGGTGGTACGAGTGGCCACTCGAGCACATTCCTATTTTCATGGGGATTGCATTCGTTGCGATGGTAGCTATATTCGCACTCGGAGGTTTCCCGATCATACCTGCCTTGATTTTTGCAATCGTATTACTGGCTACTACCTTCTTGCTCGGAGCTATAGCGGTCAGAGTCATGGGTGAAACAGGAATCGAGCCAGTTTCGGGAACTTCTTTCATTGTCCTGCTGATGCTATTGTTAGTATTCCTCAATCTACCAGTAGGCCTGACCAGCGAGGAATCTGTGTTGATGGCATTAGTGGGTACTACGGTTTTCGGCTCTGCGATCTCTATGTCTGGCACTGTTGTGGGCGACTACAAGAACAGCCTCTACATCGGTAACCGGCCCTATCATATCTCCAAGGGCAATATCATGGGCGTTGTTCCAGGGGCTATTCTAGGGGCCGGTGTGGCTATCTTCCTGTCCATGCTACTTGCCGACGGCAGTATCGACCTCCTAGCTCCTCAGGCCAACGCTTTCGCTTCGTTCACAATCATCCTAGCTGAAGGCCAAGGAGACTGGTATGCACTGGCTCTGGGCTTCGCCCTAGGGGCCTTCGCTGAATGGGCCACAGGTATGGGAACATCGTTCGGTCTGGGAATGTATCTACCCACTCCCGTTACATTCCCGATGCTTGCAGGAGGTGCGGCCCGTGATTGGTGGGAGAAGAGGCGTTTGTTACCCAAAGTCGAGGAGATTCGCCTTTCGGAGGGGTCGGCTGCCTCGGAGAAGAGCAGGGCACTTATGCTACTGTTCACCTTCATGGTAGCAGCGGGAGCTCTGACTGGAGAGGCATTCTTCGGAGTTGAATCTGCTGTTTTGGCAGTGACGGACGAACTTGAGACCGAGCAGGAGTATCTGCCTGATTCTTGGACTGAAGACACATATCTCGATGAGATGATCGGTGCCACTGATGATGACTTCGGGTGGGTTCTGGCCTATGCAACCTCGCGAATTGCGTCAGACATCATGGATGGAAAGGAACCGTCTTGTGAGATTCTTCCCGAATCAGTATTGTGTACTGAGTCAATGAGTATCAAATCGTGGTGGCCACAAGCTAGGTTCGCAGGCTTCCTTGTAGTCAACGTATTCTTGGCTGGTATCATCTTCGTATTGTTCCGAGCTGCTGGGATAATCGGAGTCAAGGAAGGTGGTGGCTCTGAGGTCATGGATGCAGAGATTGCCGATTGAGATGTCGCACATGGATGAAGGCAAACCTCCTCTATTCGCTTGGGGCATATTGTTCGTGGCCCTGATTGCTGTATCCAGTGCAGGTATCGTGTTGCAGTCAATGAGCGAAGTGCCTCCACTTCTCAGGGCTTCGTGGAGAATGCAAGGTACTGCCCTAGTATTACTGCCTGGATTCCTTTACCAGTACAGCCGTATGGCGCCAGGTTCAGTCACCTCAAAAGATTGGAGCATTATGTTGGTATCGAGCATCTTTCTAGGTGCCCATTTCGGCTCTTGGGTCTGGTCATTAGATCACACAAGCCTTGTGCACAGCCTTCTATTTGTATCCATACACCCAATCGTCCTAGTTCTACTGATGCCACTAATGGGAATAGCTGTCCGTAGGGGGCACATTCTGGGTGTATTAATCGGATTAGTAGGGGCACTCCTATCACTCGGAGATGTAGATTCGGGAGGAGAGGTCACAATGGCAGGCGACGCCGCTGCATTCCTAGGTGCTGCAACTGTAGTAGGCTATTTGCTAGCAGGCCGCCATCTAAGATCAGAGCGACAGACCCCGATTTTCGTCTATGCATTTCCTGTCACATTGGGAGCAGGAATCTGGCTTGCAATGGCTGCAATATCCCAGGAAGGTGCCAGCATTTCGGATACTATACCAGAACATTCTCTGTTCGGTTGGAGTGATGCTGTTTGGCTATCATGGATAGCATATCTCTCTATCGGGCCCGGGTTGATCGGGCATACCGGAATCAACACTGTTCTACGCTGGATAGCCCCTATTACGGTCTCAATCATCCTTCTATTTGAGCCAGTAGTTGGGGGCCTAATTGGATGGTTGTGGGAGGGAGAGATTACTCTAGGAATGTGGACTCTACTTGGAGGCCCTCTGATGCTAGCTGGAGCAATCATGGTTACGATGGAGGAGTATTCTTCAGGAGTCGTGACAGATACTGATTGAAGAACCTCCAAGCGTGCCCGGTTTCATGGACAAGCCGGCCCTGTTTCTTACCAACGACGATGGCGTAGAAGCAAAGGGCCTAGAAGTTCTAATCAAGGAGTTACATTCCAAGGGACATCCGTTAGTTGTCCTTGCACCGGCACGCGAACAGTCTTGCTCAGGCATGAGGCTCACACTCAATCATCAACTCAAGCTCGAGGAACGCGAAGACATTGCTAAATCAATCAGAGAATTGGATGGCCCCCCATTGAGAATTTTCTCTCTAGATGGCACACCCTGTGACTGTGCCATTGTAGCCATTGATGGCGGCCTAAGGGCATGGGCCCCTGAAATCAAGCCAACGATGTGTGTCTCGGGAATCAATCAGGGACCAAACCTGTCTGTTGATGTGCTGCATTCTGGAACTGTGTCAGCTGCTCGTGAGGCATCTCTCTATGGAATGCCTTCTATAGCTCTCAGTCTAGCAACTTATGAACACTCTAATTTTGAGGAAGCTCTCCCTGCTATGGTATCACTCATCGAGGCGTGTGTAGCTAAACTCCCACGAACGCCTTTCAATTTGGGCAGACCAGAAGGATGCAGTATAGTCCCAGAAGGCACGAACATGAGTCAACTTATCATGTCCGCCTTTGCAAATGGAGATATGATTCTCAACATCAATTCTCCAAGAACATGGAATGGAACAATTCAGACTGTAAGTTTAGGATCAAGGTGGTATCGGAACGCTATAGATATCAGAGACATCGAGCAATTCGATGTTGGTTTCAAAGTGGGGGCAGCAAAAATTGTGGAAGAAGACATATCAGAAACCGACTGCAATGCGATTAATTCCGACTCGGTGGCAGTAACCCCTCTCTCCTCGTGGCCAATCAACCATCCTCTTGGCCTCAGTGCAGAGATTATGCAAGCGGCATCTCAAGCCGCACCATCTGGGTTACCCAAATGGCTGCTTTAGGCCATGTCTAAGTGGTGGTGGGCAATCGCGATGCAAGAGTGCCCTTGCAGCCATTTTTGGCCGATAGAAACCCTTTCGAGACCAATAAGGAGTTCCAATTCATCATCGGTGAAAGGCTTGTGATCTGAGAGAACAAAACCAATTTCTCCTTCGAATGTCAAATCACCTACAGGCTCTCCTTCAGCATCCATGACAATTGTTTTGCATCCTTCATCAGACCACTCTTGGAGAGTCTCAGCAAGGCTTCCACCTGATTGACTAATTCCTTGAGATGTATCATTCCAAACTCCAACAGGAGGCATCTGACTTCTGACGACTGCACGCACATGTCCAGCAATGACTAACCTAACAGTACAAACCT
>CAYFID010000072.1:0-5004 GCA_964343205.1 uncultured Candidatus Poseidoniales archaeon | reverse complement strand
GATCAAGAGAAGGTGGCCTCAACTTGCATAGTTAGGCATTGGTCGTTCTTGGAACTCTCGGATTCCATCTTATGCGACCATGGAGATTGAGGATGTGGCCCAGGAGGGGATTCAATCCAGAGACTCGCCCAGCCTCCTCATTATCGTGGTCGCGGACTCCACGCTATGGATCGTCTCCACGCTCTTCCCGGCAGACCAGATGTCCTTCGACGACTTGGATCCCTTGGACATCTTTCGCCACCTCCTGAATGAGAGACTGTTCAGAAGCCATCTTGTCCTATGCTTTAGCCTGCCTGAGAGAAGGGTCCTGACAATCCAGGAGTTCTCCCTCTTGTAGCCCTGCGTCTTGATCACGGAAACTGGGATTCCTGTCAACTTGACAGTCCAATCGATGTCATCCTCCCCGGACTCAACGATCGCTTCCTTGTACCCGTCCGGCATTGTGCACTCCGTGGTTGCGATGAATCTGGTGCCCATCTGGACCCCATCGTAGCCGATTCTGAGAGCCTCTTTCAGCTCCACCTCGCTACCAACCCCTCCTGCGCAGATCAGGGGAAGACCGAGGTCGGAAAGGTCGTCGAACATCTTCTCCATGCTATCGGACCCTAGGTGACCCCCGGCCCTGTTGTTTACACAAATCAGCCCGTCGACCCCACACTCCACACCCTTCTCGGCGTGGTACCGGGTGGTGACGTCGTGGTAGACGAACCCGCCTCGGGCATGCACCCTATCGCAAACCCAATCCGGCTTCCCCAGGGAGGTTACGAAGAATCGAATACCCTCGTCCAAGGCGATATCGATCCACTGGGACATCCTCTGGAGGTACTTGTCATTGCCCTTCTCTATCAAGGCGTTGAACCCGATGGGTTTGTCGGTTTTCGACCTGATGTACCTGATTCCATTTACCAAGCCCTGGTTCAGGTCCGGCTCATCGAAGCCATGGACTACTGTGAGGGAGACCGGTTGGATGATGGCCATCCCCCCTCCATTGGCAGCGGCTTGGACCAGCTCGGGGTTAGAGCATGGGTACATCGCTCCGCAGATGATGGGATACTCCACGCAGGCGTGATCTGTGAGTCGGGTATCGGCCATTCTTTCAACCTCCCTTAATCACGAGGAAGTTCCACTTGAAAACCCACTCAGAGACAACATCACCCGAGGAGTCCCTGCCCACCGAGGTGAATTCTACGTTCACAGGTTTTCCTGTTTCGATACTCTCCTCTAGCGCTGATCTGGCGAGATGCCCGTCCTCGCAGGTGAAGGAGACCCTGCCCCTGGCCTTCTTGGTGAACCTCGCCTCCTGGCCTGCCACCAGCGTCCTGGTTTTCTCTTGCATCGAGCTAACCAATGCCAACGGGTACCCTGCAGTGGAAAGCTCGGCGCCCATGCCCTGAACCGCCCAGTACATGCTGTTGAACGGGTTCTGTGACCTCCACCCCCCCGGGATGGTGACCACGCAGGATTCGGCGTCCAGTTTTTCCATCCTCAAACCGGCGAACCGGGAAGCCGGGAACTTCAGGAAAGTCCACAGGAGGAACCTTATCGGGGACTTGATCTTCTTTATCTCAGAAGATAGCTTGTCATCGTCTATCGGCACGAAACAGGCCACTGGGCAGGATTAGAAGAATAATGTGGTCCTGAATGATTGTACAATTTCGAGGTGGGTAAATTGCACTTAATGCAAAAAGAGCATAGACAGAAATCACTCAAATAGTGACATTCCCCGGATAGGCCATGGTGGACTTTAGGCTCAGCGAAGAGCAGCAGATGATTCGTGACATGGCTAGAGAGTTCTGCGATGAAGAAGTAATTCCATTCGCAGAGGAATGGGACAGAGAGGGTACCTACCCGCTGGAGACCATAAACAAGGCTCACGAGTTGGGGCTACTGAACGTTACAATCCCCGAGAAGTATGGGGGACAGGGGATGTCGTCACTGGACGAAGTAATCATCTGTGAGGAGATCTCTAGGGGTGACCCGGGTTTCGGTACAGCAGCTTACCACACGATGCTGGCTTGTTTGCCCATTCTTACCGGAGGAACGGAGGAGCAGAAGGCAGAGTACTTTGGCAGAGTCGTTTCGGGGAAGCTCGCAGCGTATTGCGTTACCGAGCCCGATGCAGGGTCTGACGTGCAGTCCCTGAAGACGGAGGCTGCAAAGCAGGGTGACGAGTACGTCATCAATGGCAGCAAGGCATGGATTTCCGGGGCAGGATACGCAGATTGGTTCTTCGTACTGGCATACACTGACAAATCAGCTGGATACGGTGGCCTGAGTGGGTTCATCGTGGATGCAGACACTCCTGGAATTAAACTGGGAAAGAAGGAAGTCAACATGGGACAGAGGTGTTCGGACACCAGAGGAGTGAGCTTCACTGATGTCAGAGTACCTGAGGCCAATTTGATCGGAGGTGTTGAGAAAGGAGGTTGGATGAATGCGATGAAGGCATTCGACCACTCTAGGCCTGCAGTGGCGGCTGCAGCATTGGGGAATGCCAGGGGGGCCATGGAAGAAGCATGGGCATACGCCAAGGAGAGGAAGACCTTCGGAAAGCCAATTTCTCAGCACCAGTCGATTTCCTTCATGCTGGCCGACATGGCTACTAAGATTGAGGCTGCTAGGCTGCTAGCTTACAGCGCTGCTAGTGCGATTGACTCCGGAGAGAGGGCGACCCTAAAGTCCGCCCACGCGAAGAGGTTTGCTGCAGACATTGGAATGGAAGTCACCACTGACGCAGTGCAGATTCTCGGCGGGTATGGCTACTCCGAGGAGTACCCAGTTGCGAGAAGAATGAGAGGGGCCAAGATCTACCAGATCTTCGAGGGAACCAGTCAGATTCAGAGGTTGATTATTGGTCGTGAGCTAGACTCCAAATTCTAGCCATCCCCCCTCTGCCTAATTGCTTCAGCGGCTACAACTGCCATTGGTGCCTGTAGGTTGTAAGAGGGAACGAATCCTGACATCGGGACTCTAATTACGGAGTCCGATTTCTCTAGGATGGATTGAGGGATCCCGTCGTGCTCCCCACCTACCACGAGAAGGACGTCCCCCGTAAGATCGGCTTCCCAGGGCTCTGTGGGTCCGGAATCCTCCAGCGACAAGACCCTGAAGCCTGCATCCCTCGCCCTCCCAACAATCTCGTCACCATCGACCCAGTGGACTGGCATGAAT
The DNA here is from genome assembly GCA_964343205.1 of uncultured Candidatus Poseidoniales archaeon. GTDB lineage: Archaea > Thermoplasmatota > Poseidoniia > Poseidoniales > Thalassarchaeaceae > UBA36. The sequence goes on along the minus strand of CAYFID010000072.1, from coordinate 1,833 downwards.
CGGTGGGCCTTCATTGAGGCCCTCTTTGCAGCCTTCTTCTCTGAATGGCTCAGATCTCCGTCGACGAACACTGCCTTGGCTCCGCTGACCTCGGCTGTGCGGATTGTGAAGCCTATGTTGACGGGGTAGCGGGCACCGGCGATGAGCCAGGATACACCCCCGGATTCCAGGACATCCTCCACCGTTGCGCTTGGTTCTCTGCCCACCAGGGCCAAGATTGGGGGCGGAGTCTGGTTTTCGTTGACTCGTGCCATCCTCCACATATCCCTCATGGAGGCCTCTCGGACCGCTATTCCCCTCTGCTCAGCAATCTTCCTGAGTCTTGCCGCTTTAGAGTTGGACGAGTCCCTCAAGTATAGCAAGAGTGTCACATCTTCTGACTCCAGGGCCTTCGAAACCTCCTCGACTCCGCACCTTTGCACGATTGCAGCCCTAGGTCCGGATTAATCTGCTTTCGGTAATTGGTCCTCGAGTGGAATGAGGATCTCGTTTCTCCTCAGGAAAGGGATGGTGGATGTGGGGTCGTCGTACACTGCGAGCATAGCCGGGCCTGAAGGGGCAAGGCCCTCCTTGGCTACCATTGCCTTTAGCCGGCGTTTTAGACGCTGTGCCCTACGAGGTCCTGATAGCCCTCTGAACGAGAGGGCCCCGAACGCCTCCCCTTGTGCATGAATGAGGTGTACTCCACTGTCATTTGGGCTAGGTAGATCGTCCATAGAGTACTCTGAAGGCATTGTGAAGGCCATCATTGTCCCATCTCCATCGTTCCAGATATGAACGGGTGCGGTCATTGCGATCATCTGCTCCCTATCGTTTCTACCGAAAATATACCCAGCGATACGCCTGAACCCCCCGCTCGATCCTCGCCAGTTCCTACCCTCCGTCCTCACCCTGGCCTGGATAGTGTCCGAGTACCTCCTGACCTCGAATCCCGGGTATTGCGACACTACTTCGTACTCCGGCTCCTCGTATTTCACGGCCATTGGCCACTGGAGAGAGTGGTCGGCTTTGATTTTATGACTGGTGACCCCTGGGGCGCATCATGGAAGTGACGCGCCAACTGGTTCTGATTTTCACGTTCGTGTTCGGACCATTGGTACTGGCCTCATACGTATACGGTGTCTCACACGCTGAGAGGCCCGCGGAGCTGTGGGGCGGGATTCCTGAGTCCTGGCAGATCTACATCGTGCCATTCATGTTCATCGCAGCATTTGGGTTCCTGATGTATTGGTACATCGTTTTCTTCCAGTTCGATGAGGCGACTCTAGGATCGATGAGATGGCCGTGGGGGGAGTCTGACGGAAATGGTGCATCTAGGCTACTTGTTGCCTACTTCTTGATCCTGATTCCCTCGGCACTTTGGATTGAGAGCACAATATTCCATATGGAAAACGACTACTCTTGGACTCCGATCCTCGTAATTGGGACTCTGTTCCTGACATCGGTAGGAAACCTGATTCTAGGGCTACTAGCCTATGGCGCCTACCAGGATGGAATTGATGGGTCGGGATTGATGGTTGCAGGGGCATTTATGCTAGGGATCCAGTGCATTCTGAACGACTTCGTAATCTGGGTGTACAAGTTCCCATGGTGACGAGACATAGCCCGCAGACAACATAATGCCGAGCCCCCCTTCGGGGATACGTGTCCTCTGCTTGGGTAATCGTTGGAGGCTATGCCCTTGCGATGGTGCTATTCGCAATATGGGCTCGAAGGGACCTAGGGTCAGGAGACGAATCGTATTACTTGGCAGACAGAAGCCTCTCAGGGCCAGTGTTGCTAGTCACCATGGCTGCAACCAACTTCAGCGCATTCACCGTCTACGGGTCCAGC
>CAYFID010000071.1:0-5034 GCA_964343205.1 uncultured Candidatus Poseidoniales archaeon | reverse complement strand
CCCACCCCGTCCCCGTCGGAGTCGGACCACTCCGTCGGGTCCGTTGTGAAGGCGTCCGAGTTGTCGCCCACCCCGTCCCCGTCGGAGTCGGACCACTCCGTCGGGTCCGTTGTGAAGGCGTCCGAGTTGTCGCCCACCCCGTCCCCGTCGGAGTCGGCCCATTCGTTAGGGTTGTACGGGAATTGGTCCATATCGTCCCTGTGCCCGTCTCCGTCCGAGTCTCGGACGAACCCGTCAAGCGCCCATTGGAGCGTAATGTTGGGGAACTCGTCGTGGTAGTCCGGAGAGTGGGCGCCCTCGTTGATCCTCCATAGCGCTACCTTGTTCCCCTCTGTGCAGTTCAGGTGCTCCAGCATGTCTGTCTCATTTGTTCCAGCGGGGGATACGATGTCCAACTCCCCGAGGATAGTGTAGTTGCTGTCACATCCCGACCTGTTGGCCCACGATCCTACGGTGCTCTCCGCTCCCGGGTAGTAGTTCTCCTCTCCGTCGAAGAAGTCGTGGTCATAACCTCCGTCGTAGTAAATCACCCAGTCGTAGGTGCCGTGGACCTGCAGGATGTTCGGGTGCCCTGTTTCGGCGCAGTTCTCGTCAAAATCATCGAATGTGGAGCCTGCCGAGGAGATAATGCCCCTGATCCTGTCTCCCTGCTCGCATGCCATCCTGTGGGACATGAAGCCCCCATTGGAGTGACCCAAGAACACGACTCCCTCGGGGTCGGCCCCGTAGCTTTCTATTGCCACGTCGATCAGCCCCATCAGCCAACCCACATCATCGACGTCCTGGTCCCAGTAGTTGCAGCAAGCCGCGGTAGCGTTCCAGAACCTGTTCCCAATTGGGTTCATCGTCCCATCAGGGTATAGGAGCAGGTGTTCGTTGTTCAGGACGCTGTCGAACAAGCTCATGTACCATGCTCCCCAGAAACCGCTCCCACCGTGGCCATGAAGCGAAACCACCAGAGGTAGGGGATGGTCGTAGTCGTGACCTCCGGGCATCATCAGCGTAGCCGAGCGGTTGCTGGGACCTATCCCTGCGTACTGGAACTCGTCAGTGTACTGGATTGGCCCATAGTCGCCCGAGTCGTTTGAAGAGCCAGTATCCATGCGATTCAAACCCCCCTCCGATATCTCCCCAGCCATCCCAAACTGAGGGCCGAGAGCCAGCGAGGCTAGCAAGAGGAAGGCAGTGGCCAAAGTGACGCGCATGCCTCCAATGGCGAACGCACCGGGATGAACCTATCCCGTATCAGAGCGACCCAAGAACCGCCTTGTCGCCCATGTATGGCCTCAGTACCTCTGGAACGCTCACAGTGCCATCTTCGTTCTGGTTCTGCTCGACAATGGCCACGAGTGCCCTGCTGGTGGCTATGGCTGTGGAGTTCAGGGTGTGTACGGCAGAGTTTCCCTCTGGGGTCCTGTACCTCGTCCTGAGCCTGTTTGCCTGGTAGTCCGTGCAGTTGGAGCAGGACACCACTTCCTTGTAGGCACCCGCACCCGGCAGCCATGCCTCTAGGTCGTACTTCCTGGACGCAACCGTCCCCATGTCCCCGGTGCAGATGTTGACTACTCTGTAGTGCAGCCCTAGACTGTCCCACATGTCGACGGCGTTAGTCAGGAGGTCCTCGTGGTGCCCCCAAGAGTCGTCCGGCTCGCAGATGACGATCTGCTCTACCTTGGTGAACTGGTGGACCCGCCAAATCCCCCTGTCCGACAAGCCATGCGCCCCCACTTCCCTACGGAAGCAAGGTGAGACGCCTACGATCTTTATCGGGAGCTCCGAGGGCTCGATTATCTCGCCCATCCTCATCGCTGTCAGCGGATGCTCGCTGGTCGCGATAAGGTAGTACTTGTCCGGCTCAATGCCGTACATCACTGTCTCGAAGTCACCGAGGTCCGTCACTCCCTCGTAGGCCTCCCTGTTCATCATCAGTGGGGGTTGGACGAGGGTGTACCCTCTGTCAATCAGGAAGTCAGCTCCATACTGCTGTAGGGCCATCTCTAGCCTCGCAAGGTCTCCCTGCAGGAAGTAGAACCTACTCCCTGCTACCTTAGCTCCCCTGGCCTGGTCCACCCATCCGTTCATCTCGATTAGCTCGTTGTGGTTCCTAGCCTCGAAACCCAGCTTCCGCTTGTCCCCATGGAGGCTGTGAAGCGTGTTCTTCTGGTCGTCCTCTCCAACTGGCACATCCTCGTGCAGGATGTTGGGGATGCTCATCCTCAGCTTGTCCCTGGTTGAGAGGCATTCCTCTGAGTACGATGTCAGGTCGTCGATCTTGGACCCGATGTCCGCGACCTCAGCCATTATCCCGGCTACGGCCGGCTCGTCTCCCGACTTCTTAGCCTCCGCGATCCCCCTAGCGGCCTCGTTTCTCTTCCTCCTGAGCTGGTCGACCTCGTACTGGGACTTGCGCCAATCCTCGTCCAGCCTGATTACCTCATCAATCGAGTCATGGGGAATTCCCCTTCTGTCGTGGTCGGCCCTGATGACGTCCGCGTGCTCCCGGAACATCGCCATGTCCAGCATCGTGACCGGCCTTTTGGCTTAGCCTCCGCCCTTCAAATCATTGGGAATAACTCAGAAGAACGTAATGTCCTGCCATAGTTCGTCCAAACCGATGAATATTGCTCCAGAGATGAGGTAGCCTAGGATGCTTCCTCCGTTAAGCAGCGGGAGGCCCGCCTGCGGCTTGCCCCTGGCCACCTGAGTCATCAGAGCGGCGTATCCGAATAGCCCCCCGAGCAGTGTCCCCATTCCCACCAACATCGCTCCTAGATGCACCGGCTTGCTCGGCTCCCCCCAGAAGTCGAAGACAACTGGGCCATAGTCGGGAAGGAATGTGATGGAGGAAATCACCAGCATCCCCGGGAAGATAACATCGCCAAGGCCCATGAAAAGGGCATCCCTTCCCTTGGGCCCCGGCTTCTTTGTCTCTGTTTTCTGGACTCCATCGGAGGGATCATCCAACTTAGCTGACCGATCCATTACGTCCCCCTCCTGGTCCAAGAAAGTGTAGCTGGAACTCTTAGGTGCTACTAGGAGCACGGGCAGCTTCAGCCCAATCATCGTGTCCGCTAGCTCTAGCATGTGCTTGCTCTTGTTCACGGCCCAGTGGTCGTAGACCGCTGCAAGAACCATGAAGAAGATTATCAGGACTGGAACGAAGGCAATCCCAAGCATCACAATTACCCCGGAGCCTACCAGTAACCCCACTGAATTCACTACGTACCACTCGGGGAACTTGTGCAGGGTGTACATCATCGAGACAGATGTCACCAGGGTAATGACTGCCCAAAGATTTCCGCTGTTAAGGCTAATGATCCACATCAGTATTGCAATTATTGGTCCAATGGCCATGAACAGGCTATACCACAGTGCTAGGAACACTATCCCCTTGATCAGTACATCTAGGCCCTTCCTAGCAAGCCAAATTATGGCAATCGTGAAAATGAAGATCATCCCAAGCTCTAGCAGTATGAATCTCGCCTCTGTCGTACCTTCCTCTCCGAAGGCCCTCATTTCTTCGAAGTTGTAGAAAGGTTGGATGAAGACACCGATCAAAATAGACGATGTGAACATCGCAGCCATGCCTGCCATGGACGTCCATTGGTCGCGAACCGCATCTAGGATTTCCTCGATCTGGGAATCCGCCATGCTTCCACGACCTTCAAGGCGCATTTCACCTTGACCCAGACATGGCCAGGGTTGACGAGGGTGACATTAGGGGCTGGCTGGCAGGCAGGATTGGCGCAGGAATCCGGCTAGGGCTGTCTACGTGCTCGGATATGCTAGACAGACTCGGGAACCCACAGAGAGACTTCCCTAGCGTGCACGTGGCGGGCACCAACGGTAAGGGGTCGCTATGCGCCCACCTGTCCTCACTCGGATCTAGGAACGGGGAGCTAATCGGCCTATTCACCTCTCCACACCTGATTACTGTGGAGGAGAGGGCTAGGATCGACGGCATACCGGTGAGTCCAGAGGCCTTCGACCAACTTCTCGAGGAGGTCCGGATGGCCAGCCTCATAGAGCCTAGGATAGAACCCACATACTTCGAGGTGACATTCCTAGCATCCATGTTGGCATTCTCTAGATCAGGCGTTGACAGAGCGGTTGTGGAGACAGGATTGGGCGGGAGACTGGACTCCACGAGCCTGGTAGAGCCCGACGTGTGCGCGATCACTACCATCTCCATGGACCACTCTGAGATCCTGGGCAGCACCCTCTCAGAGATAGCGTCCGAGAAGGCAGGGATCCACAAGGAAGGGGTGCCCCTCATCTGCCTGAATCAGGAAGACCCTGAAGTCAGGGGGTCGATAGAGGCGGTTGCTGGTCCAGATGTGTTCTGGTTCTCCCCAGGGGGCTACGACGCTCAGCAGGTAGCTAGGGAAATGGCACTGGAGATTGGCTCTATGATTGGGTGGGATGCGGTTGAATCTCCAGTCACATGGGCTGGGAGGACTGATGAGCACTTTCATTGGTCGGGGGTCGAGTGCCACCTTAGCGCCGCGCACAACGCGGAGAGCCTAGCTCACGACCTAGCTAGGATCTCGGGGATGGAGCACGTTCTGGTCCTGGGGATGACAGACAAGGGAAGCCTAACGGAGACGATACTCCCCCTCTCCGATAATAACCGGAGACTACATTCCATAGTTACGGAGGTCCACGGCGGTAGAAACGCGACCGTTCCCGCCGAAGAGCTAGCTAGCGCACTATCCTCCCTGTGTGGTGATCAGCCCGACATCGTTGAAGATCCTTCAGATGCAATGGAATTAGCATCGAAGATTGCCAGCCATAGGGGGTGCGTCGTGTATGTGACAGGGAGCGTCTACCTTGTTGGCCAGGTCATCGAGGAGTCTCTGAACAGGGAGGGAGCCGAACACTGGGACGCTCTCACCATACACCCTCCGAGGGAACGAACCGAAGGATGATTACCGAGCCTCCTGACACGCGGCCCGTGAGCGATAAGTGGGATGCCAGGTTCATAGAACTAGCAAGGCACATCTCGGGGTGGAGCAAGGACCCCTCCACCAAGGT
>CAYFID010000070.1:0-5041 GCA_964343205.1 uncultured Candidatus Poseidoniales archaeon | reverse complement strand
GCGGCATGATGGACCGAACTACACCACACGAGCGACGAATTCGCGAGATGCGGCCATCTCATAATCAGTTCTGTTGGTGCTGCAGTTCTTCTGAGTTGTCAAGTCCCTTCCACCACGAACTAATTGGAACAAAGGCCACGATAGAAAGTATTCCAGCGACAATCCAGAAAATTGGGCTCTCCAGCATCTGAATAAATTCTTCCCCCCACATCCCAAGCACAATGACCTCCAATCCGAATCTAATGCTCCTTCCAAACAATCCGGCGAAAAGAAAGGTTCTGATATCCATCCTTCCTGCTCCTGCAACCCATGCCAAGACCTTGTAAGGTATTGGAGAAACAGCAGCAATGAATACCCCGGCATCCCCATATCTACGAGTCAGCTCCTCGAGTTTCCTCCATGTGGAGGGCTTAGCTAGCCTTTCGATGAGGGGGCGACCACCGTATAACCCGATTGCGTAGCCCCCTAGGGAACCAATTACGCTAGACAAGGTTGCTACGAGGAAAATTGCAATCAGACTTGAAGTGCTGCCCGCGTCCAAAGCTAGAGGGATTACCAGTAGATCGGGTGGAACGGGCTGAATTGCGGCTTCGGAAGCCGAAACTAAGGCAAGCCCCAACAAACCGAAGCCGTCCGCCCATTCAACTACTGGATCTACGATTCGTTCCAGCATGGTCTATCGTCAATAGATGTCAAAATAACCGTTGCTTAGATAGTTGAAGTCAGGGAGCAGTAACAGACCTATAATTGTGTCAGGCGCCGCAGGGCCATGTCTGGGGTGGACGTGCTGGACACTGCGGCTCTCGTTAGCTGGCCAGTGGATTCCCTGAAGAACGGATTTGTTGTTGATGGGCAGAGGGCAGAAGTCCTTAGAATCGCTCCTGACAGGATATTATCAATCGAAGCAGCTTGTCTGAATTGGAATTCGCCTTCTGAGATTTCATTGAAAGAAGCAACGGATCTAGCTAGAGAAACTGGTGATCTTGTAGGACTTTCTGAGACTGATTTAGGCCTACTTGCGTTGGCAATGGAGAAGAGGGGGAGAATGCATACTGATGACTACAGGTTACAAAATCTATGCAGCGTAGCTGGTTTGGAATGGTCGACTGTAGAATCGATGGGGATTTCACAAGTTTGGACCTGGGAGATTAGATGTATTGGTTGCGGAGATGTTACAGAATCTCACAAGGGGACGATTCCGAGTGGAGAAAGTTTGGGCAATTGCAAGATTTGTGGGGCAGGATTAAGAATCGCTAGGAAAAGATAGTCACTCTTGCTCAGAGGAGACGTCCTCCGTCATTCCACCCCTATCCATATCCTCTATGGCGATCATCTCTGATGCCTCCTTCATACCCATCTGGAATTCCCCCTTTGCTCTTCCAACACTTCTAGCCAATTGCGGAATCCTGTTTGCACCAAAAAGAAAAATCGCAATCACAACAAGGATTACGATCTCTGTCGGTCCCAGAGCCATGCTATCGCCCTCATGAGCAGGCAGCATGGTTCAAATGCTTTGGTGTATTTTCCCTCAACCACCAGAAACTGGAGGGAGGAATGCCACCTCCGCAGAATCATGTAGGGGCTCTTCTGGATCAACCCCTATATTCCCGTCAACTGCCACTCTCAGGCCATTCGATAGCATTTCGGATAATGCAAACCTCTCTGCTAGATCTAGAACGGTCGATCCCTCCTCAAGTGCGACTTCGATCTCCTTGGACCCAAAGTTTTCAGCTAGAGGCCCGAAAAGGAGCATCCTAACCTTGATTGCCCGGCCATGCATTTCCCCACTCACCGTTTTTTTCGGAGCTCGGTCGGACAAATCAAACCACCTACCCAATTATTAGCCGTCAATGAAGCAGATACACTCGAATCTTATGGTTAGCGCAGTAGTCTTCGACTGCGATGGGGTTCTTTCCGATAATGGATCTTCATGGCAGAATATACACAAGCACTTCGGTACGGATTCGGGAGATGATGGCGCGCATGCGGAAACTCTGGAGATGTTCCTGGATGGTAACATCTCCGAAGAGGAGTTCGTGGAACATGACATCAACTTGTGGAAGAGTGTCAAGGCAGAAATCCACAGAGACGAGATTATGCGGTGCTATAGCGGTGTTGGGCTAATGGAAGGAGCGCGTGACGTAGTAGAGGAGTTACAAGGCAGAGGTGTTTATGTGGCAATAGTCTCATCCGGAGTTGATCTATTTGTTGGAGCAATAGCAAGCATGCTGAAAGTTGACGATTGGGTTGCAAATGGATTCGAGTGGGACGACAGAGGATGCTTGGTTAGAGGGCTGCCCACGAGGGTTTACTCCCACAAAAAAGGCCTGATGGTGGAGAAGCTAGCTAGGATAAACGGGTTCGAAAAATCTGAAATTGTTTCGGTGGGCGATTCTAGCACCGACCTATCTATGAGGATTGAAGGGTCGTCCTTCATAGGATTCAATCCTGCGAGACCGAGGTCATTCGAAGCCTTCGAAGAAGCTGGAGTTCCTGTTGTCCACGGTAAGGACTTACGGATGATTTGGCCTCACCTCTTCCCCGAAGAGAAGGGATTTTCCTAAGCAAAGTGAACCGATTCTGTTGCATATGTGTGGAGGTTGACGATTGTGAGTATGCAAGGCTTTGGATGGAAACCTAGCATTCTCTGGAAGTCTGTCTGATCCTGCCATGTAGAACTATGAACCATCAAAGTGCCCTTGTGATCGCCAACAAAGTGCCCGTGAACATGTCCAGTGACAAAGATGTCTGGGACTACAGGAATCACGAGCCTGTCCTCTGGTTCAGGTGAGAGAGGTGTCTTTCCACCCCATGAAGGGGCTAAATGCCTCCTCTCTAGCATTGCTTTCATTGCCATCTCGGGCTTAGAGTAAGTGACAGAGCGAAGAGTTGCGACGAAGTCGTCGATGCTCTTGCCATGGTATGATAGAACTCTGACCCCATGAAGGCTGAAGTCACAAGGGTTTCCGACGAATACTGTATTGGAGTAGTCCTGTTGGACCTCCGGGTCCAGGGCGGGCTGGGGTTCAGCTGGCCTTACTGCATCATGGTTACCCGGAAGCATGACTACATCCACCCAGTCCGGCACCTCCTCGAGCATTGCGGCTAGTTCGCCATATTGCCTGAACAGGTCCTTGACTGTGAGGTGCCTCTCTTGGCCAGGGTATATTCCAACCCCATCAACGCCGTCCCCACTTAGAACGAAGTACTTTACAGTCCTAGCTAGGGGGTCGTTCTTGAACCAGTGAATCATCTTATCCCACTGGGGTTGCAAAAAGGTCTTGCTACCAAAATGAACGTCAGACAGGAATGCCGCCGAGACGGCCTGGTCATGAGGGGCCTGGGCCTTGGAGTGGTTGCTAAGTGGTGGTTTGTGGATATCCAGGACGATTAGTCGGGGATCCCGGTCACCGGAAGTGAAGAAGCCACTCACTCCGACTATCTCGTCGTCCATGAGTCCATCCAGAGAAGCATGCAATGGGGAGGCGTCCGATGGTGGCTTCAGAACACACCCTATCTGAGTTGTCTCGTCCTCCAAAACAAACATCAGGCTCCCAGTCCGAGCCCACTTTACATCGCTTGCCAGACCTACGATTGTGATTTCATAGTCCTTGGAATTGTACCTTCTTCGATTCCTCCAAGCCTCAGAGTTCCTCATGGGCCTTCGGGGAAGAACTCCCCCCGAGAGCATCATCTCCCTGATTTGTGAAAGACGGCTTCTGAAGCAAGACTGCATGTCCGAAATCCTCCCCTCTGTTGATGAGTTTCCAGTGATATCAAAATGAACTTCTATATCCGATTCGACCTCATTTGCTTCCATCGGGAAATCTTCGACGCTGTACCCGGAAGAGTCACGAGGACTCGGAGTTTGCGAGAGGTTAGTAGACCGGACCGGGGCTAGGACCCTTCCTAGTGGTTGGTCGTTTTCAGACTTTGACAGGGTGGACTGAGAAAGGACCTTCTGATGTTTGACAGCGTCACTAGGTTCAGGAGGTGCGATGGCCAACAACTCCTCAACAGTACTAGCGTTGAGGAGTCTGACTCCGGAGGAGTTGGCGGCCTCGATCAACGGAATTACGCTCTGAAGTGTCTCAATCTTGGTAACGGCACTGGTCTGCACAATGAGTCCTGCTGCAGTGAGTTGCTTGTGCCTCTCCTCCCAATCGAACGAGTGCATACGCACTCGTCAATTTAGGACGCCCTTGATGGTATCGATTCAAAAAAAACCAAACTTGGCTTACTCGTCCCAGTCTGTTAGTGATGCCAAATCTATCTTCTTGAGCGACTGGGACACTGTCCTCTTCTCAGAACCCCAAGCAACAGCCCCTTCCCACTCCTCAATTCCAAGTATTGCACCGTCCTCATTGTTCCTTTCCGAGGCGTTAATCTTTGGTTGGCCACTTAGGGATGCTTCCTCTTTACTGCCGCCGTCAACCCTATCAATAGCCTCTATAGCTAATCTAAGAGCAAATGCGGCGAATGACCTCTTGTTATCCAACCTGTCATTCTCCCCGAAGTCCATCCTCCTTACCAAGAAGTAATCTTCAGCAATCACCGCAACGTGAACACGCCCCACTTCCTTATCACCGAAAGCACCACTTGGGCCGGCAATTCCAGTCACAGCTACTGCAACATTTGATCCTGATTTGTACCTAGCACCTCTTGCCATCTGAACGGCGACCTTGTGGGACACGGCTCCCGAATCATCCTTATCGAAAGCGGAGTTCTCCACCCCCAACTCCCTCATCTTCGAATCATTGGAATATACAATCCAACCCTGTTTGAACCAGTTGCTAGCCCCAGAGATATCAGTCAGAATCGAAGCTATCAGGCCACCTGTGCATGACTCGGCCGTAGATATTGTCCATTCCTTCTTTGTTAGGCGGTGCTTTAGCCTAGACGCGAGTGCTGCAGCCTCTTCGACCACGAAATTCTGTCATAGCACCCACTATTGACCTTTTCAGTGAGGGAGGAGTGGTCAAATTAGCCTGTTCTTCCTAAAAGTTTGCTTGGTGGGTCCGGCAGGAATTGAACCTGCGAT
>CAYFID010000069.1:0-5112 GCA_964343205.1 uncultured Candidatus Poseidoniales archaeon | reverse complement strand
ATCGCACCCACGAATAGGACGAGGGAGCCTTGGTTGTTAGAGCGGTTTCCGTCCTGGGAAATCTCCTCCAGGGGGTCGACCTCGAAGTACAGGTATGCGTTTCCAAATGACTGGGAGGACGGAACGGTCCAGTTTACCTCTACCCTGGATTCCTGGAGGCTGGCGAGCGGGGGCACAGAACCCGAAACCTCAGTCCCGTCGGGAGCACTTACGACAATGGTCGAGGAGGGGGAGAGTATGAGTCCTCTGTTTAGTACAGGCACAGAGAATGTCAGAACGTCACCCGAGACAGCTGTGAATCCAGTGTTCGGGTCCAAGTTCACAGAGTTCCCGCTAGATGGCCGAAGCCTCTGCACTGTGACTGCGGAAGACCGTGCCACCAAGTCAATCTCATGCACATCGGAGTCGATAATCAGGGTCGATACCCCGATTATGCTTTCCTCGCCTATCCATGCCAGTATTCCGTGGCTACCTAGCTCACCTAATCCTTGTGAGTCGTCTGGTTTTTCCCCTGTGTTGAAGTTAAGATGGTAAGAGCCGTTCTCATCCGTAGTCACGTTCTGGATGTGAGTCTCGGACTCGTACCTGAATTGCAGGTCCTGCCCGGCCAGCGGTTGCCCTTGGTTGGTCACATTGATCCAAGCCGAGATGTCTATGCTTGTTGGTGAAAGAGGGTACTCGAGTTCGATTGTCACTACCTTAGATCGAGTGGCCGGCTGATAGCTCACCAGTTCATGCACCGCTATGAATCCGAAGGCCTGCGCAAGGGAGCTCTTGACCTCGCCCCTGACTGCGGGGCAGTACCAGTTGAATCCCGTCTCATCTCCGTCGGAGTCGTAACTTGAGATGTTGAAAGACTGGTAGCACCCAGTGAATGGGACGCCTGAGTTGCCCTGGCTAATGACCGCCCAGCTAGTGGAATTGGAGTCATTGGTGTCTTCGGGAATGTCCACGTAATCGCTCGTCCCACTGAATTGGGTCTCCTGCTGGTAGTCCATTTCCCATGACTCCCCTAGTGAAATAGGGAAGTCATAGTTTTCCAGCGGTGGGTAGAATGTATTCTCGACGGTCAGTACCCCTATGGATTGCCTAAGCCATGAGATGCACCAGGGGTCGAAATAAGCGTCGATTGTGGCACTCTGGGAGAAAGTCGCCAGATCCGAAGCACGTATGATCTCTGTCGTATCCATGTCCACGTATAGGCACCCATCGGTTCCATCGAGGTCGATTGATCCGTCTGACTCGTATTCCCCTACTGAGACCACCTCGTAGACTAGGGTCTCGTTTCCGTCTATTTCTGTCAGGAGGATGTCCTGCACCGTCCTGGAGAGGGATCCTCCTAGCGTCTCGACGTTTGTCGAGACCCCGGAGCCGGCGACGAAGTCTGCAACATCGAGGTAGCCGTCGTACATCCAGTTATCGTTTACCCTCCAACTAGGTACGTCTACGGTACTCGTCGTCCTGGCCTGGACGGACCGATCATCTTCTTCGAACGGCAGCTGATTATAGTCCGTGTTCGGCCATTGGAATACCATGGGTGCCATGATGATCAGAGAAGCGGCAAGGACGGCGTAGGGTGCCCGACGCATGCCGTTGCATGGCGGTCTCCTCAATAACGTTGGTTTGCACGTTTAGAGGAGATCTGCTAGCTCGTCTTTGATCTGCTCCACTGCCTCTAGGATCTCGTCCTTGTGCCTTGCACCGGTGATGACCATCTTCCCGCTTCCGAAAATTAGGCATACCACGCGAGGGTAGTCGAGCCTGTAAATCAGCCCAGGGAACTGCTCGGGCTCGTACTCGACCTTGTCGAAAGGAAGGTGGAATGTGAGGTTGTTGAGGTTTAGCTTCCTCGGGAGTGCTGCGAGTGGCTCCCCCTGTAGTATGCCCCTTATCCTCGAATCCTCGTTCTCCACCTCTTCGTCTGTTGCTGCACGAATGCCGCCACCCTCGTCGATTACCTTGGTGTTGATATCGTCCATCCTAGCGACCTCTCCGTAGTCCTCTGGATAGAAAAGCGAGTAGGTCGCCACCATATTCTGGACCTCAATCTCCACGTCCTTCAGCTCCCAAGTATCTATTCCGGCCTTCCTTAGGTCCCCGATCATCCTCTCTATCCCCGTCTGGATGTTGTCCTCGTTCTTTCCACCAGTACAAACGGCCCTTCCGGACCTGAACATCAGTATGGCGAGTTTTGGGTCAACTACCCTGTAAACGACGCCAGGGAACTGCTCGGGTTCATATTCGCAGTTCAACTGGATGGCTATGTCTGGGAGGTCTAGTTCCTCCGCTACCCTTGTGGAGGCTACAACGTTCACTACAGTCAGTCTTTCTTCATCGCTTAGCATAGGTTGTCGAGCAAACTTTTGCTTATAAATGGTAATATAAAGGGATGAGCGTTTGTGAAATACAATTCATGCAATGATTTCTTCTATATTCCCCTGACTCCATCCGCACCCAGTCTTGTGGATAGAGGACTCCCCCCTGCAACCTCGATTGCCTGCTCGACTCTGTTTGGGTCGTGGGTCAAAGCAACCATGCATCCTCCCCCCCCTGCACCGGTCAATTTCGCCCCGAGGGAGTGAGGTCTGGCAGCCTCTACCATACGATCCAGCTTTGGGCTGCTTACCTGGAGATTCTGTAGCTTGGCGTGGCAAGCGTTCATGGCCATCCCCAATGCCTCTAGGTTCCCTGCAGAGAGAGCGGTGAGTCCTGCTGTAGTAATGTTTGAAATCTCCATCATTTCCTGTTCCATCTCTGGTTTGTCGGAAATGAGCTTGGCTACCTTGGCGACCATCCTGCCCGTGGGGGAACCAACCCCCGAGTAACCTATCACGAGCCAAGCGTCTCGGATCCCATCCGGCATGTCGACAACGTTGACCGCCCAGTCCCTCTTTCCTTCAGGAGTTTGGAGGCTGGTGTCAAAGACATGCCGGGTTCCCGGGACTGTGGAGCCTGAGACCACGACGCAACCGCCCAGAGCGCTGGTTGCGGTGTCGGTCGGACTGGCCCTTCCCTTCTGGGCAGTAGCCTCTGCTGAATGAGCCAGCTTAGCCATTCTGATTGGGTCTAAATCCTCCTCCGGGCTTAGTTGGAGGTGCATGGCGGCTCCGAAGGCGTTTGAGAGAGCCGCAGAGGACCCCATTCCCGCTGCCGAAAACAGGGAGCTTTTGACGTCGATATTCAAGGGCGGCCCGGAATACTCGTAGACGTTTTGGATTATGTGAGTAATGTGGGGATGTCGTGACGGATCAAACATCGAGCCTTCCAATGCCCATTGGTTGGACTCCTCGATTTCGACAGTAACCCCTTGGTCGATAGCCACTGCAACCGCCGGGTGGCCGAAAACCACCGCATGCTCCCCGAAAAGTATGCACTTTCCTGGTGCGAAGGCCCTTGCCATATCCTCTGGCTGGTCAATTAGGCCATGAGTGTTGGCCTAACTATGCGGTTGTTTCAAGGTCTTAGGGCTCATCGCAGCACTATCAGGCAAGCCTGAGTGAGGAGTCCCCGTGGAACACCCTCTTCTGCAAACTTACGGGCCGCTAGATGGATGGATGATTCTTCTAGCAATGGGGACAATCTCAATCGGGTTCTTCGTTTACCAGGTCCAGAAGGCCACTCGGTTGGTCCTCCTAGGCTCAGCTGACTCCAGATTCGACGCATGGATCCCGAGGATAAGGGAGTTCGTATCCGGATGGCTAGGTCAGAAGAAGGTGCTAAGGGATAAGGTGGCTGGAACAATGCACGCACTGATGTTCTGGGGCTTTCTAATGCTCGCCTCCGATATGTTCGACCTAGCTACGGCAAATGCGTTCTCTAGTAAGATACTGCCGAACCTGCTCAAAGGACCTTGGAATGGCATGGTCGAACTTGGTTACACGATGGCCTTGATCGGGTGCGTAGCCGCCTTAGTTAGGCGTGTGGCGTTCACACCGGAGAAACTCAAGGGAAAGTCCCAGCTCGAGGGGAACGTAATTCTTCTATTGATTTTTACAATTACAACTACATCTTTCATGATAGAGTCGAAAGAGGATCCAAGCGCATTCTGGGAGCCAATAGGCCACCAATTCAGTGAAATCGGACTTGAAGACAGTACGGTCGTCATCGCATATTGGTTACACATGCTATCGATCTCGGCCTTCCTATTCCTAATCCCACTGTCCAAGCACATGCATCTGGTCATGGCTGTCCCGAACGTGTTCTTCCACGATACGGGGCCTAGTGCAAAGATGCGTCCTTTGGCTGTAGACGACGATGGGAAGGCCGTGCCCCTGGATGAACTAGACATAGACTCCTTCGGGGTGAGCACCTACGCCCAGTACTCTTGGAGGCAGCTGATAGACGGGTGGTCATGCACGTCGTGCGCTAGGTGCCAAGACGTCTGCCCGGCCTACGCCTCTGGGAAGGGGTTGAACCCAATGCAGGTCATTCATGACGTTAGGAACTACGCGAACGACCACGCCCCTCTGCTTCTTTCTGGCGAGACCCCGGAGGAGACAATGATGCAGAGGATAACCGACGAGGCCGTGTGGGCCTGCACGACCTGCAACGCCTGCGTTGACGTGTGTCCCCTATACATCGAGCACGTACCAAAGCTCACCGATCTGCGTCGGAATGCGATGATGGAGACGATGGAGTACCCCGAGGTCCTCAATACCGCCATGGGCAACATCGAGTCCGCCTCAAACCCGTACGGTTTCGGTGAGCACGAGAGGGCTGACTGGGCGGCTGACCTAGACGTGAAGGTGGGCGAGCCGGCAGAGTACATCTACTTCGTAGGATGTGCTGCCAGTTTCGACGAACGGAACCAGAAGGTAGCTAGGTCTACGATTTCCTTGCTAAAGGAGGCGGGGCTTGATGTGGGAATTCTGGGCATGCAGGAGGGTTGCTCTGGCGACCCTGCTAGGAGGGCTGGAAACGAGTACTTGTTCCAAATGCTGGCTGAAACGAACATGATGACGTTCCAGGAATTGGGCGTAAAGAGGATTATCGCTTCATGCCCTCACTGCTTCCACACTCTCGGTAAAGAGTATGCCGACTACGGTGGAGAGGAGCTAGAGGTATACCACCACACCGAGATACTATCCAAGCTGCAGGAAGAGGCCAAGCTGC
>CAYFID010000068.1:0-5204 GCA_964343205.1 uncultured Candidatus Poseidoniales archaeon | reverse complement strand
GTGGTCCGAGCTCTGGCATGGACTATGCCCAGCAGGGCCAGCCACGGGAGCAGGGAGCCGGTCTCCACTGGGTCCCAGGCCCAGTACCCGCCCCAATCCAGGACGGTGTACGCCCATAGCCCCCCCAGCCCGATCCCTATGGCCCCAGCCAGCAAGGAGTGCCTGGCCCACCTGACCATCGATCTGTGAGTCTCATCCGAGGCCCTTCTCCCGATGATTCCGGCCAATGCCACGCTTGCTGTTGCTAGGCAGAGCGAGTAGTAAACGAATACGACAGGGGGGTGGATCACCATCAGGTCGGTCTGCAGCAGGGGGCTGATCTCGCCGACCGAGCCTTCCGTGCTGGGTGAGAATGGGCGCAGGATCACTGCGACCAGTAGGATCATCCCCGTCCACCCGTGCATGACCCTGTTCGTGGTTATGTCCGGATTCTGGTCCCTGGACATGGCCCAGGCGATCACCCCCATCATCGCTGCCCACATCAGAAGGGGGCCCGACCTGCTCCCCCACACTGCAGAGATCCGGTAGAACAGGGGCAGACCCTCGCCCACGTAATCCGAGACTAGCTTCAGGCTGGTTGCCTCCATCAGGAAGGCTGCAGATATTAGCAGGAAGGGGGCCACTTGGGAAGCCATGGTCGCCGTTCTGACTACCTTGCCTGCGCTTTGCTCTGGTCTCAAGATCTGGTTCAAGCTGGTTAGCATCGCTAGGAACAGTAGGGAGTAGCCAAAGAGGGTGAGCATCGTTCACCATCCGTAGTACTTCGCCCTGCTGTATCCGAAGGCGAGCATTGCTGGAACTATGCTCTTGAGGTACAGGCCCGGCCTTCTGAGAAGGAGTCGCACCCCGACCATCGCCTTGCCCGACACGCCCATGTCGGACATCTCGTCAGGGAAGCACGCAGCCATAACCGACATCTCCTCGTCGGAGAGGTCGAAGAGAGCGTTCTTCCCCCTCAGGATCTTGTCATAGGGTGGGAACTCCTCCTTCCATAACTTGGTGTACTCTGATAGCCTATCTGAACTGACATCACCCTCTGAGATCGCCGACGCCGCGGTCTGAGCAGCGTAAACAGCAGACTTCAGTGCTAGGTGAGAGCCGCCCTCGAACAGGGGCGAGGTGAAGCCTGCTGCGTCGCCGACGAGCATCAATCCGTCATGGTGAGTTTTCTCGAACGGACCGGAAATCGGTATTGTGCCGCCGAAAGCAGGGCTGCCCTTCTCCTTCCAGGGAGGCAGGACCTGATCCAGGTCCCTGAAGTGCGTGGCTTCTATGAATTCGTCTAGGGCCTTCTTCGCCCTCGGCCTGTCCTCAGTCACTAATCCGACGTTTGCCCTCCCATCGCACTTAGGAATCATCCAGAGGTATCCCTTCTCAGCATATCTGGGCCAGATGTAGAAGTCCAGGTAGCCATCGGATGGGACGCTGGTCAGTTCGTACTGCATCCCTGCGACAACCTTCCCCCTCTCGTTGAGTGGCGCCCCCTCCTCGGTCTTGACGAGCTTGGAGCAAACCGCTGCGACCCCGGAGGCATCGATGACAACCTTTGCCTCGATTGGGAATTTGTCTCCCTTACCATCGCATAGCCAGCCGTCGAATTTTCCGTTCTCTATCCGCTCCATGGATTGGAGCTTGTGACCAAGGTGCATGCTCGCTCCTGCTGATACTGCCTCATCTGCTATCCACCTCTCGAACAGGTGCTTCTCCAGGACGTAGCCCTCCTCTGTGAGGCACTTCTCAGTTCCGTCGGGGAAGATGACCCTGATCCCATGCACTCTCTTGCTGATAACTTCCTCGGGGAGCTTCAGTTCGAGGTTCTGACAGGCGATCTCGGAGATGCACTCTCCGCAGTGAACGGGGGTGCCTATCTCCGGGTGGTCTTCGATGAGCATGGTCGACAGCCCCTGACGGGCGCTCTGCAATGCGGCGTTACCGCCTCCTGGGCCAGCGCCCACAACCAGAACGTCACAGTAAGTAACCCCTTCATCCACAGTTATCGGTAGGGCCACCATCAAAGAATCCGTCGGTTTGTAGACCACCACGAGAAGCGAACCTTCTCATGATGGAAGCGTTGCGAAATGTCATGGGTTGGGATAGTATGGAGCAGTTCGTTCGCGCTCTGGAATCCAGAGGAGAGATTCTGAGGGTAAGTCATCCCGTAGATTTGAAGTTCGAGGCTGGGTGTATAGCTGACCGGTTGGTAAAGAGGGGGGGGCCGGCCGTGATCTTCGATCAGCCCCGTCTAGAGGATGGCAGCATCAGCAAATACGCCCTAGCAATGAATCTCTTCGGCACCAGGGAGAGGACCAATCTCGCCCTTGGGGTGGACAGGCCAGCTGAGATAGGGGAGATGATGGTCGGGCTCATGAAGCCCGATATAGGTAGTCTGTTGAGGAAGCCCTGGACAGGGCTTGGGCTCCTGCGACAGGGAATATCGATGGCACCCAGGAAGGTGTCCAAAGGGAAGTGCCAGCAGGTCCGGATTGAAGACCCGGACGTGACCAGACTTCCAATCCCAACCACCTGGCCATTTGATGGGGGGCCTTTCATGACCCTTCCATTGGTTGTAACATCCGACCCAGACACGGGGACCCACAACATGGGGATGTACCGAAGCCAGGTATTCGGCCCGAGGGAGGTGGGCCTTCACTGGCAGAAGCACAAACATGGTGCGGACCATGCAGACGCCTCTGATGGCAGGATGCCTGTGGCCATCTGCCTAGGAGGCCCCCCTCAGGTAATCTTCAGCTCAATCTCCCCCTTGCCCGACAACCTCTCCGAGTACGAATTCGCTGGATTGCTAAGCGGAAGGAGGTTGAAGATCACAAAGTGCCTGACCAATGACCTTTGGGTTCCAGCGGATTGCGATTTCGTTATCGAGGGATACACCACGCCGGGCGAGAGTAGGCTGGAGGGCCCGTTCGGGGATCACTTCGGCTACTACTCGTTGGAGGACGAGTACCCGGTGATGCACGTCACAGCGATCACTCACAGAAAGGACCCAACAGTTCCGATGACAATTGTCGGAGTCCCCCCCATGGAAGACGGTTACCTCGGGGAGGCGATAGGGGATGCCCTGCTTCCGGTGCTGAGGTTCCAGCATAGGGACGTTGTGGACACTTTCCTCCCACTTGAGACGGGTTTCCATAACCTAGCGATAGTTTCCTCTAAACAGAGATTCCCGCGTCAGGCAAGAAAGACTGCTCTGGGGCTCCTAGGGGCGGGACAGATGATGTTCCTCAAGGTAGTTGTAGTTGTAGACGAAGACCACCCTGTCAAGGATCTCGAAGCCCTACTTGACTCCCTTGAGGGAAAGGTGAACGTACCTGAGGACCTAGTAGAGCTGAGAGGAATGGTGGCCGACACATTGGCCCACACATCCCCATGGGAAAACATACATGACAAGCTGATAATCGATGCAACGACCGCTGCAGAAGGTGACCCAATCGAGAGCCCGGAGGAGGGGTCTCTAGGGAATTCGTTGGCCATCTCAGTCTCGGCCATCGATGGAGTTGCTCAAGCAAGGATGCTTCGTCCCTCGATGATGGTGGTCACTACAGATGTAGAAGGCGGCCCCAGACCGGAGGAGAGCATGGAGGAGGCAGATGAGCACCTAGCAGGTCGGCAGAAGGATAAGATCGCTTCGATCAGGGACTCGATTTGGAAGCTGGAGGCTTCCAGGGGACTTCGATGGCTTTTCATTACGGACTCGGATGCCGATCTTGAGTCTGAGGATTGGAAGAGGAGGCTCCTATGGCAACTATTCTGCCGGTTCGACGTGGGAAGGGACCTGCACTTCGATGAGGGGAGGACCAGAGTCGCCTGGGACGCTACTGCCCCGATTCCATCCAACGATGGGCCCCTTCCCGTCCGACGTTGGCCGGCCGTCACCCTGCATGATCCGGAGCTTGTTCGAAGGGTGGACGATTGGCTATCGCAGAGGTTGTAAAATGGGCCTCTCTGAAATCCTGGAGTTCGTCAAGGTCGAGCACACTCTGTTCTCCCTCCCGTTCGTCCTTATCGGATTCGTGCTAGCCGACAACGAGTTCGGTTCGGAAAGAATGGACATCGTGTGGATAGTCATAGCCGCGGTGGGTGCTAGGGGGCTAGCTATGGCACTCAACAGAATTGTTGACCGTGATATCGACGCTGAGAACCCTAGGACCGCCAGTAGGCACCTACCCTCTGGGACTATGTCGATGAGGGGTGCATGGATCCTCTCAGGCTCCTTCCTGGCGATGCTGCTTATTGCCGCGTGGATGCTCAACGAAGTGGCGTTGAAGATGGCTTGGCTGCCGGTAGTTGCCTTCGTAATCTACCCTTACACGAAGAGGGTCTCCTGGATCTGCCACTTCTGGATCGGCCTCTGCCTAGCCCTAGCACCTGCGGGGGCATGGGTGGCTATTGCGGCAGACACCCATGGCTGGGGTGCTATTACCGGGCAGTTGGAGGGGGGCACTGAGCTACTATGGTATCCGGAGGTTTTCTTCATATCGCTAGGAGTGGCGCTGTGGATATCCGCTTTCGACATCAATTACGCCCTAATGGACCAGGAAGTAGACAGGGCCCAAGGGATTCGCTCGTTCCCGGCAAGTTATGGGGAGGTGGCGACGATGTGGCTGAGTGTTTTTCTGACCCTGGGGTGGCTCGTATGCTTCCTATTCACTGGAATTGGTAGTCCCGAATATTGGTTCACGACGGTAATTCTGATGGCCATGATAAACCTCTATGTCGTTACCAACAGAGCTAGTCGGGCATCTGCCTCCACAGAGGAAATGCATGCCTACCAGAGAGAGCTATTCGGGGCCTCGATGCTGACTGGGTGGATTTTGCTAGGCAGTCTTGTTTTCATAGTGTACTGAACGAGAGGGTATTTGCAGGGGGTCAGAGATGTTCAAGCTTCACGCAGAATACAACAGTGCTGGCGACCAAGAGCAGGCCATCGACAAGCTGGTAGAGCAGTTAGAGGGCGGGCAGGAGCGATGCGTTCTGCTTGGAGTAACTGGTTCGGGGAAGACCTTCGCGATGGCAAAGGTGATCGAGAGAGTCCAATTGCCCACGCTAGTACTCTCGCACAACAAAACTCTCGCAAGGCAGATTTGGCAGGAGATGTCGAGTCTCTTCCCAGAAAACTCCGTCGAGTACTTTGTGAGCTACTACGATTATTACCAGCCTGAGGCATACATTCCAGGTCGGGACCTGTA
>CAYFID010000067.1:0-5261 GCA_964343205.1 uncultured Candidatus Poseidoniales archaeon | reverse complement strand
CGCAAGAAGAAGCTCCGGAGGCGGAAGGCGGCCAGGAAGAGGGCCAAGCAGCGGTAATCCGGTATATCTAGGAAGGTAATCTGGAAAACTATGTGTTGGATCGTTCCATCACACTCTGACGGGCATCGAGAAGTGCTGCTTCCATCTTGACTCTGATCTCTGATTCCATTGTCTTGAGCATCTCAGTGACGTCTTTCTTAGAGATGTCTGCTCTCTTGGAGAGCTGCTTCTCCAGGTTAGAAATCATCTCCTTCTCCCTCTTCTTGACGAAATCTGATACTCGCTGCTCCATCTCCACCTCCATCTCAAGAGCCATCTCTTGGCGCCTCAGAGTTAGGGCTGCCTCCATGGTGTCCCTCTCGGCCCTGAATCTACGATCAAGCTCTGCGATGGCGGCTCTCTCCGTCTCCTCCTCTAGGCTCTTGGTCCTGACCTCGATGTCAGATATCATGTCCTTCTCCAGAGAATCCCGCTCACTCTCGAGCTGCTTCTCCAGCTGTGACTCGTGCTTTCGCCTCTTCTTGGCAATGCTTTCCCTCATCTTGATCTCCTGCTCCAGCCTAAATGACTCTGCCTTCCTGTGCACCTCAGAATCCATGGCCTCCCTGAGATCCATCTCTACTCGTCTCTCCATCCTCTCTATCCCCTGAGATGCTTCTAGCTCCAGTCTCTCCTCCAGAAACGCTTTCCTTCGAGAGAACTCTATTTCCATCTCTTCCCTTAGCCTGTCCCTAATACGAGATGTGTGAGCTTCTATCCTACGGTCCCTCTCAAGGTCAAGTTGGTCCCTGAGCCTGTTCTCCTCCCTTCGAAGCCTGTGGAGCATCTCCTCCCGGAGTAGTCTCTCTTCTCTCTCCAGTGCCTCCTTCTCTAGTCGCTCAAGCTCGTCCTCCAGCTCATCCCTTAGGTCCGCCTCTATCTGTTGTAGCTGCTCTTCGAAAAGTATCTCGTTGGCCTTTCTCATCGCACCATGCATTCCCGAGACCCGTTCGGTCATCTCCGCTATTCGCATCCTTCGCTCCCTGCGAATGCCCGATCTGAGTGTTGACTCCTCGTCCAGACGCTCCCTGGCTCTAGAGGCAGTGCCCTTCGATGTTGAGGAGAGCGCGTGTTCAGCCCTGATTGCATCGAGTTCGTCGATACCATTGGACGCTTCTGAGTCTGTCCTCTTGCTCTCACTCAAGCGCCCATCCCCAGCTCCACGCCCTTTTCGGGGTATTTGAGGGAAGAGGGTTATATTATTGCCAATATTACGGTTTTAGGATGGCTTAGCTGGCTCGGAGTCCTAGAATGTGACGTTGAATGGATTCTGGCAGCCGGGACAAGTGAGCTCCCTCTTCCCTGGCCTGGGACGTATTCTCAGATTTGCTTCGCAAGTCGGGCACTCGATCTCCACTTTGACCAACTTCTTGGCTAGGGTAAAAACTCCTGAGCAGGCTCCGCAAGTTAGGTCAACGGGCCTCTCTTCGGTACCCGACTCCACAGCAGTCATGCAGTGTGGGCACTGAACCGTCTCCTCCTTTAGGGCCTCTACGGTTGGCTGGTGAGATACTCTGCATACTGCCCCGCATAAGACGCACTCTACCTCACCCAGTCCCTGTGGCAGCATCCCGTCGCACTGTGCGCAGTTGGCCAGCGGAGCGGCAAACTTAGACTCGATCTCTGGTGATGCCATGGTGTTGCGAAATATGCCCACTTAATCAAGCGGTCGCTGAAGTGTCTTCGGAGGTCTTTCCGGTCATTATACCCCAGATCTCAGCTAGATCAGCGAAAATGTCCCTAACCAGGTCTACTAGTGTTGATAGTCTCTGGGTTCCTGACCCAGATACCCACATTCCATTCAGGATGATTATGATGGCGCTGGCCTCGTGCAGTGCTATTCCAGCTGCTAGGTTCATCTCGAATCCCATGAGAACAGCAGAGACTAGTATCATGGTGACAACCACAGAGATTGCTATGTTGGCGTAGACCACCCTGCGAGTTCTCTTCGCTAACCCCACCATTCGAGAAAGGGCCCTAGGGTCCTGACCAGGAATCAAAACGTCAGCGGCGTCTAGGTTCACCTGGTCGCCGCTACCAATTGCGACACCGATGTCAGCCGCAGCTAATGCTCCTGCATCATTGAATCCGTCTCCTGCCATCATCGTGCGGGTTCCAGATGACCTATTTGTGACGTATTCTGCCTTACCCTCGGGGTCAACTCCACCCTTGCACAAAGAAGTGTCCATCCCTATTGCCCTTGCAAAGGCCTCCACGCTTGCCTGCTCGTCTCCGCTTAGGATCTCGACCTTGACCCCATGAGTCCTTAGTTCACTAATCGTCTCTAGCACGCCTTCCCTAGCGTCATCGTGGGAGAATCCTATCGCAGCAATTGCTGACCCGTCTACAGAAAGGATGCTGGCGCCAGTTCCCGCCTTCCTGGACACCTCAAGGGCCTGATCTATCTCATGAGGCACCAGGACGCCTTCTGATCGGAGCCAGTCTGCCCTTCCCAACATCACTGGTTTCCCCCTGAGGCTTCCCGAGACCCCGGCATCGCCGTCCCTGATTCCGCTGATGCTCATTGGCTTCAGGGACCTGTTGTCTGCCTCGAGTAGTATCGTCTTAGCGTACGGGTGGTTAGAACGGACCTCGAGCCCGGCAGCAATTCTGAGGGCTCTTGACGCGTCCTCACCTTTGGCGACCGAGATGCCAGAGATGGTGGGTCGTCCGCTTGTCAGCGTCCCAGTCTTGTCCAGCAGGGCTAGCTGAACCTCTGCAGCCGACTCCAGAACGTCCCCGCCTCTGGCTATGAGGCCGAACGAGGAAGCAGTAGTCAATGCCGCCGCGTGGGGAACTGGTGAGGCGAGTAGAAGCGAACAGGGGCAGGAAACAACCCAGAGGAGCAGCGTGGTGAGAATTGCCTGTTCTGTCGATCCAGTGAAGAGGAACCCGATTATTGGGGCGGCGAAGACCACCATTGGCGTCCAGATCAGTGTGAATCTCTCTATAGCGCTCTGCGTCCGGGTTGGCTGGTCCTTGTAGTGCCTGACGAGATCAATCAGACTGGACAGTCTAGTCCCTCCCCCCGTAGCCTCTGACTTGATCACAAGTGGGCCACGAGCTAATACTAGTCCTGCCTCCACCCTGTCACCCTCATTCACTGGAATTGGGATTGGCTCTCCAGTCAGAGGTGCCCTGTCTATGGCACCCGCTCCCTCGACGATAACGCCGTCCACAGGTACTGTTTCACCTGACCTTACCTCGACCATCTCCCCAACCTCCAGCGCCTCCACGGGAAACAGTTCGTCATCGCAATCTCGGGTGGAAGGTGAGATCGTGGACTCCATCTGGAGTACGGCCAGTATTCTTTCGCTGCCAACCTTCCTAGTTTTCTCCTTGGTGACAACTCTGGCCATCCTGGGTAGTCTGTCCAAGCCTCCTTGCATCGATTCCCTAGCCCTGATCAATGCCCTGTTCTCTAAGTGAGACGCGAATGCTACAAGGGAGACTACCATAAGAGCCTCTACCAACTCTCCTAGGCCCACTGCACCGATTACTGCCAGAGAAGTTAGCACCTGGAACCCGACAACTCGGTTCTTGAGGCTGGCTAAGGCTTCCTGGAACAGTTGGTGGCCTGCGAAGACAACACCTCCGAGAGCTAGCAACCATGCTATTGCAACTGGAATAGCTTCAGACGCCTCAATAGCAGCGACCAGTATGATCAGAGGGATTGCTAATACTGCTGCCAACAGCTGGATCTGGTCCTTCCTGAACCCAGTATCATGGGTAGGGGCTAGCCTGTGTCCTTTTCCAAGGACCTGAGACATCTTCTGCTCGGAAGCTTCCCTAAGCTCGGGATCGTTAATCCAAACTCTCTGGACATCGATCCTGCCTTTCCCAATTTTTGCGTCCAGCACCCCTGGAACATTGAGCAGCCAATTCCTAAGACCCTTGATGTCCACCGCTAGACCCGATGCTATGCTATCGGGGTTTGCTCCTACGGCTCTAAGCCATACAACGTCTGGTTCGTGACCGAGGCTCGAGAGGACAGATGAGGCTCTCGAGACCGTACCGCTTGAGATGTCCTGGGAAATCTGCACATTACCTTCGGCCACAGAAATTCTACAAGATTCGACTCCTGGAAGCCGATTTACTGCACGGGTCGCCTTCATTGCGCAGTCTGGGCAGTCCATCCCCCTAATCCCCCAGTCGAACTGGTAAACGCCATCCATTGAGATCTCCAAATCATGGTCTTCCGAATCTTCATCAATTTGAGGTTCAGAAGTAGTTCTCTTCCTAGCTGAAGAAGCCTTCAGAATGTCTATCTTAGGGAGTGAAATCCTCCTAGAAGCCGGCTTAACTTGGTCGGTCTCGTCTTCCTCGTCATCCAGGAAGAGGAAATCCTCGGGGTCTTCCGGCATGGCTGTCCCAAAATCAGGTATCGCTTGAACATGATGTTGCTATGTCGGTGGTATCTTGTATGTATGACAATCCGATCCAACATGGTAGAGGTGCCCGACCCCGGAGAATGGGACATGGTTGTGTTCGACGTGGACGGAACTATCCTGGACTCAGAGGGCTTCCACGAGGAACTGGTTCATCTTGCTAGGAGAGTTGACAGGGAAGTAATGACTGTCTCTCTGGCTTCTGGCAGGACTCTGCCCAACGTCACTCCTATCGGGCAGGCTATTGGCGCCTCTGGTTTCATTGTAGCTGAGAACGGAGGGATGGTCTGGGACAGTGCAGAAGGACATGAGATTGTGGCCCTCTCGGACGGCTCAAGAGCAAAGGCAGCAGCTGAGTGGCTGGCTACCAAGATCGAAGGCCTAGACCCCAAGGGAATCGAGTCAAACAGGTGGAGGGAAACCGAGTGGTGCTTGAAAGAAACGGGCCATCACGAGTTAATGAGTGAGCTTATCGCAGGAAGCGAATGGTCTGATCTGGAGGTCGTGCCGACTGGTTTTGCGGTCCACATTGTAAAACCAGGTATCAACAAGGCGAACGGCCTTAGATTAGCTTTGGACAGGAGAGGCGTGGATCCTGCGAGGGTTATAGCCTGTGGAGATGCCCAGAACGATATTTCTATGTTCAACCTAGTCGGTTTCTCTGTGGCAGTTAATGATGAGTTCCCAGGGGTTGTTGATGCAGCTGATTGTCTGACAGAAAGCCGCGGGAAGGAGGGTTCAGTGGAACTCCTCAAAGCTCTACTTGGCTAATGTGGTAATGTTGGTGCAGGCGGCAGGATTCGAACCTGCGAAGCGCTATGCAGAGGATCTTGA
>CAYFID010000066.1:0-5322 GCA_964343205.1 uncultured Candidatus Poseidoniales archaeon | reverse complement strand
CTGCTACCACGAACGGGCGGGTGTTACTCCAACTCGGTGAAGTCAGGCCGGCAGCGATAATTTCCTCGATTACCTCATCTGGAACTGGTGTTGGAAGAAAACCTCGAGTGGATCTTCGAGAAGCCGCGAAAGTGCTGAAATGTCCAGCATCGAACTCTCCCCTCATAATTTCACTAAATGGGGTTGTTATTTCATATGTGGTTTTGCTACGTCATCCTGGGTTATACCTACAGGCCCATCTATTACTGATACGTCACTAAGTAACCGTGGTACTCGGGGGAATCATAATCCCTAGGGAAGATGATGCCGTGAAAAATACTTATCATGGGCATGCACCGTTCCATTGTTTATGGAAGGAAATACTCAGATTCCAGTGCCAGAGTTCGTGGCAAGACCAGAGAAGATGATGGGCCCAATTCCGGCTGTGAAGAGCGTCCTATTGAGGAACTACAGGAAATTCTCAGGCAGAGCCTCCAGATCCGAACTCTGGTGGTTTTACTTGATGAATATGATTGCTCAGTCCGTCATTATGCTATTATTGTGGGAGGCCTTTTGGCTAATTCTCGGGACCGATGCCGCAAACGAATATTTCGCCGGCATTATTCAATCCGGGGTGGAAGAGGAGGTTACAGTGGTTTATGGGGTGTTGTTGGGGTTCGGGCTAATCCTGCTGATCGCACCACTCGCCGTTCTTCTACCGACGCTAGCCGTATCTGTGAGGAGGCTGCATGACACGGGACGTAGCGGATGGTGGATGCTATTAGGCATGATTCCACTCGTGAATTGTGTCGGTGGGATAGTGCTGCTGCTGTTCTTCGTGATGGAGGGAAACTCTCACGTAAACGCTTACGGCGATGTTCCCACAAACGTAGTAGAGTGATGCAGCTCATTGGGTAGTCACTGCCCTACAGTCTGTGACGCACTGAGACTCCCTTTCTCCACTTCCTATACCAAGAGGAGAATCTGAACCACTCCAACAGGCTGTTCTTCTTTATCGCAGAGAATACCCTCCTCTGGTAATCTATGCAATCTTCAGCGGACATTCTGAACGTCCTCCTAGGGTTACCGTGAAGGCCAGAAATCACAAGCCACTGCCCCTTCACATACACAAGGGAGTGGCAATTTGCCTCCTTCCCGTCCGGGGCGACCAGAAATACGTGCGCGATGTCCTCGACCCTGGCAATTCTGCGCATCAGGTTATTCGACATGACTGGATTTCGGAGAGTAGCTTGGGTCAACGAAGTGAATAGGACCGAGACTATCCTCCATGCCTCTCTAGGATCAATTTCCCCGTCTTCGGCATGAGCAACCATGTTCTCCACGTTCTGCCATCCAATCGGGACTACGAAGTCAGGATCTTCCGGTAGGCCCGGATCGATCCGGATCTCATCACTCTCAATCGCTACGGTTAGCTCCTCTCCAGTCTCAGAGATCCTTACCCCGATGACATCGAATATCCCGGTGAAGAACGCCACCACCTCGGGAGTCTGGGGTATCATGCGCCAGACGTCCAGCGCACTCTTGCCCATGGCCTCACGTTCGCAAGGGCAGAAATAAACCCCCCCCACACTGGTAGCGAATCATAGGAACCGATTGACTGCTGTGCCGCTAGACCGATCCTAATGCGAGTATCCACTCAGGTACCTGACTCCGGTCATCTCCTCGCTAACTTCCCATAGCCTACTAGCTGTCCCCTCATCTAGCGCCTTGGGATTGATCCTGGCCCTGCCGGTACGCCCCCTCATCTCGATTAGTCCGGTCGGGCCCCAGTAAGGGTACTCGGTGGCATCCGGCTCGGTGGCAGCGTAGAGGGTCGCCTCGGCACCCCTCTTCGCTGGCATGGCCAAGAACAAGTTCAGGAATCTCCAGAGCAACGAGTGCCTCTGCAGATCAGTGGCCGAGTAGCCAGGGTGGCTCGCAATCGCGGAGACCCCAGAGCCCGATCTCTCTAGCCTTCTAGCCAGCTCCAGGGAGAAGGTCAGGTTGGCGATCTTGCTCTGGGAGTAGAAGCCCCACTTGCTGTATCTCTTCCTGTCCCCGTTCAGGTCGTCGAAGTCGATAACCCCGGGGTTGTGGGCTATGCTCGAGACCGTAACTACTCTGCTTCCGGCCGTCCCCTCTAGGATAGGCATTAGATGGCCGGTCAGCGCGAAATGCCCCAGGTGGTTGGTCCCGAACTGAAGCTCGAACCCGTCCTTGGTCCTCGACTTGGGCGGTATCATTACTCCCGCGTTGTTGATCAGGATGTCTAGGCCTCCGCTGGTGGGGAAGCCCTTTGCGAACTCCTCGACGCTAGACAGGTCTGCTAGGTTAAGGGTCGATGTGGAGACTTCGGAGCCGGGGAAATCTCCGAGGATCTTCATCCGTGCCCTATCCGCCTTCTCGATATCCCTGCACGCCATGGTGACAGAGGCTCCCTTGGAAGCCAGAGTCCGGGCCATGTGGTACCCGATCCCGGTATTGGAACCAGTGACGACTGCGACCTTACCGGACTGGTCATCCATCATCCACACGAGTAAGCCAGGATGCCGAGGCTACATCAACGCTGAGTAAAGGCATATTGCGATGAGTGCCGGGAAAATTACCATCGGGGGTGGTGGGATGTGCTCCAAGTAGCCCCTGAATTTGGCCCAGACTATCGTACCAAATACTAGAGCCAGCCCTATTGCGGTACCAACTAGGATCGCCTCTGTTGCCGCAGTGTCATCAACATTGAAACTGCAGTATAGGTTGATTGCCCCGATTCCCGCAAAGCCCCCTCCGATAAGCATCCTCATTGACGCTGCAGGGCCCCCTTCTACTCCCTCAACATCGCCGAAAATGCTCTTGTTCATGCCAATTGGGTCTCTATTCTTCATTATCGCAACGAGGACCAAGACGGCCCCCACTATTTGCATTGCAAGGGTGTGCTCCATATTGCCGCCTTACACCAGAGGGCCCTTCATGATACTGGCCCAGGGAATTTATCGTACTCATCATAAAGACCCCCCTCACACGCATGAATATGGATCTGTCAACAATTGAGATCGTACGAATCGCCGTCGGTCTGTCTATACTGGCTTACGTTGTATACTGTCTACTCAACCAGAAGGTATGGCTTCGGGGCCCCATAGGTTTGTTCAGTGAGACATATGCATGGGGGACAAGAGAGGAAAATCAATTCGTATTCATGTTACACGTGATTGCTGGGACTGTGTTTGGGATTTGGTTGGTCGTAATGCCATTCCTGCTCCGATAGACAGAGCGAAACTGAATGAACTAAAGGGGAAATTACCATCGGGAGCCGTGGGTTGGGCTTTCGACGCCGGGAAGATATTGCTTACCGCGCTGATTATTTTCTCAGTCGCACAGGTATCCGAGAGAAGTACGCTGATTGCAGCAGTTCTTGCCTCGATACCAATTGTTAGCGTGCTTTCGATGATGATGATGTTCCACGAGGGCCAGTCTGCAATTGAGATTTCTCAATTCGCCAAGGATATAGTGTGGCTCGTAATTCCGTCCCTTCTGATTTTCATCGTGATGCCATGGCTGATAGAGTCCAGGCAGTGGGATTTCTACCCCGCGCTGGCCGCCGGGCTTGCATGCACGGTGACAGGATACTTCGTGATGGTTCAGTTCATGGAGAAGTTCGGTCTGTCGTCATAATTTGGTGATCCGAGGTCCGCACTCAAAATCGCACCGATAGGCTCGGCGGTGCTAGCTCGGCTCGGTGCTGGCCCGATGAGGATAATGGGCACGGCAGGGGAAATTCGGGCGATCGGCTAGGCCGCTGGAACGGCATTGGGCGAAATGAGGTCCCCCAGGTAGTCCGAAACCATCATCCCTAGTCGCCTCTGATCCCCCTCGCGGTGCAGCTCCACCCTCATCGAAGAGGCCCCCGGTAGGCCCTTGGTGAACGATACCGCATGCCTCTTCAGGTTCTTGTTTGGGTTGTCCGAGTATATGTCACCACACAGCTCCAGGTACCTGTTCCAGCACCAGTAGCGGGCGGTTGCGTCGCCGTGCTCGCCCCAGGGGGGGAGCTCCTCTGTCCACCCCAGTTCCCTCTTAATTTCGTAGAATATGGATGGCCTGCCGATTGCACCCCGACCGATCATTAGTCCGGATGCTCCTGTGGAGGCCAAGCACTCTGAGGCGGATGGGGAGTCTACGACGTCTCCGTTGGCGATCACTGGGATGTCCACGGCCTCTACGATTTCTCGGATCTGCGACCAGTCGGCCTCCCCCGAGTACCGCTGCCTAAGGGTCCTTCCGTGGACGCAGATCCTCTGCACGCCCTCCATCTCCAGCCTTTCGCATATCTCCAGTGCCGTGTTTGGGCCGCTCCCGGTTCCCAGCCTCATCTTCACCGTGATCGGGACCTCGGCAACCTCGATGCATGCCCTGACCATGCTGACAACCCGGTCTGGGTCCCTCAGAAGAGCGGCTCCCGCATCGTTCCTGCATACCTTGGGCGCCGGGCATCCGAAGTTTATGTCAATAGCATCAGCCCTGTCCTGGAGCATCTCCACCGTCTGGACCATCTCATCGGTGATACCTCCGAAGATCTGGGGAATGAACGGTGACTCCCTCGGATCGCTCTCCACCTTGAGCCAAGAGTACGTGTTCTTCCTAGTCAGGCCTGAGGCGGCAGTGAACTCTGTTACTGTGAAGTCGGCCCCGCATTCCCTTGCCAGGATACGGTATGCAAGGTCGGTGACCCCGGCCATAGGTGCCAGGAACAGTGGATGCTGGGCTGACTGCATGATTGCTGGGCCCAGTGGTTGCCTTTGAGCTCGTCGAGTGCTCAGAACGTCGACTCCCAGTCTGCGACGTCCTCCGCTAGCTCCCACTCCATGTCGTTCTTCACGGTTCCTCGGGACTTGAGTATCTCCCTGGACAGGAGCCAGTATACCAGAGCGAGGGACCTGCGTCCCTTGTTGTTAGCGGGAAGGGCCAGGTCCACGTTGCGAAGCCTGTTGTTAGCGTCGCAGATGGCCACGACGGGCAGGCCGGACTTGACCGCCTCGGAGAGAGCCTGGGAATCCGCCGCCGGATCGGTGACCAAGATGACCTCGGGCTCCATGTAGGTCCTGAGGCGGGGGTTGGTCAGTGTGCCGGGGATGAATCTCCCCACTATGTGCTTGGCTCCGATGGACTGTGCGAATTTCCTGGCAGGCCTCTGCCCGTACTGGCGGGCACTGACTACCAGGACCCTTTTCGACTCGAAGTTTGAGAGGAAGTTGGCCACTACCCTGATCCTCGAGTCGGTCTGGTTCACGTCGATAATGTGGAGGCCGCTACTGTCGTGCTGCATGGTGTCCAGGAACTGCTTCATGTCGG
>CAYFID010000065.1:0-5542 GCA_964343205.1 uncultured Candidatus Poseidoniales archaeon | reverse complement strand
CCAGATCTTCATCCCCAATCCTCCATGTCACGTTCATCACAGACCTGGAGTCTTTCCTCGCGTGCGGTGACCAGAACTCGCTACCGTCGAGCACCTCGTATAGAACTCCTGACTTCTCCCTGTTCCTCTCTATTGCACCTTCAAGTCCGCCGTTCCTCTCGACCCATGCCAAGACCCTGTCCAGAACAAAAATCCCGGAGGTATTGGGCGTGTTGAACATCGACCCCTTGGAGATGTGCGTCTGGTAGTCCAGCATAGTCGGCAGATCCCCAGCACCATTTGCTATTGCCCATGGGGACAGGATCACCACCGTCACCCCACTAGCCCCCAGATTCTTCTGAGCCCCAGCATAGATTATGTCGTGCTCAGCAACGTCTATCGACACTCCACAAATGTCTGAGCTCGCATCGACGACTCTGGGCTTACCGGAACTTTCTGGGAGATGGTGGAACTGGGTCCCGAAGAGTGTGTTGTTCGATGTGTAGTGGAGGTACTTCGCATCGTCCCTGACATTGTAGTCGGAATCTCCTGGGACAGATTTGAAGCCGTTCTCAGAGTCATCCCAAGCGGCCACTGCATCCCCGACCCTTTTCGCCTCTGAAAGTGCCTTCTTTGACCACACGCCAGTGACCAGGAAGTCCGCCCCCTCGCCATCGTGTAACAGGTTTAGTGCGGTCATGTAGAATTGGGTAGAAGCCCCTCCCTGAAGGAAAAGTACCTCGTAATCCTCCGGAATTTGCAGTATCCCCCTCAACCTGCTCATCGCTGAGTCAATGACTTCCTGGAAAGTCGAGCTTCTGTGCGAGACCTCCATGAGGCCAAATCCGCTTCCATGCAAGTTTGGTAGCGCCTCTGAGCACTCCTCTACGACTTCAAGGGGAAGCACTGCCGGTCCGGCGCCGAAGTTGTGGATACGGCCGTGGGTCCCCACGATGCTATGGGCCAGCCTGCGGTCTTTCAGGGCATCGGAGGAGCAATAGGGTTCATTTCAGTTCGTCAGGACGCGATACCGTGCTCCGCATCGGTCTGGTCATGCTACAGGGTGCCCGTCATGCCCATATTTCCTCTCTAGAGAAAGCCTCAGATGAGACGGGAATAGACATTGAGATCTATGAGCTTAGGAAGGCCTCTGACCTTCTTTCGGCAGATCCGCACGCTCTTGTGATGCCCGGGGGCGAGTCTACGACAATGCGCTTGACAGGAAACGACCCAAAATCTGCTCTCCTCCCCGCAGTCTTCGAATGGATCAGGGCGAATGAGGAAGGCCCTGTCCTAGGTACTTGTGCAGGTGCCATACTACTTGCATACCCCGAAGACGGTGGCCCCCCCCTGGTGGAAGCATCAGTTGAGAGGAACGCATTCGGCTCTCAAGCAGACTCCTTCCAGTCACCATTGGATGCAATAGCGCTGGATAGGGAGTTCCCCGGTGTCTTCATTCGTGCTCCGAGGTTTGTCGAAACTGGAGTGGCATCAGAGATCACCGCCACTTTGGGGGAAGAGGTGGTCGGTGTGAGGACTCAGAATAGGATGGCGCTGACATTCCATCCAGAGCTATCTTCCGACAGCGGCTTCCATTCCTGGCTACTAGAGACTGCCAAGTTGACGTCCAAGGTGACCTAGATGATTGAGCTGCCACAAGCCTTCGAACTCCCCGAAGCCCCGGACATGTCCGACACAGAAGGATGCATTCAGTGCCAAATGGGCAGTAAGCTAGTACTTTTCATCACTGGCAATTGCCATTGGAAGTGCGATTACTGCCCTCTTTCGGAGACAAGGCGCGATGTCGATTGGATGTTCGCGAACGAGAGGAGGTGTGAGAGCTTCGACGAAGTCATTGAGGAGTCCAGGGCTATGAGGGCCACAGGAGCAGGGATCACGGGGGGCGATCCACTTATGGCTAGGGAGAGGACTCTTGAGGGAATTTCCAGGCTGAAGTCTGAATTTGGTCCCAACTACCACCTGCACATGTACACCAGCATAGCTTTCCGTCCCGAGTGGGCCGAAGATTTTGCTCGGGCAGGTCTTGACGAGATCAGGTTCCACTTGCTGGACCTAGAGGCAGAGGGATACAGGGACACGATCGCTGCATGCTCGGAGTCAGGCATTCTCACTGGCATAGAAATCCCATGTGAACCTGACAAGAGGGACGAGCTGATGGGCCTACTCGAGAAGCTACGGGATCTCGATATTTCATTCCTAAACCTGAACGAGCTGGAAATTACTGTCGGCAACCACGACAACATGGAGCTCCGTGGATTTAACCTCTCGACTGAGATCACGGCAGGGGCGTCGGGTTCTTCGGATGTTGCTCTTGAAATGAGGTCGAGGGTGCAGGCTGCAGAAGCAGGAAAGCCAGACCCAATTGACGGAACTTCCAGAGAGCCATATGGCTTCCATCTCAAGTATTGCACTGCAGTTTACAAGGATGCAGGCCAGATGAGGAGGAGATTCTTGAGGAGGGGTGAGGCCAACATAGCCCCCCACGAGATTCTGACGAACGACGGCACCCTAATCTTCGGAGCAGTCGAAGCCGAAGAAGAAACAAAGGACGTCTGGATGGAGGAGCTGGTCGAGGCTACTGGCCTTCCTGCCCGTTTCCTCCTCTGGGACGGCAATAACCGACGTATCGAGATGCCTCTAGTGGTAGCCGAGGCTATCGCAGAGGATGTCGACGCCCCGGTGTCGATGGTCGAGGTCCTTCCGACACACGAGAGGATTGAGGTCACCATGGTCCTGTTGAATGGAGTTCACTCCGCAAGTTGATATGGCCTCGACTCTCAAACCATGCCATGCCAGTCAGGAGGACAGACCCGGAGAATCCGAAGGTCAACCCTTACAGGAGGCTTTCTGCCTCACAAGTAATTGCTTGGGGGAACTGCCCACGTCTCTGGTACTATGGCTGGATGGAGCGTCTCAAATCCCCCCTCCCCCCTCAGGTGCTGCGGGGTAATGCCGTCGAGGAGTGCGTTTGCAGGGTCTTGCGGGAATCGCCCACACTCATTGCAGCCGATTCCAGAGCTTCGCTTACATCGCCTTTATCCGAAGATGGCGCTCCAAACTGGGATTCTCCTGACTTCTGGGTGGGGCCAGGCCTCCAAAGGCTTCCAGAATCATCGATTCCAAATGATAGAGACTCCCTTAGGGACTGGGCCTCTGAGAGGGCCAACGTACACTTCCAACGTTGCTGGGACTCGGCGGTGGAGAACTGGAGATCGAGCCCAAATCGGGTAGGCTCAGAAGAGGACATAGACAAGGAAGAGGGTATGCAGATGGTAGAAGCAGCAATTTCACTTCATCTGGATCAGGTCCAGGCGTGTCTGGAAGAAAACGGTGGCCCGGGGATGGAAGACTGGAGGTCGGGAGGTAGAGACCACTGGCCCGCACCGGACGGATTCCCAAGGGAATGGGCCACTCCCCATCCAGCAGTCAGCGAGGGACAAGTGTCATGGGCCGAAGCTTGGGAGATTGCAAGGCCGTGGTTCGTTGACCCCGATGCCAAGTCGTTCACCCAAACAAGCGCCCATCCCGGTGAGTGGTTCCAAGGCGAGTATGATCTTGTCTACAGGTGGACAGGGTCTCCACGGATTGTGGATCTAAAGGCATCCATTGGGAAGGGTGACAGGTCTGGGGGGTACCTCGATCAACTCAGGATGTACGGTTGGCTCTGGTGGGAGACCCATGGAAGGAATGAGCCAGTCGAGGCCCTTGAGATCTGGTACCTAGGGACAGGTACCGTCAAGGATGTAAAGACCCCAACAAACGAGGAGATGGATGAGATGAACTCGGAGCTCCTAGAATTGTACGAGACGATTCATGCACAAGATCCAGAATTGGAGCAGTGCCCTCCAAAACCCTCTCCTCTCATGAAGTTTGACGCAGGAGGCCAGCCATCCGACCCCCCGAAACACTCTGATGAGAGGGCAAGGTGCTCATACTGCGACTATCGGGGGATTTGCGAGGGCTCAGAACACGAAATCGACCTCCCTCTGGAGGCCAGGGTCGAGAGGTTCGGTCACGCGTGGCCGGTTACTCCTATTGCGGAAGTGGAAACCAGGGCCAGCGTAGTGGGGGAGGTTGTGGGGCTACAAGGGCCGGAACTGCAGGATGACGGATCCATCAGTCTAGAGTTCACACTCCAGGACGGATACGACAGGGCTAGAGTCCGTCCATCCCGGCAAGGGAATCCGAGGAACATATCTAGGGGGATTTCCGAAGGTTCCAGGGTCAGGGTCGACAATGGGGTGCCCTCGGTATGGAGGGGACAACTACAGATTGACCTTGATGAGAACTCTTCAGTGTCCATGGCAGACGAGGAGGACTTGGCCCCAGTCGTCGAGGTTGAGACTAGGGTCAGTGTGGTGGGCAGGGTCTGGTCAATCGACGCGTTCCCAAATGGAGTTGACGTGCATCGCTGGTCCATCACCATCATGGACAAGACCGGATCTGCCGCATCAGTGGCTTTCAGGCAGTTTATCCCCGTCTCAGCTGCAGCGATTTCTAGGGGGGACGACATTGCTATCCTGAATGGGGAGGTCGGAGAGTGGGCCGGAAGACCTCAGGTACGGATTGGACCAGGAGCCCGTGTGGTGATTCTGCGGCACTCAGACGATACTCCTGACTTCTGATCCTTTTGCCAGCATCAGGTTTGAAAGGTAAAATCGTCCAACTAACTTCTATCATGACTCCAGAACCGGGTTAGACCCTGTGTTCTGAATCCAAACCTGCTCATCGAAGCGGCCCCAAGTCAAGGCTCGACGTTACTATTTCGATCCCAAGAAAGGGATTATGTTCAATAGGTTCCTTTCCAGAATGTTATTCCAAATTGTAGGTACTGGTGCCAATAGCACCTTCCCAGTACCCGAAATGACATTCACGAAACCCTCTCCTCCAGCAACTTTGGACATCACTCCCTTGCCTAGGAGGCGTGTTTTGAATTCAAGGGAACCCTCTCTAGCCACTGCGAATCTTCCGTCAACTGTCAGCGTTTCCCCATTCAGGTGGATTTCCTCTATAGGGCCAGGCGATTTGAAAACCACAGTTCCTGAACCCTTTACGGTGGTCTGGAAAATACCCTCGCCACCAAAGACCATCGACACTCCCTTGTTTCTGACCGCGCCTATATCTATCGTAAAATCTGAGCATACATATGCTCCTTGGTCTAATACCCATGATTCGTTATTCAGCTCCATGATGTGGTACTCGTCGAATGAGGGTGGACCGAAGTAAGCCTCTCCAGTTCCCGTATAGGTGGGTCTGAAAATGTCTTCTTTGGAAACGAGAGATTTCAACATTTTTCCCACTCCGGGCATTTTTGTTTGCATCTCAATATCTCCCTTCATGTAATGCAGCGCACCACTTTCTGATCTTACTGTGTCCCCATTCAGGGTTACTTTCACCATCCTCAAATCTTCACTCTTTACAACCTCGAACTCTGGCATGCCATCTAACATGGCTAATTTCAGTTTAACACTTTTCCATGATCTCAGAATGGCGCCGAGAGAGGGATTTGAACCCCCGCGTCCAATGGACAGTGGATTTCGAA
>CAYFID010000064.1:0-5689 GCA_964343205.1 uncultured Candidatus Poseidoniales archaeon | reverse complement strand
TTCTACTACTTCGACGAGGTCGACCAGAACCTGGACCCGTTCAACTCGGAGAAGATTGCTGCCCTCTGTAGAATGAGGAGCGGAATGGCCCAATTCATCATGGTGACACTCAGAAAAGTCAGCCTCACCCTAGCTGACCACCACATTGGGATAACCCACGCAGGGGACGGATGCAGCCAGAGGATCACCGACTTCGACAGGGCAGCCGCCCTGGACCTCAGCGAGGAGATCGAGGCAGAGGAGAGGGCCAGAGCGGCTTCTAAGGCGGAGAAGGAGTCGATGCCGGAGCTACCTTCCCCCAATGATATGCCCAGGGCCCCAGAGCCCCTACCGGCCCCAACCAGCATCGGCGGCCTAGCTGACAGGGCAGGCGTCGATGTCCCGGACCCCGAAGAAAACGCCACTGCCGAAGAGAATGGGGACCTTAGCGCTCTGAGGGAGAGGACTGACGAGATCACTGAGGACATCGAGGATGCTGAAGCCAACATTACAGAGAATGAGGAAGGCGAATCGGAACCAGCCACTCTGGAAGTAAGGGAGGAAACATGATGATATTCGGGGAGCAGATGAGGGATGACGTGGTCGTTCGCCTGCTAGACGGCCAGACCGACCTAGAGACAAGCAAGTTCCTCGACAGACTGATGGAGCTTTCTACGCTCGAGGAGGCGGAGCACCAGTTCCTGATCGAGCCATTCGACCGTTCGGTGGCCCTAGTTTTCCAGATGTTCCAGTCTAGCGATCTTGACCCATGGGACGTGGACCTGTCGAACTTCATCGAGATGTTCAACGAGAGGATAAGGAGCGCAGACAACATAGACCTACCCTCCTGCGGGAGGCTGATCAGGATGGCATGGGCGATCCTAAGGGGACAGGCCTCCTCCCTAATCGAGCGCCAGGAGAGGGCCCTAGAATTCGAGGAAGACGTGAGCTGGGACTTCGACGGGGGCTGGGAGTCGGAGTTTGACGACTCGGAGTACAACTTCTCCATGGGGGTTATGACGGGGGCCGCAGACGAGGTCCTCCCTTCAATCTTCGAGGGTAGAATCCACAGGGGCGAGGGACGCCCGGTCACACTCGGTGAGTTGCTACTTGGCCTACAGGACGCCGGCAGAATCGCCGGGGAGCAGAGGCTCAGAGAGGAGATAGCTAAGGAGAGGAGGGAGGCCCACGAGAAGGCCAGGGCGAGGTTCAGCGGAAGCCTCCACGTGGAAGATCTGGAGGGCGACCTTAGAAGGACCTGGAACGCGATAAAGACGCGAACCTCAGCGGACGACTCGGTAGGCCTGGCCGATGTCGCTGATGAGCTAAACCGAACCTCCACGGCCGAGGGGTTGGCCGAGGAAGACGTAAAGTGCGATTCACAAGTGACTGCCTTCGTATCCACCCTATTCTTGACCAACAGGGGCTACATCTCTCTAGGGCAGGAGGAGGGGCATAACGGCAGGATCGTGCTGGGCGACCTCTGGGGCGAGTCGAAGGACTACGACACGCTAACCCAGAAGCTTCACCCGAAGTCCGACGCCGTGGAGGTTCCGAATGTCTGAGCCCCCTCTGACAACTGTCCTAGAGGCGATCTTGTTCGGCTCGGGGCGCTCCATGTCTCTGGAGGAGCTATCTGAGATGCTGGGTGAGCCGAAGGGAGTCATTCATGTCGGCCTCTCCAACCTCAGGAAGACGATCGAGCAGAGGGACGGGTGCGCCCTACAACTTACCGATGTCTCGGGAAGGTGGATATTCGAGGTCAGGCCAGAGCTCTCCTCGTTCCTCCCTGAGACTTTCAGGGCTGATATCCCCCAACGCCTTCTGCCCGCAGCGGCACTGATAGCCTACCACCAGCCCATGGCCCAGTCCCAACTGGTGGATATGCTTGGTCAGAGGGCGTACGACCACGTCCGCGACCTATCTAGCAGGGGGCTTGTCGACAGGAGGAGGGACGGCCTAACCAGACGCCTCACCACCACAAGGAGGTTCGCAGAGTACTTCGGCTGCCCCGAGGTCGAGTTCAGGAAGGTCAGGACTTGGTTCAGAGAAGAGGCGAGTAAGCTGGGCCTCACCAGCGCGCAGCTGGCTGCCTCACTGGCGCCTGACGAGCAGATGACCATCACTGAGTTCACAGATGCCGAGCCACAGGAAGTCGAGGCAGGCATAGAGGACTGACTAGGCCCTACCCGAAGTGAGCTTCTCGTACAACAGAGCCAGCTCTAGAAGGACCAGCATGGGACCTCCCACCAGGAAAAGGGAGACGGGGTCAGGAGGGGAAATCAGAGCCCCAATGAATAGGGCAGAGAACCAGATCAACCCCCTGTTATGGACTATGAACCCCCTGTCAACCATCTCAGTCCTCAATAGCACCAGGACCATCACCGGCATCTGGAATCCGACTATTGAGGCGAAGTACAGGCCAGTGACGAAACCGACCCATGACTGTAGCTGCCAGGTCGACTGGAGCCCAGATGCAGCCGAATCCTCGGCCAGGTACTCGAGTAGGAAAGGGATTAGTATCCCATGGGCGTACACTA
The DNA here is from genome assembly GCA_964343205.1 of uncultured Candidatus Poseidoniales archaeon. Lineage (GTDB taxonomy): Archaea > Thermoplasmatota > Poseidoniia > Poseidoniales > Thalassarchaeaceae > UBA36. The sequence continues at coordinate 3,170 of CAYFID010000064.1, read as the reverse complement.
GTCCCAACGCACCTAGTGCAACTATAGCCCCCATGACCATCATCGCTCCGAAAGACCCCATGCCCCTAGCAGCAGAAAACAATGAATCGGGCAAAGCCTTTCTTCCAGTCCACGCTAGGTCTACAATAACGAGAATTATCGTCAGCCCGAAAGCAATTTGAGTCGCTATTCTTAATTGTAGCAGAATCACTTCCATTGGCTGAAGGATGATTACCTCCACGCCATCGGGAATGAATCCCCTGGATTCAAGGAGCCATTCGATTATCTCCCCTGCAGCAGGAAAACCCACAACGAAACCTACCAAGAAAACTGCAATGTACATCCTCCTACGAACTTCCATGTGTCCAATAATTTTCCTGGCCGCATCACTTTCCAAGACTCCCAGGAACCCTCCTTCCATGCCCTAGGATAGGCATCACATTGGTGAATTCATCGCAAGTAGGCTATGCCTTCCTTAGGATAATAGTCAGGAGGTCCCCGTCCTTCAGCAGGTGATCAAGCCCCACTCTTTGCCAGTCGAATTTGGCGCTCGGCCCCTTGACTCGGGCGTATCGGAACTTTCTCAGGAAGTCACGATGGAGCTTGACGCACACGTCTCTGACAGTAGAAGTATCCTTCACAACTAGTGGCTCGACAAGATCTGCCTCTTGCCCTTGAGGTTTCAAGAAAATGGACATGAAACCCAGATTATCGAAAATGAAGTCCTTCATTTCCTCTATGCCTTCTCCCGTCTTGGCCGAGACATTGAGGATCGGCCAACCCTCAGGCAGTCCCCTGTAGGCTCGCCTCATGTCTGCCTTGTTGGCCAAGTCTATCTTGTTGACAACTACTACCGAACGACTGTAGATCCTGTTTCCCGCTAGGGTATCGACAATATGGTCATCAGTGACGTCCGTCCTCAGAGTGACCGTCGCAGAGACGATTCCGAAGCTCCTCACTATGGATTGGATCTCCTCGTCTGTCAGGTGAGTCTGCTCCAATGTGGAGCGGACTTCGATGCCTCCTCTTCTGGTCCTAGAGATGAAAACCTGCGGAGGAAGCTGGTTAAGCCTCATCCCTGCCCTCCAGAGCTCGTCGTCCAAGACCTGGAAGTGGGACTTCTGGAACGGGTCGAGAACGTATAGTACCATGTCGGAGCCTCTGATTACGTTCAGTATCTCCCTGCCCCTCCCCTTTCCCTCGGATGCTCCCTTGATCAGTCCTGGCAGGTCAAGGATCTGGATCCTCGCGCCGCGATGCTCCATAACCCCGGGGATGCAGGTCAAGGTGGTGAATTCGAAGCTCCCAGCATCAGACTCCACTTCAGTGAGCTGCGAAATTAGACTCGACTTTCCAACGCTGGGGAAGCCTACCAATGCCACTGAGGCGTCTCCCGACTTCTTAACCTCGAACCCCTTTGCGCCTCCGCTAGCCCGGGAATGGGCCTGAGCCTTCTCTTTCCTCTGCTTGAGTGCTGCTATTTTGGCCTTCAGCTTCCCAATGTGCCCCTGCGTCGCCTTGTTGTACTTGGTCTTGGAGATCTCTTCCTCCAGGGACTTGATTTGCTCGTCTATCGTCGCCATCCCCAGCCCACCCCCCTTTGTCCAACTAATCGACTGGCCCAGCCACACATTCTTGAATTCGGTGGCGAGTAAGCCCCAGATTCTTCCGACCGAGGGTATTTGGACACCGGCGGGTTATGGGTTGCATGGCCGATGTGTTCCTTCATCTAGCAGACCGAATATCCTTCGATCGGTTCATGGAGATGCCCATGGGGGAAATTTCCTCGGGGATGGAGTCAGGTTCGCTTAGGGCCTACAGGCCGGAACCGGATCCAAGGTTCCACAGAGACTTCGATGTAGACCTTGAGGGGGAGATTCTGGAGTTGTTCGATGCTTCAGAGGAGCTCAGGGCAGATAGTCTCCTCAGGGATATTGACTCAGACCCGGCAATGGAGCTGGGCTTGCTTCTCGCAAAGTGGTGCTCATCCGCACAGTGGAGGTGCTGGGAGGCCAGGTTGTTCCTATACGTGGAGCCAATCCTGGGAAGGACTGTCTCAAGCGCGGAGGAGTTCCTTTCTCCGTCTACCTGGGATCAGTTCGCAGATGCCCTTTCAAGGACAGACAGGTCGTCTTACTCCGAGTCGGTCGTTTTGGACTGGATGACAAGGAGGGAGGAGATGGGGGAGACAATGGAGCCATCCGAGGATCCCCGGATACTGCCTACGATGGAGTCTCATCAAACACTGAGCGAGTCCCTTTTCCTGATAATCGACCAGTCCCGGAAATCCGACTCTCAGCTGCTGACGGGCAGGGAATTCCTCGACCCGGGCCTCTGGAGCTTGGGAGGGGAAAGACTCTCGGAAATATGGGAGGGGGGGAGTTGACCGACCTTCCGATCGAACCGGCGCCTCCGGACAATGCCCCCGGGCCCGGAGTTGTAGTACTCGGTAGATTCCAACCAGTCCACAGGGGTCACTCCCTGATGATTGCGGCCGCGAATAGGTGGCGCATCTCCAATTTACCTGACTCCCCTCTTATCATAGCGATCGGGTCATCAAACAGGGCCGAATCGATAAGGAACCCATGGTCTTCGAAAGAGAGGAGGTCCATGCTTGAGGGCTGGCTGTCTTCAGAAGGGATTTCTGCGCACTTGGTGGAAATTCCGGATATAGATGACCCACCTAACTGGGTTTCCCATTCCGAGAGATACCACGGAAAGCCAGGCGTCCTCTTCACTTCAGATCCGGAATCAGCAGAACTCTACGAGTCCTCTGGTTGGCAGGTTGTAATGGCTGATCTCGAGAGTCGAGAGACTTTCGAGGGATGGAGGGTCAGGGCAACGGCGCAGATGATGTCCACTGTCACTGACGCCGATGCCGTCAAGTCAGTACTCAGGGCTTCGATTCCCGATGAGGTTGTTTCCTACCTTATGGATAACGACATGATTAGGAGACTCGCCTTCTTGGGCGAGGGTGGGGAACCAGTAGGTTGACTTCGGGTCCTAGACATCGTCGAACTCGTCGAACTCGTCGAACTCCTCCTCGCTCAGCTCCTCCTCGAGCTCTTCGTTCGCCTCCTCGAACTCGTCGAACTCCTCCTCGCTCAGCTCCTCCTCGAGCTCTTCGTTCGCCTCCTCGAACTCGTCGAACTCCTCCTCGCTCAGCTCCTCCTCGAGCTCTTCGTTCGCCT
>CAYFID010000063.1:0-6094 GCA_964343205.1 uncultured Candidatus Poseidoniales archaeon | reverse complement strand
GAGATTTCCCAGGACGGAAACCGCTCTAACAACCAAGGCTCCCTCGTCCTATTCTTGGGTGCGATACCCGATGCCGAGCTCTCCTCTCCCTCCGAGACTCTGACATTGGACTCCATTACGATAGATGGTAGCTCATCCGCCGATCCCGATGGAGGGGGCATCACTTGCGCGTTCGAGATTGAGAAGTCCGACGGCACAACCGCGGAGTCCGAGGAGGATGACTGCATTATGGAGTGGTCCTGGGCCGACGACGGCGAGTTCCTAGTATCGCTAGTTGTAACTGATGGCGAGGGCGACTCATCATCTGCTCAGGTCTCGATTTCTGTCCTCAACCGGCCACCTCAGGTTTCTCTGGGCTCTGACTCCGAGGAAGTCGTAGTCACCAATCCCATCACATTCAGAGTCAACAACAGTGGCGACGAGGACACCCAGAACCCCTCCGCGCCACTCGAATTCCTATGGGGGGCTGAGTGCTCCGAGGGGAGAGTCAGCCAGACCTGTACGGTTTCCCCCATGGTGGAGGGGACTTACACCATAGAAATACTAGCAACAGACGACGATGGTGCGACAACTCAGGCTCATCACACCGTCAACGTCAGCAACGTGGCACCTAGCGACCCCGTCGTCGAGATATACCTCGGAGAAACCCGTTTGTTCCCAGACACCAGAGGGGTCTTCATGGTAAACGAGGGTGACGAGCTCACATTCTGGGGCCAGGCACACGATTCGTCCAACGACGTCCCCTCGCTCGTTCACTTGTGGAAACCCTACGCAGAGGAGCAGCCCGACATCAACTACACCAGCACTGGGGAGAGGAGCACGGTTTCCGGCGTTTCATACAACACCTCTGGAATGCACTTGGCAACACTGCAGGTATTCGATGACGACGGCGAGAGCACGGAGCTTCTGATTGTGCCGATCCAGGTCCAGAACGTAGCACCGGTAATCTCGCCGATTACAACATCCCTGGGTGAACTGGAGGAAGACGAGCAATTCACAATTGAGCCAGAGGTTACCGATACATCCTACGATGAGGGCAATCTCACATACTGCTTCGATCTCGATCCATCGACCGACTCCGACGCCGATGGCCAAGAAAGCAACGACTGCGATGTAGAATCGCTGCTACTCTCCCATTCATGGCCCGACTCCTCTTCCGCCCCCACCTCTGTGGTTTTCCACGTAACCGACGACGACGGCGCTTCAGACTCTGTAGAGATATCTTTCCTAGTGGTCAACACCCCTCCCGAAGCGTTCGCCTCCGCAAGCGAGTCCAACCCAACAGAGGGTGACTCTATCGTCCTCTCAGCGAACGGAACAATCGACTCTCAGGCTGATCTCGACTCTCTTTCATTCCACTGGGACATAGACGTGACATTCGACTCTGACGGTGACGGTGACCCGGCGAACGACGTAGACTATACTGGGAGGTGGATAGAGTTCTCATACGAATCCGGCGGACCAAAGCAGGCCAAGCTGACCGTATTAGACGACAGCTCTAGTCACTCGGTAACGATGGATATCGAGGTAGCGGATGCGCCTCCCACTATGTCGGGAACGATACAGCCATTTCTCGTTTACATAGTCCTAGCAGCAGCTGCGATTACAGGGTTTGCATATGCCACGCTGGTCACAACCAGAAGGGAGGGGGCTACTGTGGAAAAGGGAGAGGAGAGGATAGACATGGACGCGGCCTTCGACGATCAAGACGATGCGCTGGATGACCATGGCGAGTCCCATGGAGTGCGCCAAGCCCCCGCCTTCGCCCTTGAGGAGCCCCCCCTTATACAAGGGCTGGACGAAGTCCTCGAGGAGCTCACTGGGGTCAAGCCAGATGCCACTCCAGAAGTTCCACCGGCTCCGGATCTGGGCGAGGCAAAAGCTGCCTTGGACCTCGAAGACATCGAAGCACTCTTTGAGGAGTAGCCAACGGCGCGACCGTGGTCAATCTGTTCAGGCTCCTGGGCCTACCCAACCCCAGCAACTCTCCCAAGGTTAGCTTTGGGGGGAGGAGATCAGCTGTAGAGCCAGGCCCAAAGGCGGGCAACAGGTTTCACGACCTCGGAGAGACAAGGTGGTCGGATAGGACTGAGAGGATGACCGAGAGGCCGACTAGAAGAGTCATCTACATGGAGCCAGATGGGCTTCACAGGCTCCAGCTGGATGGGATAGAGGGAAACCTTTCGATGGGAGACATGGTCATTGTGGACCTGAACTCCCTGGATCACATGCCGAGCCAGCAGTCCGTGTGCGCTAGGAGGGCACAGGACTTGGGCGATCGGTCCGGGTTGCCTGTCTTCGCCCTTAATGAGGACGATACTCTACTAATGATCGCAGGAACCAAGATGCGGGTTGACACTCACAAGCACAAGCTTGGCTCACCGGCCTTGGAGAGGGCAATAGACAACTAGCACCTTGCCCAGACCTTACTCTTCTTCCAGCCAGGAGTCAAGATCCCCAGACAGGACCTCCATTACCGCGTGCTCAGTGAAGTCCCTGTAAGCTACCCATTTATCGATCTCCGCTGCATCTCCGCCCCTCTCCCTTTTCCTCTCTATCGAGTCGTTCGCGTATACGACACATCTACGCAGGAAGTCGGCAACAATGGCTCTACTTTCTTCCAAACCCATCTCAGCCGACCTTCAATTCTTCAATCAGAGTATCCACGTGACCCTTGGCCCTAACCCCGTAACCGACCCATGCAAGCCTACCATCGATGTCTATGGCGAAAGTCGACCTCAGTGTTCCCTTGTACGTCTTTCCATACATTCTCTTCTCTCTCCAGGTTCCGTATGACTCGTGCAATGCAGCCTCCTCGTCCACGATCAATTCGAAGGGCAACTCGTGCTTATCGATGAATTTCTGGTGTGACTTCGCACCATCGCTTGACACCCCGATTATCCTCCACCCTCCATCGGATAATCTTCCGAAATTGTCCCTGAAGTCGCATGCCTGGGTAGTGCAGCCGGGGGTGTTGTCCCTAGGGTAGAAGTACAGAATCACCTTCTCCCCAGAAGATAGCATCTCGGAAAGGGACACTCTAGTTCCGTCTGTAATCGTCGCCTCGAATTGAGGTGCATCGTCTCCTATCGCTAGTTCAACCACGGTCATGGATAGGCGTGTAGGGACAAACTCATGAAGGCTATCATTACTCAATATACGTCTTCAAAGTCACAGATGAAGGCATCCAGGGCGGTTCGCTGAACCCAAAGCAGGCATCAGCATCGAAACTGGCCTTTTCACCCATGTCCTCCCCTCTTAGATTGGCATCCGCCATTAGTACTCTGGATATCGACCTCACCGAGTACCACTCCCTTCTGTCGTTCTTCGTTCTTCCGTGGGTCCTTGTTCCGAAGATCATCCGTCCTAAAAATGACTCAACTGTAGAGATGAACCATAGTGGTCTCCAGAAGGGAATAGGGAGTGGGACCCCCCATGTCGCTCTAATCGATAGGTCTCCTGCTCTCACCTCAACCCCTCTTTTCCATCGTTTGATTTCAATTTCCACAATGCTAACCTCCTCGAAGCTGTAGAGTCCTGTGACGAATTCGGCGTGTTGCCTCGATGGCGAAAGAAGGACTCTCGTACCATCTGGCCTAGCCCACATCACGTTTGCGAAGCTCCCAAGATGGGACTCTCTCCAGTCCCCGATTACTATCCTGTTCCCGCTTGAGAATCCTGTCGACGTGATCCTTCCCTCGAAAATGTCCGTAATTAGCCCCCCATCTCCTCTCTGATACGCTTCTTTGTGGCGGCCCACGAGCAAATCGGGCAAGCCAACAGATCATGCCTCAAAGCAGGGCAGTATTCTCTTCCGAAGTAGATAATCTGCAGATGCCTCCTAGTCCACGTCTCTTCCGGAAAGACCGCCTTCAGGTCCCTCTCTGTCTTTACAACGCTTCTACCGTCCGAGAGGCCCCATCTGGCTGCCAGCCTGTGAATGTGTGTGTCCACTGGGAATGCTGGAATGCCGAAGGCTTGGGCCATAACCACGCTCGCTGTCTTGTGCCCTACGCCTGCAAGAGACTCTAGGAAAACCCAGTCCGGCCTAACCTCGCCCCCGTCTTCCAGGATCTGCTCAGCCATCCTACGGAGGTTCTTCGCTTTGGTCGGGGCTAGGCCTATCTCTCGAATAAGGTCGTGAATCTTGTCAACTTGCAGGGCTGCCATCTCTTTTGGGTTACTAGCTTCCTGGAACAGCCCAGGGGTCACTTCGTTCACCTTCTTGTCAGTGGTCTGGGCAGAAAGCATGACTGCAACTAGGAGTGTGTAGGGGTCAGTGTGGTGCAGGGGGATGGGAGTCTCAGGATACAGGTCGTCCAGTTTACCTCCGATTAATTCTGCCTTCTCCGCACGGCGCAAGCTCAACCCTCCAACCCCGCACTATCGCTTCTCCAACCGACAACCAATCCTATGGCCACGCAACCGAAGAACGGCATGTAGCAAGAAATCCAAAGCCCGTTCCCCCACTCTTCGGGGCTCCCGCTAATCACCCAACCCGCTAGTGATAGAATGACTCCTGGAATAGCTCCAATAGCACCGAACAATAGAGCCCGACCCACGCCCATGCGCTAATCAGGAATCCCCCACCCTTGACTCTAACGGGGGTCCTCTTTCCCCGTCCAGTTAGCCATGATTGCAGTCTGAGCTACAGAGAGGGCTGCTGCCCACCATATCCATATCGGTAGACCGAGAGCCGATACCTCCGACTCTTCCCACCACCAGAAGTCCTGAGCGAGGATGAAAACGCCAATCAATCCCAACAACGGGAGTGCTTTCTGGAGGTCAAAGCCCACCCACCCTACAAACCAGGGCCGTCTTGAGCAGGCATATTGGCCAATAGCCAGCCCGGAAATCGCCGCAACTAGGGAGGGCACAACTGCTGTTGGCATCGCTGCATTGACTGGCTGAACCCACCACCCTTCGAATGATTCGGGTGAGAAAACTGCTAGCATCACCACTGCTTCACCGGCAACGATGGATGCCACTACAGCTCTGCCGTCGATTCGGCTCCAGTGAGCAGCAGCAAATACGGCAGGAAACATTACTGCGTACATGGAGAATGCTAGTAACCCCAGGTTCAGGATCGAGAGGTCCGACCAAAGGGATAGCATGAGTCCAAGGAGGGATAGAGAAACAATCACTGCCCCCCTTCCCCCCCAATCTTCAGATTCCCTGGCCATGAGGTCTCGGGTAACCAATGAGCCGGTTGCCAGGAGTTGGGAATCCATTGTGGACATTAGTGCTGCAAGACCCGCCACCAGAACAAGCCCACCTAGCCATTCACCCCCTACATCCATGATCAGGGTCGGCAGGATATTGTCCGACCCGGCCCTGTCGAGGTCTGGATATTCCAAGTGCCCCAGAGTCCCGATCAGAATTGGGGGGAGAAATGCCAGCCAGGCTACTGCAGGGTACAAGGTCGCCATCCTTCCAATCGAGCGGTCGCTTTCCGCAGCGCAGAGTCTCTGGTAGAGCTGGGGGAACATAGGGTCTGCGAACAGCCACAACAGCATCGTGCTAGTCCAGATTAGGAGGGTGTAGTTCCCTTCTCTGCCCAGTAGTCCTGAGGTATCCTCGGACGAAGCCAGCCTGTCCATAGCTACCCCTAGGCCCCCTGCGTCGTTGACAACAATGGCGAGGCCTAGCCAAAGAAGTCCCAGAGCTACAGCTCCCTGGGCGACGTCGGTTCTTACTACTGCCTTCAGGCCCCCAGTAAGTGTGTATGCAACTACCAGTGCCGTGACTAGGACGGCCCCGACCCACTCAGGACCCCCGAAAAGGGCCGAGACGACAATTCCAGCTGCCCTGGGCTGCAGTGCGAGATAGGGGATGGTAGCTAGAACCAGAACTGAGGCCATGGTGATCTGGGCATTTCGCGATCCAGTCTGACCCATCACCATCTCAGGAGCAGTCATTGCACCGTGTTCCTGGGATCGCGAACGCACCTTCCTGCCAAGAACATACAACGAAACTGCCATGAAACCGGTTCCGAATGCCATTATTGGCAGGAAAGATAGCCCAATTCTGTAAGCCGCCCCGCTGGACCCGTAGACGGTGAATGCGCTGAAGTTGGTTGCAGCCATGGTGACTA
>CAYFID010000062.1:0-6122 GCA_964343205.1 uncultured Candidatus Poseidoniales archaeon | reverse complement strand
ACCGCTGCTTGGCCCTCTTCCTGGCCGCCTTCCGCCTCCGGAGCTTCTTCTTGCGCCACTTCCAGCGTTGCTTCCCCTGCTTCTTCCAAGCACGGGAACCTCTCTTCATTAGCTAATCGGCCCCCAAATGGTAGGCTTCCGAGCAGTGGTTCGTATTTGAAATTGGACTATGAGTTCATGATTGCTTGAATCCTGGAATCTGCCTCTTTGGCGAACTTCCAGTAAGCCTCACTAGCAGGGTTGGTCTTATTGGGCTTCTTAGCGATTACAATTGGGGCCCCCTCTAATGGGGACTCAGCTATGGACACAGATCTGGGAATCTGTGTTTCGAATACCCTGTCCCCGAAGTGCTTCCGAGCCTGCCCGGTTACTGTCTCACATAGCCTGCTCCTCGCCTGCACCATCGTCATCAGAATCCCAAACAGCCCCAATCCCGGGTTCACTGACTTCTGGACGTCCCTTATGGCATCCATCAACTGACCCATTCCCTCCAGAGCGTAGAATTCGGCCTGGATCGGGATGAGAACACAATCAGCTGCAGATAGCGCATTTACGGTAAGTAAACCCAATGAAGCCGGGGTATCTATGATAATTACCTCGAAGCGACCCATCGCTTCCTGTAGGGCTAGCTTTAGTCTGTTTTCTCTACCTACTCTAGTTGCCAGATCAACCTCTATCCCTGAGAGGTCCAGGTCAGCAGGTAGAATCCACAGATTTCTAACCTCGATATGTCGGGGTGGGCCTCGCTTCCTATCCGGATTGTGCTTCTTCCATGAGGCCCTCATCGACCTTGAGAGGACATCCGGCCCCAGAGTGCAATCCTCCAAACTAAGGGCGGTTTTTTCCACTCCACGTGCAAATAGCTCGTTCATCGTTGGACCGACTTTTCTCTTGTCAACCCCGAATGTTGTTGCGACGTTTCCCTTGGGGTCCATGTCGACAATCAATACCTTCCTCCGGCGAATTCCGTAGTCCTCTGAGCCCATGGCTATGGCTGATGCCAAGTTAACTGATGTCGTGGTCCTAGAGCAGCCACCCTTATGATTAACACACGCAATCACCAGTGCCACGACGCTGAGTCGGGCGTGCGGTTAATTGGGATTGCCCGGCTACTGGATTACTGGCACGTTCACTTCGCTGAGGATCTTGTTTACGACCCTCCTTCCGGTTACACCCCTAATCTTGGACTCCGGCTTTAGAACGATTCTGTGGCTAACCACATCCATAGCAACGCCCTTAACATCGTCAGGAATTACGTAGTCGCGACCATCTATGGCAGCTGAAGCCCTCGAAGCCTTGAACAGACCTTGGCTGGCTCTTGGGGATGCACCGGCCTCTATCCTGGGGTCCGCACGAGTCCTCTGTACTACTTGGACGATGTATCCCAGAATTGCGGGATCTATGTGGACCGTCTCTAGAGCCTTCTGCATGGCTACTACCTTTCGAGGCTCTACAATCTGCTCAATGTCGTACTCATCCTTACCCCTTAGCTTCCTTCGCTGGAGAATTGCCTTCTCCTCGTCCATAGAGGGGTAACCCATGCTCATTTTCATGAGGAACCTGTCCATTTGTGCCTCTGGAAGCGGGTAGGTCCCCTCTTGTTCTATGGGGTTCTGTGTAGCCATAGTCACGAAGGGAGCCGGTAGTTTGTGCGTTATCCCCTCTATTGTTACTTGCTTCTCCTCCATTGCCTCCAGCAATGCGGCTTGGGTCTTTGGAGGAGCTCTGTTTATCTCGTCTGCGAGAAGTATATTTGTGAAAAGAGGTCCGAACCTTGGCCTGAATTCCCCCGACTTCTGATCATACATGTAGGTCCCGATAATGTCAGCCGGCAGGAGATCTGGAGTGAACTGGACCCTCTTGAACTTGCATCCTAGTGCCTTCGCGAAGGTGTTCGACATCAGGGTCTTAGCAAGACCCGGGTTATCTTCTATCAGGATATTTCCATTGGCAAGGATTCCTATTGCAACCTTGCGGATGTTCTCAGGCTTGCCGATTATCACCTTGGCGACTTCACTCATTAGGTTGTTCGAGTGCCCTGATACCGACCTAATCAGGTCCTTGGAGCTCGATCCACCGCCTTGAGCAATCGTCATACTGAGCCCTCGTGGCCCTGAGGCCGATTCAATCACTACTTGAGTGTTAGGTGCCTGTGAACAACTATTGCTCCGGTCTCATCTTCCCCAGAAGTGATCGTCCTTCCTGTGTATAGCCAGTAGCTCCTCGTAAACCTCCTTTTCGATAGAAGTCATCTCCATCTTCCTTAGCCTCCTAGCATGAGACTCTGGTATGTCTACTAGCAGGACGTCCCCCTCTTCGATTTGTCTACCAACGGTGACCCCTTCTACAGAAATGGCGACCTCTGCCCCCTGCCTAGCCTCCTTCATGCTCTCTTGTCCAGATCTGATAGACTTGATCCTCCCTATTCTGCGGCCGTCTTTCAGCAGTCCCTGTCCGACGTGTATCCTACCTGCGAGAACCCTTACCCCTACTACTGCAGGTTTTGAGACCCTGAAAGTGTGGTCAGGCAGGAGCATGATTCTCCCGGGGTAGACGACCATCTCTCGACGTTCTTCTTCCAACTCCGACTTCCTGCTTTCGACCCACTCCTCGTGTTCCTCGAGGATCCTGTAGATGATCTCGGATCCAACATGCTTCACCCCGGCTTCTGATCCTTCTATTTCCTCCTCGGCTTCCTCTAGTATTTCTGTGCTGAAGGCCATGATAATCCTATGCAGTGGGTCCGACGAAGCCTCCGCGCTTCGGACGTCCCTACGACTGACCTTGCCTATCGAGGCCTCTCTGATCGGCACATCGATTTCACGCAACTCCTTCGCTAGTGCCTCCAGCCCCCCTACTGTGTCAGACTTGATGCAGACTCCCTCTTCGTCCAGCTCTATTGAGAGGTTAGCTTCAGCGCTAGCCTCCTCCATCGCCTCCTTCCTCTCTTCCTCGGTGCTGACTACTCGAAGGGTCGTACCAACCAGTACTCTATCCAGTGATGGTGCACTGATCTTTATTCCAGCAGCTGCGTATACTGCCTCTGTGTCGTCCCACCGGTCCCCGGCATCCCTCATCTCGCTCATACCCCTAGGTGAGAATAGACCCTTGACGCGGCTGCTGACCCCTCCCATGTCACTGACTAGGACAATCTCATCCCCTTTTCGAATCGACCCCCTATGCAGGATTAGGTCCAGGGTCTTTCCCAACCCCCTCTCTTCCTTCATCTCCAGTACTGTCGCCTCTCCCGAACCCTCGACGTCTGTCAGTTGTTCTTCCAGATAGCGCTCGGCAAGTCCTATTACAACGGCTAGGAGGTCCTGTATGCCTTCTCCTTCCCTGGCAGAAATCGGTACCAGGGCTATGTCCTTAGTGAAATCCTTGATTCGGTCGTATCTCTCCAGGTTGAATGCCTCCTCGGCGAATTGGCCCACCAGTTCCCAGTAACGCTGATCGAAGAGCCCTAGCGCTTCCTTGGACTGATCGGTCATTGACAGGGCCATTGCCCGTCCTTTTTCACATTCCCAGCCATGAATCCTGTCGACTTTGTTGGCGGCTACCACAAACGGGGTCTTTGACTGCTTGAGAATCCTCAGCGACTCCCTGGTCTGAGGCCTGCACCCCTCCATTACGTCTACGATTAGGATTGCTATGTCGGCCAGAGACCCCCCTCTAGCTCTGAGTGAGGAGAATGAGTGGTGCCCCGGGGTATCGATGAACAGAAGGCCTGGAGAGTCGAATGTCTTTCCACCGAGAAGAGGAGCGCACAACTCGTTGAGAACGTCAGAGGGCACCTCTGTTGCACCGATGTGCTGGGTAATCCCCCCTGCCTCCCTGTCCATGACAGAGGACCGGCCCTCCTCTCCTAGCGACCTGACATGGTCCAGCAGAGACGTCTTCCCATGGTCAACGTGACCTAATACGGCGACGATGGGTTGTCTGCGTCCTGACATCCAACACACCTCATGGTACTCACTCTTTAGTCCTCGAGACCCTCTGGGAACCAAAGTCCCAATTCGAACGCCGCTGTGTCCTCACCGTCAGATCCGTGAATGACGTTGTGATCTATGCTCCTCGCGAAGTCAGCACGAATCGTTCCTGGCTCGGCATCCTCCCAGTTTGTCGCGCCGATTAGCTTACGAGATGCCGCTATCGCCCCATCTCCCCTCCAAGCCATTGCCACAACTGGTCCAGAAGTTATGAAATCTATTAGATCTGGATAGAACGGCCTCTCCTTGTGGATCCCGTAGTGGTTCTCTGCGATCTCGAGGGAGGGGGTCAGGTCTCTCCTTCCCACCATCCTGAGGCCAATCCCTTGGAACCTGCTGATTATCTCGTCAGTCAGCCCACGTTCTACACCGTCGGGCTTGATCATGATGTAAGTCGTCTCCTCCGCCATGAGGCGGGCGAAACACCCACCCTATTTCAACGAAGTTACGAGGGAAATGCTTGATGTGCCTAGGCCAGCACGTGACATCATGCGAATCGCCCTAGCACTTCTACTGACACTCTGCCTGTTGCTCCCAGGATGCACTGATAGGGTGAATGACACCGTTAATCCCGAGAGGGAGCTCTTTGACGACAACGTTTTCGTAAACGAGGACGAGCACATCAAGCTCACATGGACCATTGAGTCAGTGTCCACAATCAGGATAAACCTCGATAAGCAGGAGGGCCCAAACATAGACCTCTACACTATGACAGAGCTCAACTACGAGAAGTATAAGCAATGCGCCGAGGGTGAGGACGAGAGCTTTGTCTACTTCTCAGAACTAAGCGACCCCAACACCGCCGGGGCCAACCTTGAGGCTACCATCGACTCGGGAACCTATGTGACCGTGGTGGACAACACCGACTGCGGTGAGGCAAAACCTCCCGACCAGGGTGGGCTTTTCTCCAGCGACGAGAACGACAGGGCCAGGGTCGACTACAGAATTACCGCCCAGTGAGCCCCGCTGTGGCAAACTTGATGCACGTCCCAAAGAGCAGTCTGTGGCATAATGATTACCGGAATAGCAGAAATTGACATTCTCATAATCATCGTGGTCGGGATTTTCTGGTTTTTCGACAAGGTCTTCAACGATGGGGCGTTTTTCGCATCCGAGGAAGAGTCCTCGGAGGAAAATGATGCGGAACCAAAAACAGAATACTCCCAAGATAATCCATTAGGAAGACAAAGTAAGCAGAAGGAGAAATGTTCCATGGATAACTGCAATTCGCTGAGCTTCAGGAATACAGACTACTGTTGGAAGCACCAGGACGGGAAGCCGCACGCAACCGACGGACCTAGCTGGTGGGAAGAGGGAGGGGGCTCCCTCTGATCACTTGATTCCGCCCTTCTCGTATCGTCTGGTCCACTTGAGTCGCCTAGCGTTCCGATTCAGCTTCAGCATGTTCTTCCTAGCCTTGCTGTCCTTGAACCAGTATACTGACCCATCCCTCTTGATGTACATCATCCCTGTTCCAGGCTCGATCTCCTCGTTTGTGAAGCTGCAGATTCTCTGCTCGGGCACCAAATCACCTCGAACCTATCTTTCGGGCCTCTCGACCGGTGTCCCTGAGCATCAGTATATCTCCACCTTCCCCAGAAACGGGGTCAGGGCCCCTTACCGGCCCCAGGACGTTTCTCGTAATGATTCGGCCCACGTCACGGGGGTTATCAGAGTCCAAGACCCTAACCTTGACCTGCATCGCCTCTCCGGTCAGCCCAGTCCTACCGACTATCTCCACAACCTCAGCGGGCCATGCCTCTGTTGTCATTTCTCAAACCCTCCAGAATCATGACGATAGCGTCTCGAAATGTGACTTGACCTCGTTGAAGCGGTCCATGCCCTCTTTCTCGACATGCATAACTGCGATTGCCGCTGTCCTAGTTCCCGTACTCATCCCTGCCGCCTCGGCTAGATATGCCTGATCTTCGACGTAGATGAATGGGATTTCCTTCTCCTTGCAAATCATTGGGATATGGGCTAGCAGCTCTCCTGGATTGACGTTCTCTGCCATCACTACCATTTGCGCAGTGCCTCTCTCTGCCGACTTGGTTACTTCGTTGGCTCCCTTCTTCAGTCTGCCCTTGCCATCCTTGCCTAGGCTCTTGACCATCTCGTAAACCTGCTCTTGTA
>CAYFID010000061.1:0-6287 GCA_964343205.1 uncultured Candidatus Poseidoniales archaeon | reverse complement strand
AGGATGGGCTCCTCCCTCAAGGCATGCGTTGTGGCATGCGTTGTGGCCGAGGGCGCTGCGGACCTTTACCCACGTTTCGGCCCGACATCCTGTTGGGATATCGCAGCGGCCCATGCCGTAGTCGAGTCAGCCGGAGGCCATGTAATGGGACCAGACTGTCGGACTATGGACTACGACCTCGTGGACAACGTGCTGAATCCGTACTTCCTAGTCACCTGCAGCACACGATGGAACCTAATCTGGTCTGGGAATCAGGGTTAAATGAGAACCTCGGGTCGACGGCCCGTTCGGTGAACCCATGGGAAACAAAGTCGTGTGGCTGATTGGCCTTTCCGGGGCAGGAAAGACATCCATTGCGGAGGCAGCAGCAGCAAGGTTTGGAGCAGAATTGCTAGATGGAGACACCATCCGGGATTTCTTCTCAAACAACGACTTTTCGAGAGAAGGGAGAGAGAGACACCTCCTGGGAATCGCCAAGATGGCCGCACTTATTTCCAAGCACACCCCGGTGATATGCTCTTTCATCACCCCCTACGAGGACGTTCGTGAGAAAATTCTGACCATTCTGCCCGAAGATTCGGCCATGGTGCACGTTTCCACTACGTTGGAGTTATGCGAACAGCGGGATGTCAAGGGTTTGTATTCCAAAGCCAGATCGGGCGAAATATCAAACTTCACAGGAATCTCCGACCCCTTCGACGAACCGAAATGTGCCCATATCAAACTCGACTCAAGCGGAGCCCCTGGACACAGCATTCAGGACATGGTGGACCAGCTGGAACATCTGTTCGTGAAGCAAAAGGCCATCCTGCTTCCAGGACGTTGGCAGCCCCTTCACGTAGGGCATGAATGGCTTATTCAGCAGGAGCTTGACAAGGGCAAGCGGGTCGTAGTAGGAATCAGGGACACTCCTGTAACCGAGGCAGACCCCTACTCTTCCGAAGTAAGGAAGAGGATGATCGAGCACAGGTACGAGAACGAGGATGTCGAGGCATGGATAATGCCAGACATAGAGGCAATTTCCTATGGAAGAAAGGTAGGCTACGAGGTTAGGGAGGCGAAAGACATACCACCCGAAGTATTCCAGATTTCGGCAACAGGCGTCCGAGGTGGAAACAGGGCTAACGTCTCAAAGAGAGTGATGGAATTCATGATTTCTGAGGGTATTTGGGACTGAGAGTAGAATGCCTCCCCTTTCTGAAAAACAAAGGGAAGCAATCAGCGGGGCACTCTTAGTAGTCCTCTCACTAGTTTTCCTAATGATATCAATGGAAAGCGCCCAACGTCTAGACGATGCCAACAAAGAGCACGAGAGAGAGTGCGACATTGAGTACCGCTCAATAATTGGTAACTTCACCAACCCAAACCCGGACAACTGCGACAGTCTATTGGAGGCCAAATCAAACAGGACTCTGCAATTTATTGCATCCCTGTCAGTGTTTCTAGTTGCTGGCTTGGCAGGCCTAGCCACGCTGCTTACTCCTGGTAACGATTAGCAAACCCCACTAGCGACGCCTTCATTGCACCCTTGGTGCCCCCCTATGGTATGTCAGAGCCCGACAGAGCCGAACTACAGCGACTCGCCCAGTTAGTCGAAGTTAACAGGGAGAGGCTCCAATCCCTGGAGCAACAGATTCGTAATTTAGAGGGAATAAAGACAGAGCAAGAGCACGCTCTAGGGGCTCTACGTGCCATTTCCGAAGAAGGCGCCAAGGGCGTAATGGTCCCTTTGGGGGCAGGAGTGCAGGTAGTAGCCGACATTCCTGCTGATTCGGGTGCAGTAGTGGACGTTGGCAGCAGAATTCAGGCCGAGAAGACAAGGAAGGAGGCTACTCAGATCATTATCAAGAGGAATGAGGAGCTCAGGGAGATAATTGACACCGTCAATAACGAGTACGACGAACTAGAGAAGCATGTCGTTGAGCTAGCTAACTTGTTCAACGAGGCCGTCGGAGGAATCCAGCTTCTAGATGAGGAGACAGAGTCTCCAGTAGAGCAAATAGCTTCAACAACACCTAGGCGACGCTCCCGCCGAAAGAGGGGTACAGAGCTTACTTTAGATGACTGAGGACTTACGATGGGGCTTTTCGACCGCTTCAGGAGGAGGGTAGAGGAAGCGGACCAAGAAATCGGCATTACTGCAGGAGACGGATCAAAGGAGGCAGAGGAAGCCATTGCAAAACGAGAAGAGGCCTTCAGAGAAACCCCCCCGACTAAGGAAGAGAACGTCAAATCAGAGCACAGGGAGAGCAAGTGGGAAGAACTCGACGATGACGCAGAAGACCCATTTTTTAAGCCAAAAAGCTCCAAGGAGAGGAAGAGGGCGATACGGCAGAAATTGACGCGAGACTCAAAGAATCCCACCCAAGAAATTTCTGCCAAGAGTTCGATGGACTCAACAACTGGAAGGAGACTTGTAAAATCCGTGACGCAGACCTTCGAGATAGACCTGGGAGCAGAATCTAGAAGCAGAGGAGGACGGGTTATCAAGGGCGGAACGGCCTTAGACGAGATTCTGGAAGAGCTGGAGGACGATCTAATGTCCTCGGACATGGGTCACTCAGCGGTGTCCGACCTAATCCAAAGCCTACGCACCCATCTTGTAGGAGCCAGAGTGAACAGGAAGGCTCAGTTGGCCGATGTTGTGGAGAATGCGCTTAGAGGCGCTCTTCTCTCACTTCTCAAGGCAGGCTACTGGAATTTCGATGACACTATCAGAGAGCTAGTGGCAGAAGAGTCCCCAGTTGTCGTCATGATGGTAGGAGTCAATGGGACTGGCAAGACGACTACTTCGGCGAAGATTGCCAAGAGACTTGACGATCAGGGATTCGGGGTCGTTCTTGCTGCTGCAGACACCTTCCGCGCCGGAGCGATAGATCAATTGACAGCCCACGCAGACCGACTAGGAATCAGGTGTGTCAAGAGTCAGAGAGGCGGCGATTCCGCTGCAGTTGCCAGAGACGCTATAGAAAGCGCCAGAGCGAAGGGAGAGGATGTTGTGATAATAGACACGTCTGGGAGGATGCAGAACAAGTCCAACCTTATGGAGGAGCTCAGTAAAGTGCACAGGGTAACAAGACCTCACCTAGTAATATTCGTCGCTGATGCTCTAGCAGGAAACGACGCGGTTTCTCAAGCCGTCGAGTTCCAGCGAAAGCTTACCTTCGACGGAGCGGCCCTTTGCAAACTTGACACCGACGCCAGAGGCGGAGCGGCTCTATCCATTTCGCATGCAACCGGGCGTCCCATAATTTTGGCTGGAACAGGTCAGGGATACGATGATTTAGAGACGTTCGACCCTGTTTGGCTCGTGGATAGGCTGCTCTCGTGAGTCACAGACCACCCCCTTCTTGTGTCAGTGCCCATGTGGAACCTCCAGATGACATCTGAAGGGAAGCCTAATGCCCTAATCGTCCACGAGAACCGGATAACTGCGAATAGGGTTCAGTCTATCTTGAGTCAACGGGGCTGGTCGTCTGAGATTTGCTATGACGGTGACAAGGCGGTCGACGAATACGTCAGAATCAAGCCCGGAATGGTGTTCATGGGCCTTAACCTCCCAACGATGGACGGCCACGTCGCCGCTCTGGAGATGCGAGAGAGCGATCCAGAGGCCAGAGTGATCTTTGTTGTTAGCAAGGGACGACTAGACAAAGCCAACGACGCTGCCTTCTCCGCTGGAGCAGTAGCAGTTCTTACGACCCCACTGACTAGGGCGGACTTCGATCAAAACTGGGTCCTAATGAACGGACCGATACCCGATGCTCCAGGGTTGGCGGATTTGGACGAGCTCTACCCCGATTTAGAGGACGAGGTACTTGCTCCACCTCCATTGCAAGAACTTCCTCCGCTAGATGAAATGCCGCCGATGCCAGAACCAGCCGAGCTCCCCAAGAAAAAGCGCAGGATCATTCCAGCTCTCATACTACTATTGCTACTCGCAGGAGCTGCCGTTGGCGCCGCTATCTACCTAGGCGCTATCGAGATCTAGCCCCTGTAGTCGTCACCCAAGAATTCTGCAACAGCACCACCGACGACTACGCTTCCGAGAGGAGCCTCCAATATCTCCTCAACCATCACTCCGTCATCTTCAAGAAGGCTCTCGTCTAGTGCGGCTAGCCTCAGTCCTACCCTCCACCTCTTCAGTATCTCCAACACGACGTAATAACCGATCCCCAACATTATCAGTGCCGAGCAGCCCCAAGAAACGACTTCCTGGGTCGCCATACTACCTCTCCATCAAGGCTCCCCAAGATGCATCAGCGTAGTCTTTCGCTGCAGCAGAAGGATTACCAGATTGGTGTATTCCAGAACCCACTATGATGGCGTCCGACCCAGCCCTCACCGCATCAGCCGGGTGCCCGTAACGCTGTCCTAGGACTCCTTCAACGGCATCGATGTTCACGCCCGGCGTCCAAATCATCCTCCCTTCACCGACCTTAGCCCGTAGCCCTTCCAAGTCAGAAGAAGAGCTACCGTTGCCTATGTAACCCATCACGTGAGGGGAAGCTGTCCCTATCTCTAGTGTTCTTTCGCTGTATCCGCTGTCTAGCAGGTTCCCCGAGCTAGACATCTGGGCCAGAAGAAGCACACCACCTATCCTTTCCACTTCGTCCCAGGCTGCAGCTATACCGTCTACCACATCGGGCCCGCTTACACTGTGAGAGGTGACCATGTCAGCCCATGAGCGGATATCGTACAAACCTCCCATCTGAGTTTGCGCCACTCTTCCTATGTCTGCGAATTTCCTGTCCTCGAACAATAGCATCCCGTGCCTGTGAGCCGCATCTATGACCTTACCCCAATCACCAATCGAGAAGCCATCGACCATGTCCACATGGGTCTTCAAGGCGCAAACTCTGCTTCCTATTGACTCGATCATTTCCACGATTCCATCAATTGTCGGCAGATCAGCGGCAAGCACTACCAGGGACTCCTTCTCGCAAGCTATCCGCATGAATTCATGAGACAGGGGGTGCGCGCAGTTGGCCCATCTGGCCCCCCACGCGTCCTCGGGTTTCATCAGACATCCCGGTACTGGCATCTATGTCAAGCCTTTCCCCTTCTCAGAAACATGAAGCCCCGTCAGTTCCCGCACGGACCATGCATCCAGCGCTGCTGGTGGGTTTCGGCGGTGCTATAGGGTCGATAGCCCGTTGGGGGGTCTCTGAGGCGATGCCTGCTACCAGTGACACGACAGTTCCCTGGGCCACGATAGCGGTCAACCTCCTCGGGGCATTCCTCCTTGGGGTGGTGATGGCCTCTTCTCTCCAGACGGACACAATACTGTTCTTTGGTACCGGCCTGCTTGGAGGCTTTACGACGATGTCCACATTTGGACTAGAGACAGTTAGGCTTCTGCAGGCTGATAGCACAACTGCAGCTGCCATCTACGTGGGGCTGAACCTACTCGCCCCGGTTACAGCGTGGATGGGGTGGCATTTGAGCGAGGCCGTGCTGGCGTAGGGGTGACAGAATGCCATCGGGTCAGCAGACAAGGCAATTCGAAGTCACTACAAAGGACCTCGATGGGCTTTCGGATTCCAGAGGAGAGAGCATCAAATCGATGCTTTCGGCCGACCATGGGATTGAAGTGCACTCTGTCAGGGTAATCCTAGGCTACCAAGTCAAGGCCGACATCTCGGATTCGGACTCGGAATCCCTGGTTTACGACCTGTTTGCTGACCCAGTAATCGAGATTGGGTCAGCATCATCCCGTCTCTTGGATTACTTCCCGACTGCACCCGAGGCAGCAGTTCAGGTGGGCTACAAGCCCGGTGTAACGGATAACCCCGGCCAAGCAGGCTTGGACGGACTAATCACGCTCTTCCCTGACAAATCCTCTGCTAGAGTCTCCACATTCAGGACATTCGCGTTCTGGGGTGTGCCAGATGGAGTGAGTCCAGAAGACCTAGCAGCAACACTTCACAACCCTATGATCGAGAGGGCCTCGATCGCTGGCAAGGACCAATGCTACAATGGATCCTGGCCCAATCTTGGCTTCCCAGAGACACCCCCAGCCACCTTCCATGGTCCTGCTACAGTGGATCTGGAGGTGAGTGATCAAGATCTGATAGAAATCAGTGAGAAGGGACTCTTGGCACTCAATCTCGATGAGATGAGGGCAATACAGTCCCACTACAGGGACCCATCAACAAGGTCTGATAGGCTAGAGCACGGGCTCCCTCCAGACAGGCCAACTGACGCCGAGCTCGAGTGCCTAGCCCAGACATGGTCCGAGCACTGTTCGCACAAGATATTCGCAGCCAGAATAAGGCACGTCGACA
>CAYFID010000060.1:0-6494 GCA_964343205.1 uncultured Candidatus Poseidoniales archaeon | reverse complement strand
CCGGAGGTACTCCCCGATGGCCTCGTCCGGCGAGCCAACCGTTGGATTCAGAGTGGCGGGAAAGGATAGGGGGAGCGCCCTCATCGGAATGGGGGGACCTTATGGATGAGGCTGCCTCGTCCCTTCCGATGTGGCCAGAGGTTAGCAAAACCCGCAGGACGGGGATCATAGAAGAGCATGCTAGAAGGATGCTGTGGCCTGGGGCCTCCGAGAAGTGGGTCCGCCTCTCAGAAGAGGGGATCCCATGGGGTAGTCCTAGACTCCTGGGCCACAGGGGTGCTGGGAAGACGCACGGCTCGTAATCAGTCCAGCCTTCTGTGAGGCTGCTCCATTGCGATGTACTTCGGCCTGTATATGGGGACTCCTCTGCCGTCTCTGGCCTCCCTCTCGTCGAGAATCTGTGCGCAGATACCAGCTACTCTGGCCCAACCGAAGAAAGTGGTGTAGTAGTGCGGCTTCCTGAACCCGATCGCGTGCAGGAGGCTTCCACTTGCCAGATCCACGTTGGGGTACGGGTTCTTGATTTTCGGGTGTTCCTTCAGAATCGGGGGGACCACTTCCCTCAGTGACTTTACCACCTTGTAGTACTCGTCATCGGGGCACACTTCCGAGCCCAGCTCTATCAGGAGGTGGGCCCTTGGGTCCTCGGCCCTCAGAACGCCGTGTCCAAACCCGTAGATCGGCCTCTTAGCTGCTAACTCAGACCTGACGAACTTCTCTATCTCCCCGGCGTCAGACGTCCCGATCCTCTGTACGAACTCCAGGCATGCTTGGTTCGCCCTCCCATGCAGGGGCCCGGATAGGGCATTCATAGCACTGGCTAGAGACGCGTAGACAGATGCCCTCCCAGATGCAACTGCTTTGCCGGAGAACGTAGAGAGGTTCCCCCCTCCGTGGTCCATGTGCAGAATGAAGAAGAATCTGAGGACACGGTTCATCCTTTCTGCCTCCTCTCCATCGACTCCTAGCATGTGGACGAAGTTCTCAACGAGCCCGAGCTTCGTCTTCCTGGGCCTGAGTTTCTCTGGATTGCCGCCCCTGAGGAGGAAAATGCGCGCCATGAGCTCTGGCATCCGAGCTATGAGGTTCATCGAATCCACCCTGACGTCACCTGTGGTTTCTGCTGCCCCCATGGCCATTATGCCGATAGAAAGCCAGTCCATCGGGTGGCCGCTCCCCGGCGTTAGGGTCTCCAATACCCTAAGGGCCCCGGTGGGAATCTCCTCGCCCCTGTGGGCGAGTTCCTTCCTGAATGCCTTGGACTCCTCCTTATCTGGCAGCCTCTTGTGCATCAGCAGGAAGATCACGTCCTCCTCCTCCAGGTTTGCAAGATCGCCGACAGGGTACCCCACGTAGTGAACGCCCTCGATCGGGTCCACGTATGAGGTCCTGCAGGTGCCGACCGGTATCCCCCGTAGGCCCGTGTCTAGGTGGCCTTCGGAAATGGAGAATATTGTTTCTTCGTCGGACATACGGCTCCCTGCACGGCGGGTATCGGCTACCCGGTGATAATCCCTCCGACAGTAGTTTCTGTGAAAATTTCTAGCCGCTGCCCGATGACTCGACCTCTAGGATCCTTGACCTGATGTCATCTGGGATGGGCGTGGAGTTGCCCGAATTGTAGTCGCACATGACTCCAAACACGGTTCCCGTGGCAACCACCTTGCCACCATTGCTGGCGCTAGTAATCCTGTAATCCATGTCGAACGATGAGTTTCCCATCCTTGACATCGTGGTATGGACCGTGACGGTATCGGGGAAGAGGACAGGGGATTCGTAGTCTGCCTTCAGGCCTGCTAGGATAGGTCCGACATTCTCCGAGTCAAGCATCCCCATCATCCCGCATTCCTCGAAGTAGATCATCCTGGCAGTCTCCATCCAAGTAAGGAAGACCGTGTGGTTCACGTGTTTGAGAGCGTCAAGGTCCCCCCACTGGACGGGGATCTGGGTGGAAACGGGCCAATTCCCTAGCGAGCTATCGATTGAATCCAATTTATCCCTCAAATTAATCCGGCTTTCCTACCGCACCTGTCGAATGACTCCAAAACGGTGTCGAGCTCTTCCCTGCTAAGTCCTGCTGACATCTGGGTCCTGACTCTGGCCTTGTCTCTGGAGACCATCGGGAAGACGATAGCCCCGACCATGACGCCCTCCTCCCGCATCGAGGAAGCGAGGTCCTGGGCCTTCTTGCTGTCCCCACACATCACTGGGATGATGGGTGTCTCGCTTACCCCGGTGTCGAAGCCCATGGAGTCTAGTTCGGACTTGAAGTAGGAAGTATTGTCCCACAGCCTAGTGACGTGCTCCGGTTCCGTCATCAGGACCTCTATTGCGGCCTTCTGGGCAGCGGCGACACCCGGTGGTTGGCTGCCGGAAAGAAGCCACGACCTGCTGTGGTTCAGTGCGTGAGACCTAACATCCTCGCTTCCAGCAAGGATCCCTCCCTGGACCCCGAGGGCCTTGGAGAAAGACCCTACTTCGAACGTCACTCGGCCCTGGAGGCCGAAGTGCGACACTATCCCCCTGCCACCCCCGAGAACACCCTCGCCATGGCAATCGTCTACGAAGGTCATCGCCCCGTGCTCCTCTGCCAGGTCGGCTATCTCGCCTAGTGGGGCGATGTCCCCGTCCATGCTGAACACCCCGTCTGTGATGATCAGCTTCCTCTCCGAGTCCTCGTGGTCCTTGAGCACCCTCTCCAGCGCCTCCATGTCGTTGTGGGGGTAGACTGCCCTAGATGCCTTGGTCAGGCGGACACCGTCGATAATCGAGCCGTGGTTCAGCTCGTCAGAGATAATGACGTCCTCTGGACCTCTGACAAGGGTGGGGATTAGCCCGACGTTAGCAGTGTACCCCGCGGAGTAGATCAAGGACGCCTCCACCTCCTTGAACTCGGCACAAACCCTCTCCGCTTCCAAGTGCAGGTCCATCGTTCCCGCTATCGCTCTGACGGACCCCGATCCTGCACCGTACTTCCTCGTTGCCTCGATTGCAGCCTCTACTACCCTGGGGTGAGTGGTCAGGTTGAGGTAGTTGTTGGCTGAGAGCATTATCATCTCCCTGCCATCGATCACGCACCTCGGCTCGCTTGCAGCCTCGAGAGTGGGCGGTCTCCAGTCCAATCCCTGGGACCTGAGGTCGTCGTACCTGTCACGCATCCACGAGAGGTCCACAGGCATGCACCTCAGAAGGGCCCCTCGTTCATGGCTTCATCGGAATGGGCTTGCCGTAGGAGAGTCTTGATGGGCGGGGGTCCGTCGCAGTTCATGGCGCCGGGCGAGGTGGAGCTCGCTATTGTCGGGATTTCCCAGGACGGCGGAGTCCCCCAGGCCGGTTGCGATTGCCCCAGTTGTTCTTCGGCTATTCTGGACCCCAAACTGAGGCTCCACCCGGTTTGTTGCGCGATAAGGGGGTCCGATGGCAGCCTGCACATCATCGAAGCGACCAGGAACCTGGCCGAGCAGTTGGGGATGGCTGCAGCTGCCCTCGGCCTAGGGGCATCCTCGATTCCGGACACGGTTTGCTTGACCCACGCTCACCTAGGCCACATAGATGGCCTTGGCCAGTTCGGCAAGGAGGCGATGGGCCTGAGCGACGTCCCCCTGTTCGCTAGCAAGAGCGTGCTCCGGTTTCTCGACTCGAGGGGCGCGTTGCTGCCCTTCGGGGCAAATGAGGCCCGTGCTGGTGCCCCCTTCTCCCCGTCCGAGGGATGCGGGTTCCAGTACACGATGGTCCGAGTCCCTCACAGGGACGAGTTCTCGGACACCCATGCCATACTGGTTGAGGGTCCCAACTCCACGTTGCTCTTCCTCCCAGATCACGACGATTGGGGGCAGACCCTGGGGAGTTCGGGCTCTGAAGGGATCAGGGAGTGGCTGTCCTCCATGGAGGTGGATTTCGCCCTATTGGACGGAACATTCTGGGACAGCTCCGAGTTGGGTGGCCGAGACATGTCTCTGATCCCCCACCCGACCATCTCGGAGACCCTCGAGAGGGTGGGCACCAGGAGGGATGGCGACCCGGAGATAATATTCCTGCACATCAACCACACGAACCCTGTCCTAGATTCAGGATCCGACCAATACGAGGAGGTCGCATCCAAGGGTTGGTCCGTCGCAGAGCAGGGCTCTTCGATAGTGCTGTGAGAGCAAGCCGAACATTATGAGTCGCCGAGTCCGGCGAGAGCCGTGCGAATAAGCGGGGAAGTCAGCAGCGGGCTCGGGAGGGCCCACGTATTCATGTCCCAGAAGCACTACCAGACCCAGTTCAAGCGTGTGCTGGGGGTCGGTGCCTGGCCTGGGACCCTCAATGTCGAAATGCGAGGCGACAGCGAGGATGGCTTCAGGATGCTGAGGGTGATTGCCGGCCTCGAGGAGGGCGAGGGCTCCGAGTCCATCGAATCGGTGAGGATCGATGGCTTCGAGAGGGACGGGAGCTCATTCGGCGGCGCCACCGCCTTCGGGGCCAGGATTTGCAGGGAAGGCGGGGATTGGGAGGACTGCGCGGTCCTGATCCCGGACCTGACGAGGCACACCAGCACGGCCGAGGTTATCTCGGGTGCGTTCCTCAGGGAGAGCCTGCCGTGCTCAGACGGGGATCTCGTCCACATCGAGCTCAATTGACCCTTGCCAGCCACTCCCTCTCCAGAAGGGCGCTCATCTCGTATCCTGCCATCGAGAGCCAGCGCCGGTACTCCCTGGAGTCCTCGGGTCGCACGGATAACGATGTGGCAGCGGGAGGCTCGTCGGCCAATGGCATCTGGAAGTCGGGGTGCGAGATGCTCCAAAGCACCAGGCCTTCGGGCGGTGCCCTGCCGAGGTCTACGTTGACGCTAGGGTTTCTCAGAGCTCCCTCCAGGTCTGACACGCCTATGCGCCCAGAGGCTATTCCCGAGAACGCCGAGGCTATCCTCCTAACCTGGTTCCATACGAAGGAAGGCGCCTTGATCGAGAACCCGACTGGACGACCGTCCCCCGAGACCCACGAGGAGCACTCTTCTACGGTCCTCACGGGGTCTCTGTCATCCTCCGTCTTTGACAGGTTGGTGAAGTCGTGCTCTCCCTCTACGATCGAGCAGGCCTCGGCGAGCTGAACGGGGTCAGGGTCGGATGGCCACTCCTCTATGGTCTCTAAGCGGAACAGGTACCTCCTGAAGTCGACGTACCGGACCCTGGAGTCTGCTGGTGCCCTGTTTGCCGAGAGGGCGACCGCCCCTACTGGGAGGTGGTCGTTCAGAGCACTGACGATTGACTTCTCGCTCGCGTTCTCCGAGACAGAGGGAGGGAGGTCGATCCGTGCCAGGTTAGCCCTGACGCTCACGCCCGCATCAGTCCTGCTGGACATCTCCAGGCAGCCATCTGACCACCAAGTAAGCCTCTGGAGGGCCTGCTGCATGGATCCCTCGACCGTCCTGACATCAGGCTGGATCTGGGATCCGTGGAAGGCGTGTCCGTGGTAGCCGATGGCGACCAGGAAGCGGTCGCTCTGCAATGGGACACACCTACTCGGTCTGGAGGTACTCCAGGGCCTCCTCGGCGGAGGCGAAGCCCATGCCGAGCAGAGCGAACTCAACAGCGACTGGGAGGAACTGCTTGGCGAAGCCCTCGCTCCTGTCGAAGTTGGTCTTGAAGTCGATGTTGTCGATGAGCATCTTAGCTGCCTGGTACAGGTCCTGAGTGACGTCGAAGTCGTCGGAGGAGTCGCCAAGCTCCTTCAGCTTCTTCAGCTCCCTGATCGCCATGGGGATCCTGTCGAACTCGATGAGGGCGTTGGCGTAGGCTGCCTGGTACTCGGTGCTCTCGTTGTCAAGGGCTGCTGCCTTCTTGAAGTAGGCCGCGACCTGCCCCTCGTTGATCCTGTCGTTCCCCTTCTCGTCGAAGTTTCCGTTCTCCTGGATCTCGAAGAGCGCTGACTCCGCCCATCCGTGGTAGCCAGCAGGGTCCTGCGGGTTGGACTTGATGTGCTCCTCGAAAATCGCCATGGCACCCATGAAGTCCTGCTGCATTATGCACTGGGCGGCTTGCGTGATTGCGTCAACGTCTGTCATTGTAATCCCCCGCGTCAGGTGGAGGGTCACGTGGTTATGAACGGTGCGGAGGGGACGCTTGCTACTCGGCATCTGAGGGAGGCTGTGCCGTCCCGGCTGTCCCAGCTGGACCTACGTTCGCGTCGATGAGCTCGTTGATCAGTCTGTAGACCTCCATAGGCCTCCTGATCCCATACAGGCAGTCCGCCGGGTCCGTGGCCATGACCGTCCTCTCTCTCTTCTTGGTAATCAGGCCGAATAGTGTGGAGAGGATCCTACGAGTCCCCTTCGGGACCTCCGTAATCTCGGTGACGATATCAGGGGAGGCCTCCCCGACTGACACCCCAAGGGACTCGACCTGTAGGCCGACTCCGGAGCCAGTGACGATGTGCACGTTTCCGAAACCGAAGATCCTGCCTAGTATGGTGGGGTCCGCCTTCAGGTTCTCGACCTTCTGGAAGGAGATCCC
>CAYFID010000059.1:0-6825 GCA_964343205.1 uncultured Candidatus Poseidoniales archaeon | reverse complement strand
CAGCCCTGTCGAGGCTGCGACCCGGGTTCAAATCCCGGTCGGGGCGCCACTAATTCGCCCAATAGACATGCCTAAGGCGCAGGGGCTATCCAAGCCTCGAAAGAGCACAGTCTCAGTGTGGAACTGTAGTCTCGCTTGATTCTGAGGGTTGGTTCTGGTGTGCCTTGCAGCCTGGGTGGAAGGACATATCGAATCGTCTCATTGGCTTCCTCAATATCTGACTCTGCGGCGATTACCCTCCCCCTAACAATGCTAGATCCTGACCTGTCGAGCAGGGGGACCAGAGAAGGGAGAAGCTCGATAGTT
Organism: uncultured Candidatus Poseidoniales archaeon; assembly: GCA_964343205.1. Lineage (GTDB taxonomy): Archaea > Thermoplasmatota > Poseidoniia > Poseidoniales > Thalassarchaeaceae > UBA36. The sequence continues at coordinate 6,519 of CAYFID010000059.1, read as the reverse complement.
CGGTGAGGTAGGTTGACCAAAAGAAGATCCCAACAACCGGTGAGGTTTGGGTCGAGCTGCAGTTCGGTAGCATCCGCCACCCCTACTATCCTGTCATCGTTAAGCCGGGAGATTGGGGCGGGTTCAGGCGGGTAGTCCCTTCGGTCCCAGCGACGCAGGTTGTCTAGCAGCAACTCGACGGCATCTGGATTGAGGTCTGATGCGAGTAGGTCGCCCACTAGGTCGGTCTCTCCAAGGAGTGTAGCGAGTGCTGGACCGACCCCGCAGAACGGGTCACAAACACGCAAAGGCCGACCGATTAAGGAGCGGAGCTCCTTGGCAAGTGAGAGGGTCTCTAGCCTTTCTGATTGCAACTTAGTGGAGAAGTAGGCTTTAGTCGGGTCGCAAAGAATGCTGCGCCCCGACTCTCGGACCATCACGCGAGTGCTACCGACGGATTCTGGGATTTCTTCCAAAACGACTGCGCCCTCGTGTCTAGCCCCGATTGGGACGAGTTGGCGAATCCTGAGTTCACCCAGGACGCCCTCGTCTTTTAGGACTAGTCTGATGTGTGGGTGGGATAGGAGCTTGGCCTCTGCGATCTGGGGTGCGAAATGCTCCAATTCCTCCTCGATCCTTACGACCATCATGTCGGCGATGAACTCGTGCGAAGACGGCCAAGCCTCCCCGAAGGATCCTATCTCCTCCTCCCCAACCAGCTGAGATAGGTAGCTCCACCAGTCCGAGTCAAATCTCTCATCAACCAATCCCTCATGTATAGAAATCTCGAAGTCGGCGAGTTCACCCGGAAGCTCTACAGGAGCGCCGGGGTCGAGGGGGACCATTCTATGGCTCCCAACCTCATTTGCGAAAACCCTCATACTAGGAGCAAGCCACCCACTATCACGGAGGATGTAAAGTGTCTCCTCGACCTTTCGATTAGGAACACTAAGATGGCGCAGCACGTTCATGGGCCGGTCGGCGACACCGCTTCACAATGACGGAAGAGGTTGGTCATGATTAGAAGCATCCTAATCTCTCCTATCAAGAGGTATTTCGTAACGAAGAGGATGTTTGCAGAGGCAAAGAAGATCGCGGAGACCAAGGGGAAGCGACTGATGATGATTGGGGACCCCTGCAGTGGCAACTACTTCCAATTCATGTCTAGCTTGTTCCCTAACAGCGAGCATGGGGATGTTACTGTGGATCTTCGTGGGTGTGGTGACTGTCACAGGATGGACATCAACGACATGGATGCTTGGGGTTCCTTCGATGACGGCTCCTTCGTTGTAATGGAGACTGGGACCCTAGGCTTCTCGAAAGACCTACCTATTGTCCTGAGAGAAATCAGACGGGTGTCCGGCGGAGACTTCCTCTCGGCTGGAGGGAACAAGGGACTGATTTGGGAGCTATTCCTTTACAAGACCTACAGCAAGGATCTGAAGTACTCTATGGACCCGTTCGACTCCAGGAGAGACGAGTACTACACAGGGAGGATTCTGGGGGGGAAAGGGTCCGTGAGAGAGAAGTTCTGACTCGCATCATATTGATGTGGGTGGGTTTCCGTGAAGTGCCCATGGAACCGGGTGGTTTGCCTCCAGGGCTCTGGCTTGTAGGGATAGGTCCCGGGGACCTGGAGCATATGACCGAGAGAGCAAGGAGCGTTGCGAAGGGTTGCAGCAAGAGGTACCTCGAGGGATACACTGCAATCTTGCCAGAAGAGCAGGAGAGTCGTCTCGAAGGTGTTGTTGGCCCTTGGGAGAAGCTGATGAGACCCTCCGTTGAGAAGCCCGGAGTCCTAATCGCGGAGGCAAGGGATATGCCGGTGGCTCTCCTAGTGGTGGGAGATCCAATGCAGGCTACCACTCACATCGATCTAGAGGCAAGGTGCTCTGAGGAAGGGGTGGATTTCCACGTTGTACCTGGGATGTCAGCAACCACGCTTGCTGTCTCGCTATCGGGCCTTCAATCATACAAGTTCGGCAGACAGGTGACCCTCCCCTACCCCTATGGAGAATACCTAGCAACCTCTCCCCTGGAGATGATTCTATCCAACCAATCTAACGGCCTACATACCCTCGTTCTGTTGGACTTGGATCCCACGGGGATGGGTTTCGACCCACCCAAGCCGATGTCTCCAGGGGAAGCTGTGTCGGTCCTAGAGAAGATGGTGATTAAACACAAAAGAGACCATGGTTGCGAGGGGAGCCTTGAGGTACCAGTGAAGCAGTGGAACGGGTTGTTGCTCAGTGATATTGGGACCGACGGTCAGAGGGTCGTCTCCGGAAGCCTAGGCAACATTGCTGCTATAGAGGAAGGTTTGGTCCATACCCTAATCCTTCCATCTGAGATGAGTGTGAATGAGAAGGACTCGTTCCAACGCAGACGACTAGGATAGTGTTGGTCCGACGGACTCAAGTCGGGACCTCGTGTCGCCAAGTACGATAGCATGGCCAAGCCGCCCGCAGAGGTCCGTTTCCCGGGTGACAAGAATCGGAGGAAAAGACTCAGGGTTAGAGGCATCAAGCAGGCCTCAAAGGAGATACAGAAGCGGTTGGAGAGTAACCTAGAGGCCCTCCTAGACGACCCTGAGTCTTTCATGCCAGATATTGTGGGTGATCTGGGCAAGGTATCTCTGTTCGGATCAACGGACCCCATGGCACTAACGCTAAAGGAAATCGGAGTCGTCTCCTCCAAGAGAAACGACGTGAGATGGCTAAAGAAGAGGATGACCAAGAGGAGCGGAGGCGATGTCTCTCGATCGTTGGCGGGGAGTTTGGCAGCTGCATCAGAGGAGGTTCTGAGTACGGTCTCCGTGTTCAAGAGTGACGTCTACGGAAACGCCAGCTACCTGAAGAGGGGGGGTGGCAGGCCAGGTCATCTAGTGGGAATCCAAAACTTCAACCACCCTAGGCTTAGGCTCCTTGTGTGGGACGACCACGCTAAGGCCGGACAGTTCTTCTTCTCTTGGGATGGCGGATTCGTATTCACCGGATTCGAATGCAATCCACCTCCCGAATGGGTGAGTTGGACCCTCAGGAACACATCTGTGGATCTCGAAGGGGACGACTGCAAGTGGTCATTGGGACTGGACGAGGAGACTGTGAGATCGGGTTCTCTGACAGGAGAGGGATGGCTGAGGCTAGTCTTCTCGGACGGAACCACGGTGGGGCTTTCCCAAGGAGCACTGGCCAAGACTGACGAGCCGATGGCGAGAAGCATCGCTGTTTCGATGATGCCCCCAAACAAACTGGGGGAGGTCTGCGAGGCGACTTGGATGTGGAGACCTGATGGATGGCCAGAAGACAGGCCACTTCCAGAAGAGGGTCGGGAGAGGTTAGAAGAAGTCCTACAGACTTGGCTAAAGATGTCATTGGAGGACGGCGCGTTGACCCGGACATGCAGGGCCAGCATCCTCAACTCAATCTCCGACGGTTACGTAGTCGGAAACAGCTGGTTCGCTGAGGAAGACAGGGGTGGGTTCCTGAAACACATGAGTGGAACCGAAGACGAGAGGAGCGCGCTTGCCTGCGTTCTCGACGCCTTGGAGGGGGGCGTGCACGTGAGATCAGATGGGGTGGTACTGAACGTGGAGGACAAGGTTGTGAGGCTCGAAGAGTCGTCGTGTCATCCCGTTCTGGTGTCCCTGTGGCCTGAGCACGGGATGTCTATCTTGGAGGAGCTGTTCGGTCTAAAAGGAGATGAGGCGGGTTCCGTACACACCCGGCAGGCCAAGAGGAAGCAGGGTTTCGGTGCCTTCCTCAGGGAGTTGAACGAGTCCCTTAGCACCGCTCAGCGGCTGGATAGGCTCCCTTGGGAGAGCTCGGTCCTACCATCCCCCCTTTCGTTCGCAGACATGCTAGTCAGGAAGGCCGCGGACGATGGTGTCGCATCAACAGTGTCGATGGCTAGGAAGGGCAAGGGTCTCGAGTCCGCAATGGGCTGGGCGTGGCTTGTGGTCCACGACAGGACTGAATCCGACTCCTGGAGGTTCGACGAAGACAGTCGTGACAAGGGCGGGGACTGGGTACCAGCCCTTCGTGCCCTTTGGGATGCCGCAGAGTGTCTGCTTCTGCAAGACGACCTTGCGTCGGAGGGAGACTATAGATCCGCTATGGAGTGGCTAGGCGAAATCAGCGGTTCCGGCCCATTGCCTTAGTAGAAAGAAGTGAGTTGTTTAGGAATGACAACGAAGGTGCCCAGCGCGTCCTCAACTGCAGTACATAACGTGATGGTTGCCAACAAGTCAACCAACACGAAACCAGAGCTGCTGGCAAGGAGAATGCTCAGGCAATCGGGCTTCCCCGGTTACCGACTGCACTGGCGAGTCGACGATAGAGGGGGTAGATACCTCTGCAGGCCGGACATCACCTTCCCAGGGAGGATGTTGGCCGTGTTCGTGCATGGGTGCTTCTGGCATCGATGTCCAATCTGCGATCTGGGACTACCCAAGTCGAACATTGAGTATTGGAATGAGAAGTTCGAGAGGAACGTAGAGCGGGACTCGCGGAAAGAGGAGTCTTTGGTCGCAATGGGCTGGTGTGTCCTGACAATATGGGAGTGCAGCATAGCGGAAGGAGTTGCGAAGGCGGTAGAAATTCTGAGTGAGTCCAAAAACAGACCTTGAAACGGGGGATGTCTTGGGAATTCTGTGCGCCTACTGTCGTTCATGCGTTTAATGCGGGAAATCACCAAAGACGAGCCTGCTGATCTGGAGTGGATTCAAAGTCAGGGCCTACTTGCTGTGAAGCTGGCTCAGATTTTCGCACTCAGGCCCGACATGCTGAGTATTGAGAAGTGCAGGCAGTTGCAGGAGATGTACAGGAACGCGTCGACGATTTCGTCTGAGGATGTTTCTTCAATCCTCGAATCCAAGGCACCAGTAGGATTCCACGATTCGATATCCTCTTTCGATGAGGTGCCCCTAGCAGCTGCATCTGTTGGGCAGGTGCACAGGGCGACTCTGACTAGTGGAGAGGAGGTGGTGGTGAAGGTCGTGAAAGCGGACCACAAGAGGGCTTTCCAAAAGGATGTGAGGAGGTTGATGAGGCTGATGAGGGTTGCAATTACATTCTCTCCAAAGCTGAGAAGGGTAGGAAACCCTCTAGCCCTTCTCAGGCACGTAGAGGACTACACCACCAGAGAGCTTGACCTCAGGAACGAAATCAAGGGTGGCGCTGACCTAAAGGCGATACAGGACAGTCTCGAGAGCAGCTTCCCTATGGGGCTATTGAGATTCCCGAAGTACTATCCCGAACTGTCTAACGAGTATGTGCTGGTCTCTGAGTATGTGGAGGGTAAGACCCTGGAGGAATGCATAGACGATGGGAGCCTTCACTGGGACTACTTAGTTCAGCTGTTCCGTATCCAAGGGGCGTACATGTTCGGTGTTGGAACGTTCCATGGTGACCTGCATCCTGGCAACTGCATAGTGGATAAGAGTCAGAACTTCGTCTTCATCGACAACGGGGCTATCTGCGAGTCGCCTAGCAGTGTTAGCATACCCCTCTTTCGATTCTTCGACCGTTTGTCGGGAGGTGACAAGAAGGGGGCTTTCGAGGCACTCCTTGCACTTGCAGGGGAGCGGCCTACGGAAGATAGGGTCGACCGCTACAAGGATCAGATGTCAGAAATATACAGCGAATTCGGAGATAAGAGCGTGGGGGAGCAAAGTCTGACAGAACTGATGATGAAAACCGTGAAGGCAGCAGTAGAGCTTGCTGGAGCGGACTTCGGGGAGGAGGGTTTTCCAATAATCAGATCTCTGATGTACTTGGACGGTCTGGTAATCAGAACCCACCCAGAGGTCAAGTTGATTGCTGAGATGGGCCCGTCGCTGAACGAGTTCAGGGAAGGCTTGGGGCTGGAATGATAACATGGGGAGTCACAGTGATGTCCTAATCGTCGGCGCAGGTCCGGGCGGTCTAGCTTGTTCGCTGCTACTGGCCAAGGCAGGTGTCAAGGTCACCATTTTGGAGAAGGCCGATGACGTCGGGGGCAGGACCAGGGTCTTCGAGAAGGATGGCTATAAATTCGACAATGGGCCAACTTTCTTCCACTACCCCGAGATAGCAGAGGAGATATTCGATGCGCTTGGCCTTGACGCACACGAGGAGCTCGGGCTGATTCGACTCGAGCCTAACTATAGACTGGTTTTCGGAGCAGGGGGGAGCCTGAATGCTACCACAGACTTGGATGACATGGTCGCCCAGATAACCGATCTCTGCGGAGAAAGGGACGCGCTGGGCTTCAGGAGGTACATCGATGACAACAGGACCAAGATGAGGTTATCCAAGAATTGCCTTAACGCCCCATGGAGAGGCCCCAGCGATCTACTGAATCGAAGGGCTTTGAGGGTCTCCAGGGTACTTAGGCCCTGGAGGAGCGTGGCTTCTGACTTGGCTAGGATGTTCCCTGACGAGAGGATGCAGCTTGCTATGTCCTTCCAGACCAAGTACCTAGGAATGAGTCCATTCCACGCGCCAAGCCTCTTCACAATCCTAGCATACCTAGAGTACGAGCACGGAGTCTTCCACTCAG
>CAYFID010000058.1:0-6927 GCA_964343205.1 uncultured Candidatus Poseidoniales archaeon | reverse complement strand
GGGAGTCGCCTCCCGTCCCTCATCGGCCATGCCTCTGGAGGAGAGGTCCGTTCGACCCGGCGACCGACCGCTCCGGTATAAGCGCAACGGAATAAGATTGGCTCCCGGCGATTTGGATTGTAGGTCAGACCGAAGGTCTGAATGAGAGTTTGGTGCGAATGTTCAAGTGGACTCGGGAGCGCATCTCTGATTCTGATGGTAGCGGCTGCTTTGATGAATGGCTTCCGCCGGAGGACGATTTGTGTATTATCAATTGCAATGTTTATTTCCATGCCACTAGCAGGATTGGTCACAACTTTCGAGGGAGTGGACGAACTAGGGGGATTAGGGGGCCCCCAGATGGACACCCAAGGGGATTCTGTAGAGGTCTGGAGCGATGGTGGTCAGCCATGGCCACAGTTTGGCAGGACAGCATCGAGGATTGCCGATGTCCCCCCAAACGGACCGGAGGGCGGTGCTGGTTTCGGGGATCCAGTAAACGCAAGTTCGTTTATGTCGATTGTCGAGCCTTCGCTTAACTGGGTCTACGGCTCTTACTCAATTGGAACAGACTCGTTGGCTACACCAGTAGCTGACTTGAGCGGGTCGGTTGATGTGGGCCTGGGAGCCGAAGAGAGGTGCGGAAGCAGCTCCTTATTCTCAGTTCTTGTCCAAAGACAGGATGTGTCTGGATCCCCCCATAGCATGTTAAGGCTAATCGAGGGAGAAGACTCGGAGCTCGCCTGGCAAGTCGACCTAGGCGCGACTGAGGTAGTTAAGGCGGCACCCGTGATTGTCGACATTGACGAAGACGGGAAGCCAGAAGTTGTGGTGGCTTACGATGCAGGAGGCTCGCTGAACGTAGAAGTCTGGTCCCCTAGGCTCTCATGCTCGGTCACGGGATGGTCTTACTCTGGACACTCTGACGAGATGCTATGGTCGTGGAATGACGAGGGCTTGAAGATTAGCAGCGATGAGGGGCCTTACACTAGTGGGATTTTCGGGGGGCACAAGCCGACCACGCAACCGCTTCTGGCGGATCTGGACTTGGACGGAGATGCAGAGCTGGTAATTGCAGCACTGGACGAAGTCTCCGAGGATCCAGTTGTCCTTGCATTGCCCCTTCAGACAAACGGCACACCTAATGAGATCTGGAAGGTTTCTCTGAATAAGGGAAGCCATCCTTCAGACCCCGCATTTGCCCAGATTGACGAGGATACTGGTTACATCATTCTCACCACTATAGAAGCAAACAATGGTGCAATGTGGATATGGAAGATCGATTCCTCGACAGGAAGCTCGATGTGGCAAGGAGGGCTATCTCTCAACAATCTAGACGGTGATACGAATGTCCCGCATATCAGGCTCCCGGGTCCAGTAATCGCTAATCTGGATTCTGACGAGGATCCAGAGATAATTGTTACAATCCCCAGCGATGCGGATGGATCAAGTTCTGTCGATGGTGCTGAGTTCAGGGGTCTGGAGATCTCTGATGGGGCTGAAATATGGAATTTCGAGGCAACGAATGGTTTTGCCGATGCCCCTCCGACCGCAATAGACACAGACGGTGACGGGGATCACGATAGGGTATGCTGGGTAACTTGGTGGCAGACAACCACTGACAGGCATGGAGCCGCAGGATGCCATGATGTGGAGTCCTCAGTTCCCAATGAGGAATGGACCCAAGATTTGGAACAGAGTAGTGGAAATCCCAATGACGAAATCGCAGTCTCTTCGCCGACTTGGATGGACATTGACTCAATGGACGAACCTGAGCTTCTGGTAGCCTATGGGAGATCTTTGTGGGCCTTCGAGGGGTCCTCGGGCTCTCCAGCAGGAATAAACTCTGAGTGGTCTAACGATTTCGAGTTGGATCACAGAACGTGGTCTTCACCCTCATTAGCTGACGTAGATGGTGATGCAACCTTGGATCTGGTACTTGGCAGCATGGTTGTGTCAATGGCTATGTCTGATGTTAGGCCCCTGACAGATGGTCGAGGAATAGAGTTCAACCCAAGCGCTCCCGACCCTGGCGAGGAAGTGACGATTACGGCTTACGTGGAGAACTCAGGTACATCTCCAATAAATGATGTATTGGACATAGCCCTCTATGCGAACGGTGACAAGATAGGGGGGACCGGGATTTCTTCACTGGACCCAGTGGAACCCAGTGGATCGGGATCATTCGCTTCTTTCAGCGTAGAATGGAGCGGCGGGCTTGGCGAACATGTTTTTGAGCTGATTCTGGATCCTAACCAAAATCTTAGCCAAACTAGGTATGACAATGACAATCAGACTAGAACGCTATCAATCGTCCCGCCCTACAACGCCTCATTCGAAATTCCGACAGATCCAGTCAGGGTCGATCCGGGCAATAGCGAACTGTCTTCCTTCGGTATCAGGTCCACGGGAAGGCTAGCTGGAGCTTGGACATTGGGCATAGATGGTTCCGCCCTGCCCGATGGTTGGTCCTGGGAGGATGAAACTCCAGGAGGTATCAGTGGAGTGGAGATAGCTGTTGGTGGATTGTGGTCTCCCGTGATTAGAATTATAGCACCACCAGGAGCATTGGGTTCTGATTCTGGTTACCTAGGTCTGACCATATCTCATGACGAAGGGGACGCAGAGGTTTCTGCAAACCTCCCCATAGAGGCTAACAGAACCAGAGGTCTTTCAGTTAGAGGGCCTGATGGGACCTCGCACAGTACAGGTTACGGACTTATTTCAGAAGAAGCCATGGCGTGGCTACTTATCGAGAATATTGGGAATGCGGCAGAGGAGCAGATTGCCATTTCGTGGGATAGCACAGAATGGGGGTCGGACCTAAGGATTTTCGACTCAGATGGGAATGAGATAAGCGCACTGTCGTTAGGCCCGGGGGAGGAGAAGGAAATCACGGCTAGATTAGCTGTCCCTACTGGGACGAATCTGGGGGAAACCGTCACCACTCCCATGAGCATGTGTGTTGGAGTTGGCGATGATCAAGAGTGCAGTGAGGTGATTCTCTACTTCATAGCATCGGGAGCAGTAGTTCAGCCAAGTCACCAAAGATCCGTTCCCGCGCTAGGCCTCACATGGGAAGTTCTAGCAGACCTTCCCGAGGGTTCGACCAGTCTAAATTGGTCTCTTACTGATGCGGGAATGCTGAAGCAAGGTTGGACATGGGAAGGAAGCGGCCAAGTATCCGTATCCGGGGAAATAGTATCTATTTCGGGTTCTCAGGGATCAAGAGTGAGTGGTTTCCTTACTCTTGATCTGCCCATGGATGCCCGTCCGTCCTTCCATCTATTCGAAGATCAAGGAGAAATTGGGGCCTTTTCTCCACTAACACTTTCCATAGAAGTGATGCAAATTCATAGAGCTGCTTTGGAAGTTAACTCGCCGACAACCACCCCATATGTCGTTGACGTTGAAGAGGAGAGCCTTGTGGTTTTGAGACTAGAAAACCCCGGGAATGGGGATGATTCATATTCCCTATCTTACGAATTGATCCTCGACGGGAATCTTTCATCGGATCCCGGCATGGATGTATTTTTCTCAATGAATCCCGTAGAACTAGGAGCCGGTAGTCTTCGTACAATCCCACTCAGCGTTACTCTGCCGGAAAACACCCCTGCAAGGGTTCCTGTGACTGTAAGATTCACGATGACATCTAATGGAAACGGAAGCGTTTCGGACTTCGAAGAAGTTGTTTTCGAAGTCAGGCAAGATCACAGGTGGGAAATAGACGCATCGATCGGGGGAGCAGCTATTAACGGCTCCACATTTTTGCTACCACCGGGTGGATCGATTGAGCTTGAAATTAACGCGACGAACACTGGGAACCTGGTGGATGACATTGTCTTGGAAGTTAATACCCAAACGATGCTGGAGGACTCGGACAACTCTCTGGAATGGCAGGCCAAAGGTAGCTCCGTGGAGAATGTTAGCGTCAATGGCACTGTGCCTCTCACCATCTCAGCCTCCACGCCGAATGATTCCTGGAACGGGTCCGAAATGGATGTCTATGTCACAGCCCTAGCAAGAGGGACTCCAGTCTTGACGTTCGCATTCCATGTCGAGGTAACCCATGTCCCGGGTTGGGAGGTCTCGTCCTCGATGGCCGACTTGGAGATAGACCCGGGAGGATCCGAAGTACAACTCGAGATTTTCCAAAGAGGAAACTCACCGACCACCCCCTTCGTTTCAGTATATGTGACAGGCCAGTCAGGGTGGACGATAGGGGAGTTACCTGGGCTGGGAGTGGTTCAGCCCGGCCATTCAGCACCTCTGTCTCTGAACGTCACGCCATCTGACTCCGCGATCCATGGTAGGAGCGTGGAGCTTCATGTCAGGGTAAGGGAGGGTGACTCTTCGGGCCTGGTTGAGATTACCCTGCCACTCAGAGTTTCAATAGTTCAAGACTTCAGGATGGAAGGGGTTGGACCATGGATCGTTTCCATGGATGGCGGGCACCCACGAGTTAAGGTCGTCAACACAGGAAACGCACCAACGACAGTCACCCTAGATGTTCTCAGCCTTCCTACGGGGTGGGAGGTTAAGGGAGACTCGCAAATAGTTCTGGGAGTAGGGGAACAACAGGGAGTCCCTATGGAGTTGGTACCGAGCAGTGACTGGACCGGCGATGAGAAGACGATTAGAATCCAGGCACAGGACTCCGCAGGAAATCAGCAAGAGATTATCCTAAACACGCTCAAGTCCGAACACTCATGGGGAAACTCGCCCTATATCTTCTCCCAAATTGGGGATGATGCGATTATCAGGATCCATGGGGCTGACTCCGGATCCATGGTTGTCGATTCTGTATCGAGTAAGCAGCTTGAGTGGAGTAGGATGGGGTGGCTACTACCTTCCTCCACGAGTACTGGAGGGGAGATCTCAGTGGACGGTATAACCACTCTGACATACAACTTGTCGGCGTCAGAATCGCCCACTAGGTCCGTGATTTGTTCCATTGGAGGGGACCTGGAAGAAATGAGCCCTACGTGCTCGATAGGAAATGGTAGCTCAGATTTCACATTCCAGATAATGCTTATCGGCGACCAAGGGAATGTTCTGGACTATGAATTCGGATTCGTGCAGGAGAACTCATCGGTTACATTCGTTAATCTGAGTGCTTCTGGATGGAGCCCAGAGCCAGGAGTTCGGAGTATCAGCATCAGGGCTCTGGACGATAAGGGCAGACTCATAGGGTCCTCTGAGAGAACCTTCGATATTCGGAGGAGCGATTGGAATGTTGGGATTGGGGGAGTTGAGCTAGTCGGAATGGGGGAGGGGCAACAAATAAACGTCCCAACGAAGAGACTGAACGAGAATCTCCTTGGGGAAGCAGATTGTATCATCACCTTGAGTGCGGGTAACTACTATTCTGAGCATATGGTTGATATGACACAGGCCTTCGTTCCAGCCCCCAAATTTGACAGGCCCGATGTAGATGACGGTACAGAACTAGTGGTCACTATAGGGTGCTCCTTCCCATGGGACATAGACTCTGACCCCAGTGATAACGAAGCCAGATTGGTATTGAGCGACGGGACAACCATTGAAGACAGCATAGACGAGTTTGGGACAGGAATCTTGGCTGCGATACTAGTGGTCGGGATGTACGTAGGTCTTTCCTGGGTTGTCAGCAATAACAGAGAGAGGGGGAGGATGGCGGCTATCACCCAAGCAGCCATAGATCAGAAGATTGCCGAGAAGCAAGAGAATGATGTACCAGAAGAGGAGGAGAGTCAAGGTCCCATGACCTCAGAAGAAGATGTGAAGGAGGAGGTAGGACTGATGGAAGAGATTTCGGAGGAAAGAGAGGACGATGAAGACGAATTCGAGAAGAGGCTCAGAAGGCTTCTTGACAGATAGTCCATAGAATGACCCATGGGAAACTATGTTCCGCCACCAGCATTCCACACATTCGATCCAATCAGGCTGAGCCCTGAGAAGATTTTCGGTGCGATTTCGTCTTCGATTTTGGGTAATCATGAGGAGCTCATGGAATCTGTTTCAGGACTTGGGGGGCTGAGTCTGGAGGAAGGCATAGAACCCCCCGTAGATCAAGCAACTCTGTTATTCATCTCGGTCTTGGATTGGGAGAAGGATGGAAGTTCACCAAGACCACTGGACAGCGGGCATTCTAGGGAGAGACTGGGCAGATTCCCCTCCAATGACGGGAATGCAATAGAGTACCTACTAGAGTACACAGGAGGGGAAGGGGGCGATATCATTCATGACCTTCTATCCAAACTTGGCAGAGGACTATCAGAGGAGTCATTGGGGGTGTCTGGTTTTAGTAGGGGTTCAGGTGGGGTGGAGCTTCTAGGATGGCTTGATGATTCCGAGGTTAACGATCTGAGAGACGAGATTGAGAAGGGAGGATGGTCGGTATTGTCCAACGAGCCTCTAGACGGGGGAGTTCAAGACGCATTCAGGCACCTGCTAGTTATCCTAAGGGCTGCATGCAGAGGCAAATGTGGCCTGCTGATGAGAAGGCATTCCTAAGGAAGTATCCTTCTACTTCGAAGCTCTTCGTATATCGGGGTGGCTTTTTCCAATACACGTGATAGGGAAGGGGGCAATTCCCCTTCCCTTCGGCGATAGGGCAGGAATCCGGAGCTTTCCCATACAGAACTATACCAGTTCTTTGCCCATATTCCATCACAATCCCTAGGTCCAGGCTCCCAAGATAGCATATCTTCAGAGAACGGGATCCCTATACGGTCACAGAGGGATGAAAGAACAGAGCGTGGGTTCTCTAGAACATCTCTGGAATCTATGATGGGTGGATTTTCTCCAGATTTGCTGCATACGTGATCAAGAATCCGGATCTGCTGGATTAGCCCTATGACGCGAAGATCAAGGGCATCGGTAATCTTGGAAAGGGAGAGAAGAACCTCTCGGGGATCACGGATTAGGAAGCAGTTAGTGAGCCCGTCAATCCATGATAGATCAGAG
>CAYFID010000057.1:0-7101 GCA_964343205.1 uncultured Candidatus Poseidoniales archaeon | reverse complement strand
CCCATGTGTTTCTGCTAACTTCGACCTCTCCAAGATGATCCGAAGAAACACCTAAAATTTCTGCACTAAATACAACTTCTTCCCCATCCGGATCACTATATTGCCCAAAGATCTTCAAGTTTGGTCCATCCTCCCAGTAGTAGGCGGAGAAGAAAATCTGCGGGGCCTCACTCTCCTTTGAAATCCCCAAATCATACAAATTCTCCATGGACAAATTTGTGCCATAATGAGCTTTGACCCAAACAATTACTGGACCTGGCACCATTCCTGTTGAAGGAACATTCAGTGAGATATCTTCTTCGATAATTGCCGTGATTATGTTCTGGGGATCTCCCCCTTGAACAAAGCCAATCTCTACAGATATCTCAGGCCATCCAGGAGATAACGCAATTGAAATTGGATGTGGATCCTCTAGCTCTTTCGTTGGAGATGAAACAGACAATGGAACTCCTATGTTCCAAGTCCTGACTCCCGACGAATAGCCCGATGAGTCGGTAGATTCGCAATAAATCTGGACCACTCCTTCTACATTAAGCCATAGTGATCTATCTATGCCCTCCGAAACCTCCTCTCCAGAGTCAGCATGGCACTGGATTTCTAAGCTAGAAACCCCAGACTCATCTTCGAACCACGATGAAACGTCTTGCCATGTTGCCAGCCTAGTTTGCCCTTCCTGAGGTACGGGGATCCAAGTACCATTTGATGGTGCAGATTCCGTCCAAACTGGGGGATTGTCTACTGGAATAGGTGAGGTAGTGAAGTCAGCAAAAATATCCTCTCCCAACGGCCAAATTCCTCTAGGGAAATTTGAGTCTAGAGTGTAAGTCAGACTTCCGTCATCGTTTGATTTCAACTCATGACTAGCAGTCCCGTCCCCAATGCAACTTCCTCTTATGGGGGTAGAGTCAGTTCCAGGATTGTCCTCGTCGGGCCCAACAAATCTTCCTTCGCATTCCTCCCACATGTCCATTCTAAGGCTAGGTAAGGTTGGAAAGGTAAACTCAAGCCTTGCATTGCTCATGTTTGAGGAGTTGAATGAAATAGTGAAGTCGTTGGGATCGGAGATGCCTTGTATTGTCATTGTCGCATTCAGCCACAGCTCGATCCTGCATTCGTCCTCACCTGCGGATTCGTTGACTCCCGTGTCGCAATCCCTCTCTATTGCAGGCTCTACAGGAATCTCGAAACACTCTTCCTGGAACGACTCCTGGCAATCCCTGCCCTGTGAGTGCAACGGTGGGATTCCATTGTAATGGCCGATCACCATTCCGTCACTCTCCCACGTGGTGTTCATCCAGTCAACCCCCACACCACCTCTATGAGGCAGTCCGTCCCTTATCCCAATCCTGGTAATGCTGTATTCCAAGCAATCTGCCGCGATTAGAATAACTGCATCAATCTCGTCTGTTGAGAGCCAACCGTCACCACCGGATGGCACGATTCCTTCTAAGTATGAATCCAGATCTCTCCTAATGTCATCTGCTAGTGTCCAGTTGATCCATGCCCTAGCATCCACTTGTGCCGACTGCCAGTCATCGTCAATCCTAACTTCGAAAATTGCCTGGTCGTAGATGAACATGTCCTCGAAGGTTATGGAACCGCACTGTTCTTCAAAAGAACCTCCACCGAATTGCTCCATCCTTTCTGCACCGTTTTCCATATTGGATGGTTCACTTGGCAAATGCACAATTGAAGAAAACAATACAACCGTCATTACGATTGCAGAAAACCCGACTGCCCTCTCCACTATCTCTGTGAGGGCATTCAGGAAGATGATTATATCGGAAAATTTTCAGAGTTTAGGCTATCCTAAAGTTTATATTAATTATTTTTTTCGAGGGTTTAGGGAGACCTAAAAATGAACAACAAAAAGACAACTGCAGGCCTAATGATGCTACTAATGTTATGCTCAACTATTGCTGGATGTGCTGGAGATGATGAGGAGACATTGGATTCGTTGATTATTGCATATGAGGTGAAAGACGACTATGAGAACACAGATGAGAATCCGCAGTCATTTGCGGATTATCTAGCAGCCGAGCTAAATTACGACGTTTCTCTGTACAGTGTTGACTCAGAGGGTGCAATGATTGAGGCTCTGAGATTTGGAAACGCTGATATCGCGCTGATGGACGGGGGCGCGGCATGGGTTGGTTGGCAGCAGTACGACCTGCAAGTATTAGCCGCAGACCAGAAGTCTGATGGAAGGACCTACTACGATGCCCATGCTTGGGTATTGGAAGACAGTGAGATGGCCTTAGCCCATCTCGATAACGACCCATTCACGGATCCATTCGCTCTTCTGCAGGGTAAGACTTCGTGCCATACTGGATGGCTGAAGTCAGCAGGAATGCTACTACCAATGGGTTATCTGATAGGTCATGGATACGCCAATGTAATTGGTGATCCTAACGATGTTGAAACATTGAGAAACACAGTCCACGGATTCTTCAATGATAACGCTTCCATACCTGATTCTGGAACTACCTACTACGGCTACTCTGGTGCAGTAAAGTGCCTCTCAGAGGGTGTTGGTGACGTGGCCTTCGCCAAGGATAGTACCGTGGCTTCATACTGCGATAATACAGATGCGGCTGAAAACGAAGACTGGTGCCTCGATATGAGTCAATATGTTCCATTACCAGCTTTCGGACAGGCACCGAGCCATCCAGTTATGTACAATCCAACATACATGAACTCAACCAAGGCCGATGCTGTTAGGGACGTACTTGTTGGGATGTCTTCAGACTCCGATGCGACTACAATCCTCGAGAGTGTATTGAATACCCCGGGGATCGTATCGACTACCACAGAAGACCATCTAGGTTCGTATTCGGATTCTATAAGGAACATTCCTGGGATTTCCGCATATTACAATGGCAAATACAGCATCAACGCTTCTGCCACCGTAACTCTTGATAAGATTAGGATTGCTTACGAGGTAAAGTCAGACTATGATAACATTGACGAAAATCCTCAGCTCCTAGCAGACTACTTGGAGGATGTCTTGGGAGTTGTTGTCGAACTGTACAATGTAGATTCGGAGGGTGCGATAATTGAGGCTCTAAGATTTGGGAACGCGGATATAGGATTCATGGACGGAGGTGCTGCCTGGGTCGGATGGAAGGAATACGGCCTAGCAGCAATGGCTGCTGACCTGAAGAGCGACGGAAGAACTCATTACAACGCTCATGCTTGGGTTCTTGCGGATAGTGACATAGCAGCTGCCCATCTTGACGATGATTCAAGCACCGATCCTTTCGCCCTTCTTCAGGGCAAGACCTCGTGCCACACAGGGTGGCTAAAGTCAGCTGGGATGCTCCTTCCAATGGGCTACCTAATTGGAAACGGATATGCGGATGTAGTTGGTGACCCAGATGACGTAGCCTCACTTAGGGACACAATATTCGGATTCTTCAGCGATGACGCCTCGATTCCCGATTCAGGAACTCCGTACTATGGGTACGGTGGTGCGGTAAAGTGCCTCTCGGAAGGAGTAGGCCATGTCGCATTCGCAAAGGATAGCACCATAGCTTCATATTGCGACAACGAAGACTCTACCGAAAACGAGGAGTGGTGCCTGGACATGAGCCAATATGTCCCACTCCCTGCTTTCGGACAGGCTCCGAGTCACCCAGTGATGTACAATCCCGAACTTCTGGACATGCAGACTAGGACTGCAATACTCAATGCTCTGATGACGCTGAACAGCGAGATGTATGTGGTTGACTACCAAATGGGTGGAAATTCATACACTGGATGCTATGATATTACAACCCACCAGATTGACTCAGATTCAGACCAGAACACCTGTGGAGATCAGATTTTGTCCAATGTTTTGAACACACCGGGATTGACGAGAGTGAATACCCAGCAACATCTGGGGAGCTATTCCAGTCTAATTGTAAATGTGCCCGGGATTTCTGCTTATTACGATCAAAAATTCGGAATCTCTTCTTAATTTTTGATTATTAGTTGGTGGGATCCGCTTTCGCAATTAATCAGCATCACCACTATCCCGTGCGAAATCGGGTCCCATCAACACCAAATAGAAGATTAGGGCCCCCTAAATCCCGAATCGGGAGGCCAACTTTTGAAGCATACCAATCTCAAAGAGGATTCGAACATCAGTCTTGATGGGGTAAGAATTGGGTACTCAAGGAAAAATCCTCTAGTAGAGATTCCGAGCTTGGAAATATTTCCCGGGGAGATTGTTGCTATTACTGGGCCCTCAGGAGTAGGAAAGACTACTCTGGTTAGGACCATTGCAGGTCTAATAACCCCCCTGTCTGGAACTGTCAGGGTCTTTGACTCTACTTTGCCCTCTAGGCCATCTAGAGGATTTGTTGGATACATCCCTCAGAGGCTTGGTTTGGTTCGCCACGCCAGCGTACTTCACAATGTGATGCTAGGTGCCAGAGCGGGACACTCTAGCCCCTTCAGTATTTTACCTTCTAAACAATCGAGAAGATCAGCTCTCGATGCAATAGATAGCATGGGACTTTCGGAAAAGATACACGAGCCAGTTAGAAGGCTCTCAGGAGGTCAGCAGAGAAGAGTAGCTACTGCTCGGACAATAGCCCAATCTCCTTCGATTATTCTCGCAGATGAGTTCCTAAGCGAACTAGACGAGAAGACTCTCGAAAAAGTCCAGACCGAGGTCATCGACTACGTCAGAAAAAAGATGGCGACTCTGATAATTGTAGAGCATGATGTTTCTAGGGCCAATTCAATCGCTGACAGGATGCTAGTCATTGATGATGGTAGAGTTAACCCATTCCTATCCCATCCCACTGCATTGGAGGTGGGTAAATGAGGGGGAGGTGGACTATTGCCCCTCTGCTTATCCTGCTCTTCTGTTTTTGGCTGATGGACGGAATGGTGGATGACTGGGGAAGACTTTCTGGGGGCCGAGGTAATCTTGTGACATTCTTCAATGAATCACTATGGCCTCCGGATTGGACGGTTCTCGAGCCTCAGGCTTATCCTGTCTGCACAGCTTACCCCTTGGTCGATTTCACCTGCTCAACAGCATGGATTGGGATGGTCGAGACAATCAAGATAGCATTTGTCTCAACTGTATTGGGGGTTTTAATCTCCCTCCCGATTTCTATTCTGGCTTCCAGGAACCTAAATTCCTCGGTAGTAACATACACGGCTAGATTTGTCCTTGCAGCTTCTAGAAGCCTCCCCAGCATCATTTGGGCAATCTTCTTTGTGATATTAGTGGGACTAGGGCCACTAGCAGGGATTTTGGCGATGACAATATACACGGTGGGGTATCTGGGTAAGCTTCAGTACGAATCAATTGAGGGCATGTCAAACGTACCCTTGGAAGCAGCAGATTCAATGGGCCTCTCGAAAATCGAGAAAGCATTAGGAGTAGTAATTCCCGAGGAAGCCAACAACCTGATCTCACAAGCCATCTTCATGTTCGAATACAATGTTAGACACGGAACCGTAATTGGAATCGTCGGAGCAGGGGGTATTGGATACTACATCAATCTCTATCTTAAGTTTCTTCAGTATGACAAAGTAATTGCATATCTTATTGTGATTTTTATTGTTGTAATAGTTATTGATTTCCTATCGATATATGCTAGGTCTTACTTTAACGAGGAAGGAGACGTCTCCAGACCTAACTGGCTTTCGGTATTCCTTCCATATTGGATAATTGGGAATTCTAGTAATCGGCAACAATCCTGATTGCCCCACCATCGTAGAAAATCTGAATATGGTCCCTTGCCTTGAAGGTAAGAGCTGCTAGAGCTTCATAGACAACCTTCTCCTCCACCTTGAACGCCTCCGCAGCCCTCTTGGTCGACCAAGCCACCTCAACGAAGTCAGAAGCAGAGATCCATTTCAAGAGGCGAGACTCGAAGTCAGTCAAATCTACCACTGCCATGGTGCACCGAGTGAGCACCGGGAAATCAAGGCTCCCCAGTTTCGTAGGCCTCAACCATCCTCTTCACTGCTTCTTCGACAGCGATTTCGTCGTCTAGCAGTGAACCAAGAGACTCCAAGAAAGGAGTATCATGACTCATCACCTCTGCCCTGTCTAGGAACATCTTTGTCGCCAAAACTCCTTCAGCGACCATGTGCATTTCCTCAAGTGCTTGCTCCAGACTCTTTCCAGATCCGAGCTTCTCCCCCAATGTCCTGTTACGGCTTCTGGGGCTGGTTGCTGTAACGTAGAGATCACCTATGCCCGCAGGTCCGAATGCGGTACTCGGATCGGCACCCATCTTTTGCAGTAGCCCGATCCCCTCGCTGTATCCGGATAGAACCAGAGCAGCCTTGAGGTTGTCCCCGCCTATGCTGTCTTTCAGTCCGTCAACTAGTCCGCAGGCCAGAGCCACGCAGTTCTTGTAAGCCCCCCAGAGTTCTGCCCCCACCGGGTCCATGGCAGGGGTAAGGAATAGGGAACCCGTCGAGAGGCGTTCAGCGACTCTCTCTGCTACGCTCATGTCGTGGCATGCCACTAGGGCGTTTGTGATTACCCCGCGAGCTACCTCGGGGGCAATTGTGGGCCCCGTCATGACTACCACTGGGTTAGACTTGCCAGCCACAGTTAGCCTTCTTTCTATGGCATCAGAGATCATCCCGGACCCCCCTTCCTCCGAGGGAGCCAGTCCTTTGGCCAGGTCTAAAATGAGATGGGAGGGCCTAAGCGAAGGGACCATCTGGTCAACGACCTCTAGAATCGCAGAGCTGGGAAGCGCTAGGACCAGTATCTCGCAGGATTCCAAAACGTCGGCTATCTCCATAGTGCAGTCGAGTTTTGGAATCTTGTACCCCGGGAGGTACTTCTCGTTCTCGTCCCTCTCCATCATCGACTCGTAGACTTCCTGCTCTATGGTCCACCCCATGACGTTGTGACCGTCATTGCACCAAACCAAGGCTAGTGCAGTTCCCCAGTTGCCCATACCGAGAATCCCTATTCGCGCCATAATAGCCGTCTTCGCGGCGCAACGGCCCTGTTATGACACTATGGGGGTCTCACAGGGGATGCGTTGACTTCTTGGTGGGTAATTATTCGGACGGCTAAGAGCAGGGGTACCCGAGTGGTCAAAGGGGCTGGGTTTAGGTCCCAGTGCGTAG
>CAYFID010000056.1:0-7541 GCA_964343205.1 uncultured Candidatus Poseidoniales archaeon | reverse complement strand
TGAGCTACTACGATTATTACCAGCCTGAGGCATACATTCCAGGTCGGGACCTGTATATCGACAAGGAGCTCCAGCTAAATGAGAGGATTGAGCAGGAGCGCTTCTCCACGGTGGCTTCCCTAGTTTCACGTCCCGACGTAATAACCGTAGGTACTGTCTCTACCATTTACGGCCTAAACCCTCCGGAGGTTTTCCAGCAGAACCACCTAAGGTTACATGTTGGTCAGAAGGCTGACCCCCAAGAAATCGTGAGAGAGCTGGTTGGTCTGCAATACCGTCGTACGGCAGGAGAAATTGTCAGAGGGGACGTTCGGCTGAGGGGGGAGGTCTTGGACGTCTGGATGCCAAGCCGAGACGATCCCATAAGAATCAGATTCGGATGGGAGGGAATAGAGGGAATCCACGTTTGCGAAGCAGTTTCATGGGAGCAACTGGACGAGTTCGAGGAGGCATGGATTCACCCCAGAGAGTTCTACATGACTAGCGAGGAGAGATTTAACCAAGCCCTAGAAGACATTGAGGGAGAGTTGGACAGTCGAATTGATTGGCTTGAGTCTAAGGGCAAGGGAATTGAGGCGCACAGACTAGAGCAGAGAACTAGGTTCGACCTGGAGATGCTGAATGAGGTCGGTTCTTGCAAGGGAGTTGAGAACTATTCAATGCACTTTGACGGACGAATCCGTGGAGAGCGGGCCTACTGCCTTCTCGACTTCTTCGCTAGCAATGCCGAACAGTTCCATGGAGGTTCCCAGCGATATCTAGTGATAATGGACGAGTCACATGTGACACTCCCCCAGGTCGGAGGAATGCATGGAGGTGACTTCTCCAGGAAGAAGAATCTGGTTGACCACGGGTTCCGGCTTCCCTCGGCATACGACAACCGACCACTACGAGTGGATGAATTCCAGGATCTTGTTCCTCAAATGATCTACGTCAGTGCAACGCCTGGAGAGAGGGAGTTGAGGCATCTTGCGGAGGTTACTGGCCAAGACGTCCCGATTGGACTGATGCACGTGGACGGCGGAGGTGGCTCCAGGAAGTCCCAGTTGAGCAAGCCTAAGGAAAGTCACAGCATGGAAGAAATGCTAGGAAGAATAGAAGGGATTTCGAGGATGGAAATTCGGCCCACTGGACTGTTGGATCCGAAAATCGAGGTCAGGCCGACTGACGGACAGGTTCAGGACCTACTTAGCGAGATAAATGAGAGGGTAGAGAGAAGCGAGAGAGTTCTTGTGACTGTGATGACAATAAAATTCGCTGAGGAAGTTGCCGAATACCTAGAGAGGATGGGAGTAAAGGCGCATTATCTCCACAGCGAGATTGACACTCTGGAGAGAACTGAGATTATCAAAGCATTAAGGATAGGCCTGATTGATGTAATCGTTGGGATTAATCTGCTTAGAGAAGGACTTGATATTCCCGAAGTGTCGTTGGTTGCCATTTTCGATGCTGACAAGCAGGGTTTCCTGAGGAATGAGCGGTCATTGCTCCAGACTATTGGTAGGGCTTCTAGGAACTCAAATGGTTCTGTAATCCTGTACGGAGACTCGGTGTCACCAGCAATGGAGGCTGCAATTAGCCAGACTGTGAGGAGGAGGAGGATGCAGAGCAATCATAATGAGCAGAACGGAATATTACCCAAGACCATCCAAAAGGCTCTCCCAGTGATGGGTGCAGAGATCGAAGACCTTCTGTCAGGAGTAGCTGGAAGCGCCATTGGAGGTGGACGGAGGATGGTGGCAAAACCCCCTGGCAAGAAGGGGTTGGAAGGCCTGGCACAGAGGTTTAGACTGGGAGCAGGTGTCTGGAATACTTCTGATTCGGTTCTTGACAACATTAGTCAGCCAGAGTGGGTAGAGGACGCCTTCGAAACTCTAGAGGAAGACGGAGGTGAGGACGCTGAGCTTGTTTCTAGACTTGAACAGGAGATGCGCCAGGCTGCAGATAGACTAGACTTCGAAAGGGCGGCAAGCCTGAGGGACAGGATTTTCAAACTCCAGAATGCGACCAATTGAAGCCGAGAGCCCGGTGGGAATGCCGTGAGCGGATACTCGCGAGATGATTTCGACGTACCTGTCGAGGATTACGACTTTTCCCAAATATCCGATGTTAGATCACTCATTGACCAGATGGGAAAAGCCGGAGGATTCACAGCAACAAAACTTGCAAGGGCTAGGGACATCCTGAAGAAGGCCATTTCCAAGTCTCACAAGGATGGTTGTCTCAACTGGCTATCCTTTCCAGCATGCCTATGTGCCACTGGGACTCGTGGATTCTTCGTTGAGGCATTGAAGAGAAGGGCCTACAATGTAGTTATCACCACCTGTGGGACGCTTGATCACGACATTGCTAGATCGTATAGAAAGTACTTCCACGGCGACTTCAGTCTAGACGACGTTGCATTGGGGGAAGAGGGATTGAACCGCCTTGGCAACGTGGTGGTTCCGAATGAGTGCTATGGGGAGATTCTCGAGCGAGT
Organism: uncultured Candidatus Poseidoniales archaeon; assembly: GCA_964343205.1. Lineage (GTDB taxonomy): Archaea > Thermoplasmatota > Poseidoniia > Poseidoniales > Thalassarchaeaceae > UBA36. Next base: position 5,062 of record CAYFID010000056.1, on the reverse strand, counting down.
AGTACTCCCGTGGCTTGGGGAAGTAGATGAGGAAAGAACCTCAGAAAATGAAGAAAATCCTTGGATTGGCTTCGGATCGGTGGAATTGTGCTGGGCCCTAGGTGACAGAATCGAGGACGAGACATCGATATTGCACTGGATTGCAAAGCATAGGATCCCGATGGTAGTCCCTGGCCTGACTGACGGATCTATTGGATCACAGCTATTCATGCACAGACAAAAGAGTCCAAATTTCATGATTGATATTTTAGCTGACGAACAGATTCTCTCTGATTTGATCTGGACAGCAGAAGAGAGTCATGGGCTGATGATTGGGGGGGGAATCTCGAAGCATCACGTAATCTGGTGGAACCAGTTTCGGGAGGAGGCTGGGATGGACTCAGCGGTATCGATTACTACTGCGCCAGAGTTCGATGGCTCCCTGTCTGGTGCTAGACTTAGGGAAGCAGTTTCCTGGGGAAAGATAAGGGCTGATGCACCTCAATTGGTTCTGGAGGGGGAAGCGAGCTTGATACTCCCGCTGCTTGGATCGGACCTTTTCGATTAGGAATGAGGTTGCGCAGGAGGAACGGCTAATAATTCCATTAAAGTCCCACGAAGCATGTCGGTAAGAGACATGATTCAGGATATGATAAACGAGCTAACGGAAGTTCTCACTGATGCTGAGAAGCACGACTCTGGCAACAATGCAGCCGGGACGCGTGTTCGGAAGATAATGCAGTCTTGCAAGGGAATGGCTCAAGATGTGCGTATTCGGATTCAAGGAGACAAGGGTTCTCGCTGATCTATACCGTGCTGGCGATTAGTTCCATCAAAGAGGTCCTCATCGGGACCAGTGGGTGCCACCCCTCCCCTCCCGATTCTATGAGGGCCTTGTGAAGGCCCCCCAGTTCGGGACTGGTTTGCTCCGAATGGATCCCCCTAACTGGACTAGGTACCCCTGAAAGAGATTGGACAGTATGGGAATGGTTGATCGCGTTGTGGTACCTCTCCCAAAGGATTCGAATCTCGTCTACCACGTCTATGTTTCTCCAGGCCCTCCTGCCGCACATTCTGATCTGACCCCTGCATGCCAAGCCTTCGTGGCGCAAGGCGAGAGTGGATAATGCATCGACCACGTCCCGAACGTTAACCCAATACCTTGGTTCTGAATCTGTTTGTGGTGTTTCCCCTAGCTTGATTTGTTCTATCCAATCAAGCAGGTCCCCATTTCCCCACTCCCTGCTTCCGTTGGGGATAATCACATCGCCAAGTGTCACCACTAGGTCGGCTCTATCGGAAGTGGAACCAGTAGGAAGGATGGCTAAGTTACACTCTTCGTCACTACCCAGACCTATGGAAAGGTCTGCTCCAGACGGTTGCTCCGAAATGGATGCGCCTGCTCGGGTTAGTTTGTCCTCGAGAGCATCTCTCAGACCGTCTTTCGGCCCGAACAAGTGAACAGATCTTGGTGGCATCGTACCACTGGATACTACTTGGCCTCAATTACCTCAGGGGAAGTGAAGTGATGAAGAGCATCCCTGAGTACCCCAATAATCAGATCTATTTCAGCGGAAGTGATTGCGAAATGAGGTGTGAATCTTAGGGCGTTCTGCCCACCATGGATGACGCCCAATCCGTTTATTCTACACCACTCTTCAACACATTCGAATCCCACCACTGGAAGCTTCGCAGGGTCAAGTTCGGCACACAGAAGCAAACCTGTTCCCTGAACCTGGGTTATCGTGCCAGGAATCTCTTCGGCCAGGTCCCGTAACTTAGAAACAAACTCTACTCCTCTTTCTTTGATATTCTTCCTCAGCTCAGGAGTGACCCTATCAAGAACAGAAACAGCCGTTTCCAATGCTCTAGGGTTTGTAGTCATGGTATTTCCGTAAATCCCGACGACATAGAGATTGGCTGCCTTTTCGGAAAGTCCTACTACGGAAAGCGGGTATTGACCTGCATTTAGCGCCTTGGACCATGTCTCCATATCAGGAGCGGCGGAGTCTTCGAATCCTTCGTAGTCCACTATGCTTAGGCAACCCTGACCCCTTAGACCTGCTTGGATTGAGTCAACGATTAGCATGCTTCCGTGTTCTGAGCATAGTGAACGTGCCTTGTCATAGAACTCTCTTGTTACACAGAGACCTGGGTTTCCCTCGCCCATCACAGGCTCCATAGCCATGAGTTCGATGAAGAATCCCTCTTTCTCAGCGAGATCGAAAGCTCCAGATAGAGAATCAATGTCATTGCACGGAACGAACAAAACGTTGTCAGTCTCCCTGAATGATGCAAGATTCTCCTCGTACTTGTCCCTACAGGAGTCTGAAATCTGCGCGGGCCTCTGAGTCCTTCCATGGAACGCCTCTATCAGGGCCAGCATCTTGGTAGGCTTCCCCTCGTGCTTGCCCCCCTTGCTAGTCATGCGAAGCGTATTCGCATCTGCTATTCTCATGGAGATGGTTACTGATTCAGAGCCGCTATTCAGGCATACGAACTTGTGGAACGGGCAGCTTCCCCTCGTGTGCCCTACTTCCTTCTTCAGCCTGTCAGCAAGCCTTTTCTGACTAAATGAAGGAGTCATTACGTTTGCCATAACCCAATTCTGTTGCATTGAGTAGATTACGTCGTCCGGACCATGGCCCATCCCAAGCATTCCGTAACCCCCGTTGTCATGAAGAACGGCACCATGAGAGGTTACGACCCACGGACCCCTGGCGGCAATAGCAACATACGGGTTGACTGTTGGTGCTGAGTAGAAGTTTACGTAATCTGATTGGAGGTGTTTGACCAATTCCTTCTCATCCATCAAGAGGGTTTTTGCACTAACATCGTTAACCAGACTCTGGAAGTTTGCGGATGCCTCCTCGATAGCTCGGATAAGGGACGGGTCTGATTGAAGGAAGTCGGAGATTAGGGAATCTCTTAGTCCAGTAGTCCAAGGATCCCCGGTTCTGGAACGTATTTCCGATAGTGCTTGCAATCCATCCGCCATCGGGCCATGGAGTAAGACCACCCACATCAACGTTCTCTGGATTAGGGAAGAAGGGGTCGCAAGATTGGGTCCGAAAGGTCAGAACAGCAATTTCTGATAATCACATAATAATTTAAATTGAATTTAGTTTTTCAATTGAAAAATTCAATTAATAATAAAAATTTCAATTGAATTATCAGACTTAATTTCCGAATATTATAAGTGCCACTCCAACCCCTCACGCCTTGGAGAAGCACGGGGGATGCACTCCTCCCTTGAGGGAGAGAAATGGTAGAGGACTACGAAATACAGGAGATTATACACAGAGACGTATATGTTGGAGAGAAGCATGTTGGAGTTATTGTTGGCGAGAGATTTCACCCCAGGGACGAATTTGTTAGGTCATTGAGGATCAAGGTCGAGGACGAGGTTGCAAGCGAATTCATGAGGAAGCCAGCTGATTTAGCCCCCCTAGCCAAGGAACTTGTTCACAGCATTAGGCCTGATGGTGGAATCAAGCTATCAAAGTCGATGAGGGAGCTTCAGAGGAGGTGGAGGAACACCGTTAGAATCGAGGAAGATTTGTACGCACCCGATGAATTGCTAGATAGGGCAGTCCTTGACAACGATGGTATGGACATTGGTAATGTAATCGATCTAATCAAGATAAAGCGGACTTACAAGGGTCTGCTGGTAAAGCCTCACTTCATGGTAAGAGCAAGGCATGGGCTACCCGAGACTATTGCAGTTCCTTGTGGGCAGCTTGCCAGAACTACCTCAAGGTTGGATGAAGTCATTCTGAAGTGCACATTCAACAGGCTAGTCACATTGCCCAGCTTCCTGAAGTTGAATGGTGAAGGCTACGAAGAAGAGTGATTGCCCTACTTGAGTAGCCTTCAAATCACCATCCCATGTGGCGATGATTCTCAGGGCGCGTAGCTTAGTTTGGCTGGAGCACCCGGCTGATAACCGGGAGGTCACAGGTTCAAATCCTGTCGTGCCCACCAAAATCCCAGACTCGGGTAGCACCATCTGAACAAGAAGCATCATGAAGGAGGCTCCCCCCCCTGTGGCCAAATGCCTGTTCTGAGCGGGGCCTCAGGCGGAGAAATCGCAGAGTCTCTTGCGAGTCTGTTGGGGATGGAAAGCATAGTTCTGGAGAGCAGGCGCTTTCCCGATGGTGAGGCGTACGTAAGGGTTCCACTGGAGTCGGTAGACTCTGTTAGATCAGAAGACGTGGTACTGGTATCGAACACATTCCCGGACTCGGGAATCATTCAGACCATTCTCCTTCTGGGTGCAATAGGAGATGTGAGAAAGGGGGACCTTGCCAACCTCAAGGGAGAGGGAAGAGAAAATGCGGATGATGTAGGTCCGGGGGTGTTCCTTGCAATACCATACTACGGTTACGCCCGACAAGACAAGAGGTTCTCAGCCGGGGAGTCCATCTCAGCCAGAGTCGTAGCCGAGGTTATCTCCAATTACTGCGACGGTGTAGCCATTCTGGATCTCCACTCTCCTGAGGTACTGGAAGAAACGGGCCTTCCAGTGAGTTTCGTTAGCTCAATGCCAGAGATTGCGGATAGTCTGCAGAGAGATGTATCTCCTGACTTCATCCTGAGTCCGGACAAAGGTGCGATCTCTAGAGCCTCGGAGGTAGCAGAGCTGATTGGGTGCGAATTCTCGTACCTAGAGAAGACGAGGATCGATGCCCACACAATTGAGCACACGCCCAAGGACCTCGATGTCTCTGGGAAAGTGGTCGCCATCGTCGATGACATGATCAGCACTGGAGGGACAATTTGCAGGGCTAGCGACGCTCTCAGAAGACAGGGCGCAAAGGAGGTGCACGCGGCTTGTACCCATGGACTGTTTACGGGAGGGGCACTGTCCCGTTTGGCGAACCATGTGGACGGAGTATACACCACAGACTCCTTACCAAACCCCAGGGCAAACGTGTCCGCTGCCCCAGCACTGGCGAGGGGCCTGAAAGATCTCATGAGTTAGGGGGCCGTTTACGGCAGACTGGGGAGCTATACGCTGCGTTTATATCGGCCATGCCGTGCGGCGGCTTACTAACACGAGGAGTTGTTCCAATGAGTGTAC
>CAYFID010000055.1:0-7603 GCA_964343205.1 uncultured Candidatus Poseidoniales archaeon | reverse complement strand
ATAGAACAGGGGCAATCTTCCTCCTAAAGTCCACTATGTCTTGTGGGGTTCCCGCTAATTCCAGCATTTCGTGGTCCCTAGCTGCCTCGAGGCCTCTGGTCTCGAGTTGATCTCTCAACTTGGACCTCTGCTCATCCTTGGACTCGTCATCTAGGTTGTTCTCAAGCTTAACTATGAGCTCTATCGTCTTCCCGAGTCGATTCATAACCAGTTTCTGGTTCCTGAACGCTTCTACCCTCGCGAGACGGAGTTGTTCCTTCTTCTCCTGAAGTTCGGCGAAGATGTCTTTCTGCTCTCGCTTGAAACGGGTCTCATCGATCTTGTCAACCTTCTTTTTATCATCAGAAAGTACGTCTGCGAGGAATCTCTGCCTGCTTGAAGATCTAGGTCCTGACTTTACTGCATCTAAAACGGAATTAGCGACCTCTTTCTTGATTCCGAAGTTATTGATTAGAGTGTCTGAGTCGAGTTTCTTCAAGTCTCCAATCTTGATACCGCCGTCGGCAAGAATCTGTGCGGTAGTCTCATCGATTCCTCTCCTCAATAGGGCAAGATAGGTGTCCTTCTTCGCCATTATATCCCGTCCATTGACCGGGGTCCTTCAGTGCCCCTGACCATTTCACCGGAAGGGGTAGGGCTCTATCAAGTCGATGTAATATTGCTATCTATTTTCTATTCTGAGGATATTTGTCGTATGATTTTCACCCAATCTTCCGGGTTAAGATTTTCTGGCCTCAGGTCGCTCCACCCTGCTTCCAGACCTATAGAATCTGATTCTAGGAGTTTGGCAATAGAAGACTTCCATCTATCCTTATGCCAACCAGAAACACGCGAAATCCTAGAAGGGGGTCTCGATAGAAGTGTTCTCATCTTCCTTCTCCTGTTTAAGAAGCAGTGCCTAGTGATTATCCTGAACAACTGCCTATTGACCCCATCTGCCTCTATCCTTCCCACCGGCCTAAGCACTACCAATCTGGAATTAACTCTAGGAGCAGGGCTGAACGAATTTGGCGGAACTCTTCTATCAACGAAGACTTCGAAGTCGAGCCATAGGTTCAGTCCCAGAGGACCTATGTCGTAAGGGGAAGAGGTCATAGCCATCCTGTATGCAAACTCTTCTTGGACAAGCAGAATACAAATCTGGATTGGGTCAGAATTGTGGTGTAATCTAATTCTCTCGAGAATCGGGCTTGAAATCTGATATGGTAGATTTGAAATCATGTGAGAAATACCCTTGGGCCAGCTCTGAGTAAGAGCGTCTTCCATTATTACCATCAAGTCGGCTTCTCTGCCCCCGAAGACTCTTCTAAGATGTATGACCGATTGTTCGTCGATCTCCAGAGCCGTAACTCTAGCTCCCTCTTTTAGCAGCCCCAAAGTTAGCGATCCAGCTCCGGGTCCAACCTCAAGAACGTGGGATTTCTCAGTAATAGGGGAGCCGTACTCTTCCGTGAGCTGCAATGTCCTTTCTATGACGTCCTCATCTATCAAGAAGTGCTGTCCCAGGGATTTGTCTGGTCTCGACCTATCTCTGAGAAGGTCGACCAAGAGTCGAATGTCCAGCTCGTCCAACGACTTCGCCATGTCATTGCTCTATGCGGACTAGCAAATCAAGTAAGCGGGGAGTTTGGGCTACATCCTCCATCTCCTTCACGTAACGCTCAGCTAACAGCCTAACAGATTCTATGCCACATGCCTCGTCGACTTCATCGAAAGAGTTCCAACCCGTCACCCCCCTCTCCTTTACCATTTGGAGGGCCTTTGAATTTCCAATTCCTGGTAATAGTTGGAAGGCATGGAACTTCAGAGACATGGGGCCAGCGCTATTGTAGAATGAAATATGTCTTTCTGGGTCGTTGCTAATCGAAGCAGACAAGGCACCAACCAGCTCCTGCTGTGAAGAGCCGCTCAAATCTTTGAGTCGCACCTCGGACAATGCTCCAATGTTTTCAGATGGGAGCTGGAATGACCCACCTACAGAAATATCGTTCGATTCGGTTACTCTAGCCCTTACGAGATAGAGGGATGGTTCGCTGATACATTGGATCTCATGCCCCACCGGCCTTCTGTCCTGAATGTCGAGGACTCTGACGCCAAGCTCGTCTTCGAAGGGACTCCTGGCCTCTTCGTCGCCATCGTTAGAATCGCCAAACTGCATATTCTTCGTACCACCCAGAAAGGTTCTCCCTCATGAATTGAGTTGTTGGGGGGGGTAGGCACTCCCTAGAGAACGTGCTGACGAATCACGGTGATTACTTCCTCCACTTCAGAAGTGTCCATCGCTATCCTCTTACTGGCGACAATCACTCTAAGATCCGCAACTGTCAGTGGAGAGAGTTCTGCAATTTTCGAACAGACCTCGGGGTATTGAGTGAGTTTCTCGATTCCCATTAGAGCCACGAAAAGACTACTGTAAACAGCTGGATCGGTTTTGATATCTCCCGCGGGGTGGCCGCTTGTGCTTGCCTTCCATTCTGCATGCTGAAGGGCCATTGTCTGCTCGTAGGAAATCTCCCCCCTTCTCTCTATGGCCTCCAATAGCTTGTCTCTTACGGTAGCGAAGTCAACAAACTCTCTCTCAGCCATAATTTCACCTACTCAATGGGCCTAAGGTGCTCTGGTCGAGCAACTACTGTCTTCATCATGTTTCCATCTGCGACTCTAACTACATAGGCCCTGCCCTGTGACCCTTCAATAATCCCCGTTCTTCCCTGAAAGCGACGATGTGGCATTCCCTTCTGTTGAGCTGCATCAAGTACTATTGCGACCTTTTCGCCCTCTTGATAGGGGTGCATTGATCTCCCTATGAATAGTCTCCTGCGATCCCTCTTTCCCTTTCTGAGGATACTGCGTGTTCCCTGTCTGGACCCCTTTGTTCTAGTGACCATTCTTCCACCCCTCCATTATCGCGATTTCGGGCGACCTGTGTGGCATTCTTAAGGACTCGGATGTCAATTTCGCTCTCAGTCTACGTGAATCTCCTCTACATCAAGCCAAATGACTTGGCACTCGGCCTGCAAGACGCTCGTAATCGAAGGTTTGGTTCTTCCTTCGTCTGAGTGAACTAGTTCCTTGATGTATGTACCTGCCTCGCACCTTAGGGTCATTTCTACTTCATCGCCTTCTATTAACACATTATCTATGGAGGAGATTTTTCTCTTCCTAATCTTGGCTGCTCGCCTATGAGATACTCTCTTGGGGGTTTCTTGGTCTATCACTTGACCCGAGAGAGATAGAATTGATTCCTTGGCCTTGTCTAAATCTCCAAGGCCATCGACACCGAAGCGAATTGTGTATGTCTTCTCCGATCTTGATTGTTTGACCTCGTTTACTTTCTTCCTAGAACACCAAACCAGATTGTCAATCTCAATCTTCCCGGATCCGTTCGCATTTACTGTTTCCACTAATTCATTGAGTGAGTGTTCACGCATGGATGGTCGCTTTAACTCCAGTACGAAGGGGCGTCCAGATCCTAGGCATCGCACATCGATATCCTCCCTCCCCATTCCATGGAACGATGTGTCTTGAGCACCAAGAATTTCGCGGATTGGCTCACCGATCAGATCCTGAACTGAATGTGGGTATTGGAGACCAGAGCCGTCGCATGACTCGCAGCCTTCTGCTCGACCCCGGCAGGATCTGCAAGGCCAACGTGTTTGGGGGATTTCTCTGGAAAGTTTCCTATATCTCCCATATAGGAAAATCGGCCTTACGTCGACGTCCACCCGTAATGTTAGGCCATCTACCAGAATCATGACGTCAGGCCTCTCCTTCACGAATTCCACGTTCTGGCCCAATTCCCTAATTCTTCTATGAATCGCCTCGACGAGGGCACCCTTCAGCGGATTGGATCCAGGAGCTCCATACTTACTTCTAATTCGATCTTCTTCCTGGATTAGATCCTTAGGGAGATGGATGCCGAATTGCATTGTGGAAAACTGAGTATTAGGTAGAGATCCAAAGACCCGGTCTACTATGTTGTCCACGTCGTCAAATAGATTCTCACATAGAGGGCAGAACTCCTGCATAATGTTGGATTCTAGTTGGTTATCGCGCTCGAATGCCTCGTTCCTAATCTGTGCTCCGGGATCTGATCCATGACCTTCGAAGCGCAATCCGGATACTCTGTTCAGGCAATGATCGCATAATCCGATTTTGATTACATGTGCAATACCAATAGGGGCTGGGCATGGTGGAGAATCCCAATTTAGTGTATTTCCTTCGAAGTCGAAATCATCTCCATCGAACCAGATTTCTTCGGATTCCGTTTCTCCATGTGTGATCTCATCTGTTTCGAGATCAGTAGATGCGTAACCGGCGGATGCGTAAAGTTGCCACTGATCCTCCTCGTCGAGTTCTGAGTCGCTACCCTTCGGTTCTCCGTCCTCCATTAAATCACCACCGCAGCATCGGGGGGGACCGGGTGCTTCGGTGGATCTCGGTGGAGAGTTGAGGATTTGACTCCTTCGCAAGGGAGATTAATCAAAGCGAAGCGCCATGAGTCTCACAAATCTCTCTGAGATGAGAGAATGAGTGGATTCCGCTGGAGCATCCGGTAGGCCACTCTAGTTGTATTCCGTAACGCCCAACCGGGGTTACTCTAGGTTTCTCCAACCTCAGCCTAGCTATCTCCTCCTCGAACTCGATTCTTCTGTGCTCGTTTTCTTGGCGAGGCTTGCATTTTGCGCATTGGCAGTTGGATCGGATAACAAGGTAACTTACGCTGAACGATGCGCCGTCTCCAAATCTCATTACGCAGTGCTCATCGCTCCTCTCGAAGTCTGTCAGAAGCTCCCTCGACATCCTGTCACCCTGAAAACAGCTAGCAGGAGTTTGCCCTATCAGTGTATTCACAATCGAGAAAAAGTATGAAATTGGACCTAGTCATGAAGAAAATTGTGGAAAGGAACATTGGGGAAGTGATTGCATTCCCTGACCGGCCAGACTTCGGGCCAAACATGACTCCGAGGGAAATCTTCGCAGAGGGAAGCTTCGGAGGCACTTACTGGAGACCGATTTTCTCTTCTGTAATTTCTCAGAGTCTTAGTAACCAGCACCTTGAATTTCAAGACTGGTGGGGGGGTATCGATGACACCCTCCTAACTAGTGAGAATTACGACAAGAGAGCGAACAGGTTTGGAGTATCGTGCGGCACATCACTAGATATGTGGGAGAATAAGGGTTGGATAAATGAGCAGGACCCATATGGTTGGGTACAATGGTACTGCAGGTTCTTCAAAGGAAGGAGAAGCCCTGACGACGATAGGCAGATCAGAAGATGGAAGGCCTTCGCTGGTGAGAAGGGGAGATTCAGAAATCAGCTGATTAATCTGGTAATCTCCAGAGAAACGAGTCATGATGACGAGTCGGTAAGCCCCGTTATCAGGCAGTCACTACAACATTGGGCGTATCGACTAAATTTTGAAGACTTCGAGAAAGCCGCCCTGGATAAATGGAAGAGTGAAATCTGTTAGGACAAGGCCAGGTTTTCGAAAACACAACATGAAATAGGACTGATTTGGCCAATATTCACAGAGGTGGGGCTGTTGTATAGCTACAAGCACGAGACAGTCGTAGATGCTGATGTAGAATCCACCTTCGCGTGGTTCGAGCACGAGGGTTCCTTCCGAAGATTGATGCCTCCATGGGAGGTTGCGGAAGAGGTGCGGGCCGATGAATCGCTCGAAGTGGGTTCTCAGAGAGTATTCAGATTCCCGATGGGGCCGATTAAGATGACCTGGGTTGCAGAGCACACCGGTTATGATCCCCCCCGATTCTTCTCAGACAAGATGGTTAAGGGGCCATTCTGGTCCTGGAGCCATGACCACCACCTAGTTGAGGAAAGTGGGGTAACCAAGGTGATTGACGAGGTAACCTACCAAGTTCCCTTTGGACCAGTGGGAAATCTGGCAGACAGGATTCTTGGTGGGCTTCTTGTAAGAAGAAGAATATCCCGAATGTTCACCGCCCGAGAGCTTCGTCTACAGAGAGACATGGCTCAGCATTCCAGATTCTCCGATTCTCCACGAAGGCGTATTCTGATTGCTGGATCCTCGGGGACGATAGGGACTCAACTTGTAGCATTCTTGGACACGGGCGGTCATGATGTTTGGAGATTGGTAAGAAGAGCTCCCAAGAATGGCCAAAATGAGTTGTTCTGGGATCCTGACTCAGGAAGTCTAGATCCGGGAATCCTAGAGGGCTTCGATTCGATAATCCACTTGGGAGGAGAGGGTATCGGAGACAAAAGGTGGAGTGTGGGCCGAAAAAGGGCAATCCGCAACTCACGTGTGAACAGCACGAAGTTGCTTTCCGATGCAATTTCGAAAATGAGCAACAAACCAGAGGTATTCATTCTAGCTAGCGCTATAGGCTGGTACGGAGATCGCGGAGAAGAGGAGTTGAACGAGAATAGTTCCCAAGGGAGTGGTTTCCTTCCTGATGTGTGCTCAGAGTGGGAGTCTGCTGCCTCAATGGTGGAGGAGTCTGGAGTCAGGACGGTGTACCTACGGAGCGGAATAGTTCTTACAGCAATAGGCGGAGCTCTGGCGAAGATGCTGCTACCCTTCCAACTTGGAGCTGGGGGGCCCATGGGAGGAGGCAAGCAGTGGATGTCGTGGATCTCATTGGATGACGAAATTTACGCAATACACCACCTACTGATGAGCCAAGGTTCCTCAGGAGCATACAACCTCACAGCTCCAGAGCCTGCAAGACAGAAGGGCTTCGCCAAGGTTCTAGGACGCGTTCTGAGGCGTCCTGCATTCGCACCAATCCCGAGATTCGCGATTAAAACAATATTCGGGGAGATGGGCGTCAGTCTAACTCTCGAAAGTCAGAGAGTAATGCCTAATAGACTGGTTAACGAAGGGTATGAATTCATTCATACCGACCTCGAACATGCCCTCAGAGATACCCTGGGTATCTGGAAAAACTAGTCCGATTTCGTTGCCTTTCTTCCAAATCCGAACAGGCTATCATCAGGGTGTAATAACGCCAACACAGCCGGAGCGAGAATCAAGCTAGCAATCACGGATAGGGCGATCATCACCGCGCAAAACAGCCCGAATGTTGAGAAGAATCCCATTTCTGATTGATTGATGATAAGGAATCCGGTAATGTCAGAAACTGCTGATCCAAAGAGGGCGATACCTGATGCCCCCCCAACTGCAGCTATGGATGAAAGAGTGTTTGCGCCACTCTCCATCTCCTCCCTAAAACGCTGAATCAGATGAATCACATAGTCTATTCCGACTCCTAGGGATATCGCTGCAATGGAGACCGTGACCATGTTTAGTCCGTAACCTGCAATTCCAACGATGGAGTATAGCCACACTATCATCAGGAAAATAGGAGCAGTTGTTATTGTTGCTAATGTGAAGGGTCTTGTCCCCCAAAGGAGAGAAAGAGCTACTGCAATTAATGCGAAGATGAGCACGTAATCCGAACCCACAAGGAAGAATGAGATTGCGGACAGTACCAAGGCGTTTATTCCGACTCTGAAAGCTAGTTTGGTAGGGTTTTTCCTATCTATTTGGAGTCTCTCGATAACTGATGACTCTTCCCGGAAACCCCACCATAGGGCCAAAATGCAGAATATCAC
>CAYFID010000054.1:0-7815 GCA_964343205.1 uncultured Candidatus Poseidoniales archaeon | reverse complement strand
CTCCACTGCTGTGTTCACCCTGCCGCGGCTCTCGGAGAGCCTCTCGGAGAGGGCCAGGAGTGTGATCGGGTGGTGGCTGGACGACAGCTCGGCCAGCAGGTCCCTAGCCAGTGAGTCCCCCTCCCTGTGGCTGTCCCCTGCGAGGCCGAGGTCGCTTACCAGGGCGGATGCCTGGTCGACGCCCTCCCTCCTGGGGCCAGCCTCTGCGACCCTGATCGAGAATGGCGGCCCCTCCTCCTCCGCATCTGTCTGCATGCGGGTGTCGGACTGCGCGACCATCTGGCCTAGCTCGGCCATCCTGAGGCGAAGAACCGCAGTGGCCTGGGCCTGGACCAGCCCGGTGGCGGCGGTCATGGACCCGCCCCTGAGGATGTGCCTGTGCCACTTGCCCTCGACCTGGGTGGAGACGAGGCCGCACTCCCTGAGCTTGACCATCTGGTGGTGGATCCCCGTGTTTGACAGCCCGGTCTCGTCGCCCAGCTCCTTCGAGTCCCAGCCCCTGAGGGGGTCCGCCAGTAGCGCGTTCCTCATGATCCTGTGGAGCGCCCCTGTCTGGTCGTCCCCTGCCTGGTCCGACCTCCTCCTGACCAGCCCCATCGAGTCCAGAAGCCACTCCAGGAGAACGTCAGGGTCCTTGCTGCCGGTTGGCATGGTTCGCTCGACTAGCCTGAGTGAGAACACAGCGACAGCGCGGATTCCGAGGCTCAAGAGCCTTGGCTAGGCCGGATGGGTCAATCAGGCGTATTCCTGACGGATCTCGAGCCACGGGTAGTTGACCTTGGACATCCCCAGGCCGCTCAGGTGAGGGGCCAGGGCAAGCCTGCCGCAGCTTACGATCCCCCTGCGCCTGAGTACTGAGACGGCGGAGTGGACGCTGGTCCTGGACTGTCCCAGGTCTCTTGCTAGCTGGGCCTGCGATGGGGGGGTCGGGGAGCTCGATAGCCTGTTCACTATCTTTCGCTGGACTCCCGAGAGTCCCACTGGCAGCATGGCAGCGGCCGTAGACTGGTCGGTCACGCCGGTTCCCTCGAGTATCTCTACCTGCGCGGGGGCGCCAGCGTAGTAGCAGGTCCTGCCATTGACCGGCACCACGGTGACCGACCTCTCGTTGACAAGGACCCTGAGGTGGTGGCGGAGTGTGCCGTTGGCGGCTTCTAGCTGCCTCTGCAGCTCCCTGAAGTGTATCCCCGGGGAGCGCTCCAGCGTGCGCAGGATCCTGCCCCTGAGGGGGTGCTCCCACGAGTGGTCGCTGGGGGCCGCTAGGGTGCCCCTAGCGAAGGGGGCGGCGAGTGGGAGAATGGAGGCAATCCCGATGGATCCTGCCACTATCGCGGTCAGTGACTCTGACAGCCAGGGGTGGGCCTCCCTCCACTGCTGGATCAGCGCCATGCCCCGAAACCTGAAATTCTAGGCTTTAAGCATGCGTCAAGTTGAGTCGAAAATGCTCATGCTTCAGATGGAGTGCCGGATTACCCTGCCCTGCGAGACCTTCATGTAAGCCACGAGTGGTCCTAGGAGCCTCCCAGCGTCTCGCCCGTGTTCGGTGAGCCGGTAGGTGACCCTGATCGGAGGGCCGTCCTCGACTATCCGCTCGACCAAGCCGGTCTCGGTGCACTTGGTTAGCTTGTCAGACAGGGTCCTGCTGCTGATTCCCCTGAGGAGCTTCCTCATTTCGTTGAATCTCCTCTCCCCTGCAATGTAGAGGGTGGCGAGGATCTCGATGGTCCACCTGGAGCTGAAAATCGAGAATGCATCGACCGCAGCGTCGACCTCCCAGTTGATGTCGATCTCCTCGTTGTAGTATCCCTCGAAGATGGTGCGAATCGTCTTGCCCTCTTCCCTAACGTCGTTGATTGCCGCCTCGACTTTCTTGAAGTCCTCATCCGATATTGACATTGGTTGTTTTGACATGTTAAATCAGGTATGCCGAGAGTCATCAAGTGTATAAAATGCACCATAGTGTGTTCGGTATTACTGAAGGGTTATATCTGGTCACCCCCTCCGTTGGTGTGAAAACCACACTAGGTTTAAAGAGGAAACTGATAATGGACAGATGGCTGGAACTATGGATGAACGAAGTAATGACGAATTGGGAAGGCAGTGAGGGTGAAAACCGTGACACTGCGCTTTTGGAGGTCGCTTGAATGACCCTGATTGACAGGATCGTGAGGGCTATGGCCGACTGCAGAGCACCTGCTTGGTCGCAGTATCCGAGAAGGTGATTTCGTGGTGATGACGGGTCTGCAGGCGATCTGCGCCTGCCCGTCGTGCGGATCGCCTTGCCTTGTCTACACGGAGTATCTTACTCCGACACTCAGGAGCGCTGAGTGCGTGACCTGCGGTGTCGTGTCCCTGGCGGTAGCCTAGGACCCCGTGTACTCTGGGCGGCGTCCCTCGACCAGGGCCAAGAGGCCCTCGGGAGCGTCCTTCGTTGCGAAGATTCCCTCCAGCGAGTCGAGCTCCATCTGCAGGCCTGCATCGAGGTCGCTGCCGGTGGCCACGGCCTTGTCTAGAAGGTCGCTTGCTATCCTGACCGACACTGGGGCCGCGCGGGACAGCATCTTGAGCTGCCTGGCCACGTTGGGGTCCTCCGGGTCGAACCCTTCTGGGGCCTCTCCGGAGAGTATGGCACCCATGTTGGAGTCGGAGAAGAAGGCCTTGGACATCGCACAAACCGGGTGTTTCGGGTCTGAAGGGCGGCCTGGGTACTTCTCCTCTGGCTTGCCGGCCGAGGAGATCGCCCTGATGGTCTCGGGGACCTCGGAAGCGCCTACCAGGTGAGTGATCAGCCCCAGGGCCTTCGAGGTGCCGGCATCCATGAAGTTCCCAGGGAGGACGGCGAACCTGGCCGCCTCGATGCCGCATATCCGAGTCGTCCTCTGGGTCCCCCCTAGGCCGGGGAAAATCCCTATCGAAGTCTCCGGGAACCTCAGCATCGTCTTCTCGGTGCCTATCCTGTAGTCGCAAGACAGGGCTAGCTCCAGCCCCCCACCCAGGGCCAGGCCGGTAGTCATGGCTATGGTCGTCTTCGGGCTGGACTCGATCGCGTTCAGCACCTCGTGCCCGTGGGCCGTGAAGTCGTACACCTTGTCGAACGAGTCATTGGCGATCATGTCCACGAAGAACTTGACGTCGGCGCCCGCAACGAACGCCTTGCCGGCGCCCTCGAGCACGATCGTGTCGACGTCGGAGCGCGAGTTGAGCTCCGCTATTGCCTCGCCGAGCTGCCTCACGACGGTCACGTTGAGCGCGTTCATGGCCTCGGGCCTGTTGATCAGCACGGTTGCCAGGCCCCCTTCAACGTCCACGTCCACGTAGCTGAAGTCGAACGGGTCCTCCCTGCCAGAGAACCACTCCGGTACGTCTAGGCCGGCGAGATCCGAGTAGGCATTCGCCATCGCTGATGCCTCCGACACCCCGACCCTATTGGCGATCTCGAATGGCCCGAGCGACCACCTCAGGCCGACCTTGGCCCCGCGGTCGACGTCCTCCATGCTGCAGATGCCTTCCTCCACGATTTGGGAGGAGACGGCGAAGGCCAGCCCCATCAGCCTCTCGGTGATGGCCCGGGAGGCTTCCTCGTCGCACTCGGGGTCCCCGTCCATGTCCCACGACTCTCCCTTCTCGACTATCTCGCGCATGTTGTCAGCGGCCCTGAACCTGGGTACCGAGAGCTGCTCTGACAGGTAGTCGCTAGAGTGGACTGCGATTGCTGGCCCCGTGATGTTCATCAGGCCGAATGGGCCGAGCCCTATCCGGAACGCCTTGCAGGCCACGGCGTCGATCTGGGCTGCTGTGGCTACCCCCTCCTGCAGGAGGTGGCAGGCCTCGTTGATCCATGGTACGAAGAAGCGGTTGACCACGAAACCGGGCCTGTCCTTGCATACGATCACCACCTTGCCCATCGTCTTGCAGTACTGCTCAACGGCGTCCAGGGTCTCCTGCGAGGTGGATTCGGCCGGGATGACCTCGACCAGTCGGTTCTTCGCTGGATGGAAGAACCAGTGGAGCCCCACGAACCGGTCTGGCCTCCCAGTGGACTTGGCCAGCTCGTTGACGGATAGCGAGGAGGTGTTCGTTGCTAGGATTGTGTGGTCCCCGCAGGTGCTGTCCAGGCTGGAGAAGATCTGCTGCTTCAGGGAGAAGTCCTCGAAAACGGCCTCTATCACCAGGTCGGTCTCGGGGGAGATGTTCTCGTTTCCCACGACCCCAGTTACCTTGCTCTTGATCAGCTCAGCCTGCTCTGGGCGGAAAATCCTCCTCTCTATGGCCTCCTTTAGGAAGCCGTCGATGGTTGCGTGCCCCCGGTCGACCCACTTCTGCTCTCGGTCGACCATCTGGACGTCGAAGCCCTCCGTCGCGCTCTTCTGGGCTATGCCCGAGCCCATGTTCCCTGCTCCTATTACCGCTATCGACTCTATCGCTCGCACATCCAGTCGAGTGAAATGGTGCCCATAATTCCAACGGATGGAGGATCAGTCAATTCCGGATGGTGTCCCTGATCCTGCGGGCGTGCGCGTCGGGCGACAGGTCCAGCTCCTCGATCCTCCTGCGACCGCTTTCCGCCCAGGAGTCGCGGGTGGTTGGCTCGGCTGCCTGCTCCAGTGCCGAGTGCCAGGAGGGAATGTCTTCTCGGCCTATCAGTCGGCCGTTCTCGCCATCCCTGATGGTGTCCCTGAATCCTCCCTCGTTTACGAACAGGGCCGGGGTCCCGACGGCAAAGGCCTCGATCGGAGTGAGCCCGAAGGACTCCCTGTGGGCCATGCTCACGACAGCCCTTGCGCTTCTCATCAGGCTGACTAGCTCGGGGGATGTTAGCCTTGGCGCCACCCACATCCCCACGCCCGACGAGTCGGCGTGAGCCTTGAGCATCTCCAGAGACCGGTCGTCCCCACCTCCCACGTGTGCCAGGGAGAGCCCTGTGCCGCTCAGCATGGATACGGTCTCCCAGGTACCCTTGGCCCAAGAGGCACGGCCGATGCAGACGACGTACTCGTCGTTCCCGGGGTACGGGTTCTCGGGGTCTCCCGATGGGTCCTGTGGGAACTCCTCCGTGTCCACGCAGGGCCATAGAACGCCGGCGTCGGCCCCGTAGACCTCCTTCGCCCTCTCGGCGGAGAACGTCGAGTTGCCGCTTACTCTCGAGCCTTCCATGGAGAGCAACGAGGCCATGAGAGCCTGGTCCCTCTTCCTCGCCCTGGAGAGGGCGGCCTTGGTGAGGGACAGGTTCCTCTTCGGGGTTCCGTCGACCAGTCTGTGAAGGGTGTCCTCGTACAGCCCCCTGTGAGGCTCTAGCAGGTGAAGGTGGACGCGCAGGCCCTCCGGGACGTGGTCCAGGAGGGGCAGGCTGCCGTCCCCGCTCACTAGGTGTAGCGCATCCGCAGAGGCCATGGCTTCGCCCAGCCCTGCGCAAGATGCCCATGCCTTCGACGCCGTCCCCCTGCCCGAGTCCATGATCACCGAGAGCGGGTCCGTGGACAGCTCCCAGTTCGAATCGGGGCTGATGAGCGTGATCCCATGCTTGGAGCAGGCCTCCTCAAGCTCCGGCGAGGTTTGTATTGTTGCCATGGAGACTTCGAAGATCCTGCTGATGGCCGGCAGTACCCTGATCAGGTCCATTTCGGCACCTCCCATGGGCCCGAAGACCCCCTTCGCTACGACGAGCCTGTCCCTGGTCTGATCCGACATTACCCAACCACCTTCCTGTAAACCTCTAGGACCCTGTCGGTGACTCGGTCCCATTGGTACTCTCTCGAGGCCTCCTGCCCTGCCGATCCCCAGCGAGACCGGGCCTCGGAATCTGCCAGAGCGACCTCACTGATCGCGGTAGCCAGGGAGGGCGGGTCCTCGCTTGGTACCGAGAGCCCGGAACCGCAGCCCTCGACCAGGCCACCTAGGCCATTGACGTCGGCCATCACCACGGGGGTTCCGGCGTGCATGGCCTCGAGTAGCACGGTCGGCAGTCCCTCGAACCTTGATGGGATCGCTATTGCGGCCGAGTTCTCGTAGAGCCACCTCTTCTCGGCGTCGGATACCAGCCCGAGGACCGAGATTCGGTCCCTTGCGCTCGATCGAGAGTGCCTATCTTCCAGCCACCCAGAGAGCTCACCCTTTCCTGCTATGGCCAGGTCGAATCCGGGGTCTTCGCCATACGAGTCGAATGCGTCCATGAGGACGTCGACTCCCTTCTGGTCGCTGAGCCTTCCCACGAAGGATACCAGTGGCCTAGATTGCACCCTGTCGACAAGGCCGCTGGGCTGCTCTGGGGGGTCCTCGACAGGGGAGAAGCCGTTGGGTATGACTTCCAGGTCCCCCTTGACCCCCTTCTTCCTGAGCAGCCGCTCGAAGAACTGCGTCAGAACGATCCTGGAGTCGGAGGAGTGCAGCGTCCTTCGTCCCTGAGTGGCCCACCTGAGCCTCTTGATCAGCTTGCCAGCCGCGGAGGTCTTGACGTAGTCGTTGTGGTAGGTGGTGACAACTGGCTTCCCTGCCCCCTTTGCCTTGGCAAGTGTACGCCTGATCAACACGGGTAGGGTGTCGTGAAGGTGTACGACGTCGACGTCGCTGAGATCCAGGTCGGCAACCGAGACCAGGGGGTCGACTCCTCCGAGGACTCTTGACGGTGGGATCCTGACGACGTCTACGCCCCCCCTGGTGAACCTCCTCTCGTCGTGAGCGGGCACGTCGGCGCACCAAACCGTTACCTTGTGGCCCCGCCTTACCAGCTCCCTGCCTATCTGCTCCACGTGCTGGTTGCCCCCTCCCACGTGTGGCCAGTACCACACGTGGACGAGGAGGACGTGGAGAGGTCGGGACGCGTCCATCGGTCGCCGACTGCGCCCCTCGTTTGAAAACACCCGTAGTCCCGGGCTTTGCCTACATCCTGATTTTAGCCCTAATGCCGGCTCTCGGGGCGTGTTCAAACGTGTGGTCCTGGCCAGGGGTTCTACTGAGTCGTCAGGATACGGCGCGAATCACGGCGTAGTTGGCGATCTCCTGGACAGGGCGAAGGTACCCGGGTGGACCAGGGCAGCGACGGTGGAGGACTCGTCGGGGTCTCGCTCACATGCGAAGAGGGTCGCCGAGGCAGCAGAAGACTGTGGTGCGGACATCTTGCACATCTCCTGCCAGGAGGACGCTAACCTGGTCCCGAAGGACTCGCCGGTTCCGGTGGTGGTTTCTGTGCACGACCTGTTCGACTTCCGGCCTAGGGCGGTAGACGCTGGTGACGTACCCGTCCCGCTTGGCAACAGGTTCCCATCGTCGGCGAGGGCGAAGCACCTGGCGTCCTGCAGAGAGGGCATGGGGAGAGCGGACTTGCTCCTTTGCTCCTCGGAGATGACAATGGGCGAAGCAACCGGGATGTTCCCGGGGACCAAGTGTACCCTGGTCCGAGACTCGGTTGACGAAGCCTTCTGGGACCCCAACAGGAACCCCAGGCCACGTTCAATTCTAGGAGACTACGAGGACGAGGGGAAGTGCCTGCTGGTGTCCGTCGGGGAGAAGGACCCGCGTTGGAGGAGCAAGTTCGTGAGCGAGGTGATGTCCATGGTGCCTGAAGAAGTGAGGGACGATCTGCAGCTAATGAGGATCGGCGTTGGCACCATAGACTGGGACAGGGTTGCTGCGGCTTTCCAGCACGCCGAGGCAATGATCTACCCAGGTGTGTCCATCGGCTTCCGAAGCCCCCCCCTGGAGGCGATGGCAGCTGGTTGTCCCGTCCTGGCCTCGAAGCTCCCCCTGCACGACGAGGTGCTCCCACCCAAGTGCCTGCTGCCGGCCACGGAACCCGACCAGTGGGTGTCTGCAATCATC
>CAYFID010000053.1:0-8124 GCA_964343205.1 uncultured Candidatus Poseidoniales archaeon | reverse complement strand
TCGAAACGTGCGAATATCTATGATGGGCAGAAGCGAGCGAAATTCGTGCGAAGGCATTCTTTGATGGCAATTATGTTGTCTGCTCTTATTTCGATTAGCGTCTTTTCGCCGCCCGCCTCATCGCAATTGCTACCTGAAGCGGATCTAGAGTGCGATGATTCGGTGGAGATCGAGCCGTCTTCTGGGTCTAGGGCGGTTCTGGTAAATTGCGAGGTCACCAACCCGACATCTGGATCAGAAACCATCGAGATCGCCTATGAGTCGGAGTTTCTGACTGCTTCTGGCCCGGGTTCAATTACTGTGGGAGGAGGCGAGTCAGTATCTTTCCAAGTCTCAGTGCTTTCTGGCGAGGGGCAAAGCGCAGGAGCATACGTAGTCAATGTAAGTGTCGTAGTCACGGAGTGGAATGGAATTCCTGTCACAATTTTCGGGTTCTCGGACGAGGACTCGACTGATGTAGAGATAGTGCCCTACACATCCTGCTCCCTCTCACCTCCGTCTGGGCTGTTTGTAGATGCGGGAGAAGACGTTTCTTTCTCCGCGAGGTACGATTGCAACAGTAATGAGAACAGGGAGATGGATGTGTCCCTACATCTCCTCGAAATTGGCGACACTCAGGAGGGGATGTGGCCTTCTGGATTCAATGACATGTCAGACGGGGTGTGTTCGGTGCAGAATCCAATGGGGTCGGTGGAGTGTCAATTTATCCTCACAACCCCTCCCAACCTTGAGAGCAAATGGGAGGGATGCTTGATTATAGTAGATGAATGGACGGATCCCGGGTGGTCTTGTTCCAGTAGTTTCGCCTTCCCCCTCACCGTGAACGAAAAGGAGGGCATAGGTCCGTCGGTAGGGATAGATGTTAACGGGACGTTTCTCGAGGACCTGGGTGTAACCGAAGAAAATCAGGATTACATCATCGCGGGCGGGGTGGCATTAGTGATGCTGGTAGTTGGAATAATTCTAATTCGCAGTAGGCGAAGCTAACCAAGAACCGTTACCATCCACCTTATCGACAGAGAGGATGCTACTGAGATTGCTACAGAGGCAGTGGAGTCGAATTCGAATGCCGAGGAATAGATGTAGTACAGTAGAATAGTCAACAATAGTGTTACCGTGCCTTCTGATGCCTGTTTGCTACCGAAGCCAGAGTTGTTGATGATATGGTCCCTCTCCCTCAGGCCCAAAACCAAGAGTGCTAATGTTACTGCTATGATCAAATGACCGATAGCCCAACCTAGGGAATTGCCGAAAGCTGAAACTAAGTCCTCCTGGAATCCTCCAAGGACCATGGATGCGATGTCAATCACGTGAATATCCAGAGGTTAGCGACTCTTGAATGTACGCGAAACTAATTACGGCTTTCCTCCCCGAAGTATCGTGGAATCGGTGGTCGACGTGGTAATTCCAACGTTCAGAAGACCTGATGCTTTGGCGGCTTGTTTGGAGTCTCTAGATAGACAGACGCTGCAGCCACGTTCGATCGAGGTGGTTGATGACTCAGAGACCGACCACGGTCCAGGAATTTCAAGAAACATTGGTTGGCGAAGGGGGTCTGGAAAAGTTGTTGCTTTCATCGATGACGATTGCTTGGCCGACGAGAGTTGGATCGAGCAAATCCAAGCGGTCTTTGATGGGTACGATATCGGGGGTATTGAAGGTAGCATCACTACCACTAACAGTTCTGGAAATGTGGTTGAATTCAACCCTCCCAACCAGTTCAAGTGGGACCGATTCAAGACCGCCAATATGGCTGTGAGACGAGAAGTTCTAGAGGAAATTGGAGGTTTTGACGAGAGGTATTTCCTACATCGAGAGGACACCGATTTGGCATGGAGGGTAATCGATGCTGGGTTCAAGATGGTCTGGGCTCCTCAGTGCAAAGTTCACCATCCAGAGCCCATTGGGGTGCACGGAGCAGTATACGGTGCCTATCCTCGCTCCGAACAATTGTTGTTCCACTGTAACCCTAGGAAGTATGTCGAATGCGCTGCAGGAATGATTTCTGCTAATAGGGTGCTCGACGGAAGCCTGCGTGAGCTAAGGAGGAGCTTGCGACGAACGCATAATCCGGGGGACGTCAGGCCGCTTACATTCTCACAGTCTCTGAGTCTTTGGTCCAGGGCTTGGATATTGGCGGTGTATTGGAAAATAAGAGGGTCCGTAATTGGGCCGCCTAAGAGGCCGCCTCGAGAGCTCAGTCTGTAGGCTAGAGGCGGCTTATCTTCAGCCAGACTTGAGCCCTGTAATTCAATTCTGGGTCATCTATCCTAGTAACCCGAAGGTTTCGTTTTCTACATATCTTCCTTATCCACCATAGGCTGTGCCTAGCTATTCCCGGTTGGTCTGATTCGTGGCTCTTCCCGACCCATCTTTTTCCTCTGTAATCGTCAATGATTGGGATTCTAGGCTTCAAGTAAGAAGTGAGGAATACGCTGTGCTCATTTGAGTAAAGGACAAATTGGTCGAGCATCTTTTCTATCTGGTCCTTTGAGGCATGTGTCCAAACTGACCTAGCGATGACGTAGTCAAAAATGGCGTCAAAGACTCCGAAGTCGAATTCTTGGTTTGTGTCGAACATTGGTGCTTTCTCGGACATAGTTTCCTGTCCGATAACTATCCTCTTCCCCGCATCAAGCATTTCCTCGTTTGGCTCGATTCCGAAGTAACAGTTTCTGTCCAGAAACGGAATGACCCATCGCCCCCCCCTCAAGCATCCGCATCCAATGTCAAGGACTCTAGAGGAGGGTTGAAGGCCAAAATGTAGGAGGGTGTTGAGTTGGTTCTCTCCTGCTTCGTGGAAATCGTCATACCCCCCTCCTGAGAATACTCCTTCTTCATTGAGCGTTTGAGAGATCCTGTGAGACTCTGTTCGTGGAATTTCCAAAATATCACCATCAATTATTAAGAATCTACAGATATCTACTCCGAGAAGAGGGGGTGGATGGAACCAAGGATTTTCTCGTCCTCGATTCTTCCGAAGAATGATAAATCCAGTTCTGATTGATGTCTAAATTGTGCCCTCTCGTCTTCGGAAATTGTAAGTTTCCTCCCCATGATGTATCTCACTGCTGCTAGCATCCTAAATTGGCATATCAAGGTTGAGAGGGTCCAGAGATTCCCAAAGGTGGAGTGTTGGTCTACTTCCTTCCTCCTCCAGCCTATGGCCTCGAATAGGTGCTCACTGAGGTCTTTTTCCCTCCCAATAACAAGGACTAGGTCGAATAATTTGAGGTTCTCCAAGGCAATTGATACCGTGGTTGCATCCAACTCTGATGCCTCGGTTGTGAACTCGTTAGAGAAGACGCGAACAAGGTAGTTGTCCATCATTATTCTGTGGTTCTCTTTCAGATAAGCAGAAAGGGATTTTGACCTTGAGTGACCTAGGAAGTAGTCATAGTTGTAATTTGAAACCACCCTGCTCCATGGGTCCCTGATGCTGGTCAAAAGCAAGACTCGCGGGTCATTGTGAAGAATCCGATAGTTTGGTGCGCCCCACTCTGTTGCTACAAAAGTCACCCCCTTGGATTCACATTCGTCCACGAAGGATCTGAGCTTTTGCTCGCCGAAGTCCCAGATTGGGATTGTTTTGCCATCGTCATAGCATGGATTTCCGTTTTCGTGGATGGGAAATAGGGTCTCTCCATTCGCTATGGCTTGGTTTACAATAGTGCTCCCTGCTGCCTTGTGAACATGTTGGAACCAAAGGAGCCTGTGCATATGCCTCGAACGAGGTGCGAGACATATCGTATTTCACTATCATGATAGATGGGGCGTCCGATTGAGTCATAAGGCCCGATTAGAGCATGCAAGCGTGGCGGATAGGCCCTTGGTTGATGGTTTCCTTCTCGGTCTGCCGAAGTGCGGCACAACATGGCTTGCCGAGATTCTGTCTCAGAATCCCTCAATTTCGTTTTCAAATCCCAAAGAGCCCAATATACTGGCTAGTCACAAGGGAACATTCGGAAGAGATTACGACGAGCCGGATCTAGGAAAATACAAGGGGGTCTTCAAAGGAGATGGCTTGCGTATAGATGGCTCAGTACACGCCTTCTCTTGCCCGGAATCCCCTAAACGTGTAATGGACATAAATCCTGATGCTCGATTTATTGTTTGCCTCAGGGAACCTGTAGAGAGAGCTTTCAGTCACTGGAAGATGGTACGAGACAATGGTGCCGATAGGGAGCATGGTTCGAACTGGTCTGAATTCGGGCTGGCATGGGGAGACCAGCGTTTGAAGGATGATTCGATTTGGTCCGGCTCTATTTCCCGGTGGCTTGATATTTTTGAAATTGAAAGGTTTCTATTTGTTGACAGTGCGAGAATGAAATCCGAGCCGGAAGAAGTTCTAGATGAGGTGACTGGTCACCTTTCCCTAGATCCGTTCGAGTACGACTTATCCGGAGAAGTAAATGCGAACCAATCCCGCAATAGAAGAAGGCAGACTCTCCTCGGGAGATGGATTAAGAAAATTATTGGCCTAATTCCGGAGTCACTCAGAGGAAGGTTGTCCAGACCCCTACGGAGACGATCGCTGAATATCTACAACCTTCCAATAATCAGCATGAGAGGCGAGAGAACAAAATTGAGCAGAGAGCACTACCGGATATGTGAGGACGAGGTTGTCCCTGATTTGGTGAGGTTCGAAGAAATCACTGGATTCTCAACCGGACACTGGCTTGAAGGGTTTGGGCTCTAGTCTACAATCATTCCATCCGGAAGTTCGGAGGAGAGGTTCTGGAAGAACTCGGTATCCTCCCTAAGCCTCTCCCTAATTGTATTCTCCATATCTGAGCTAATCTTGGGTTTTTCAGCCGGAATGTGCTTCCATCCAGCTCTCCTTATGGGGTCCAGGATTCTTCTTCGAACGGCTCTACTGGGCATTAAAAGACGAGCAGTGGAAAAGGCCCATGTCGGTGGGTTGCGGAGGAACTTCCTGATTGGGGCGTTGGAAAGTTTGCCCCTTGAGTTCTTCACTGAAGGGTTTCTTGGCATTCCCTCTTCGCTGATTCCCAACCACCCCGAGAGCTTCCTCAGGACCCCTTGTGGGTTTCCAGCAACAGATGCCAGTGTGATCACTCTAACCCTACCCGGGTCTAGTTGGGACACCCAATCTCTGACAAACTGTGAGTATCTTGGGTACGTCAGGAAAGACCATGTTTCTGGGGCCTCAGGGTCTGCTATCCAGTTCTGGGATTGCATCATATCGAACAGTTCCTCGAGTGAAGTTTGGTAGTCTACCGTTTTCCACATCTGTGTGTATAGGCTAATTAGCAGGTCGAAGGGATCCCTGAGCGTAATGATTACCCTAGCCTCTGGCATAAGGTCTCGTACGGTATCCAACGCCCTTCTCGAATACAAGTGTTGAGGGGACTTGTCGATTATCCACGGCTCACCCCTATACCTATCAACATCGGTTTCGTGCGGTAGCAATAGAGTTCCCTTCGGCCTAAGAGGAGAGATCGGGATCTCAGACGGACCGGCTATCAGAAACCCGCTCTCCACTGCCTCGTCACCTGCCCTAAGCCAGGGGTGGTATACTTCGTAGTGCCGTCTTAGCCACATCAGCAGCGAAGTAGTACCCGACTTCGGGGCTCCAACAATAAGCAAGTTTGGCCGAGGCGTAATGGCCCTCATGCTATCTGCGTGTGTGTGTTAATGTTAAGTCCTAACTGGAAAGAAGAGGCATTATGGGTCAGACCGAGGGACGCAGTGGGGACTCGGTCATTAGTGCCGAAGCCGTTCGAAGGATGGTTGCGATTTCTGAATTGGCGGATTTAGACGATTATGAGCCTCTTGAGGGAGGCTGGGACAACACATGCGTACTGCTTTCCCTAGAAGACGGGTCTAGAGTGGTCCTCAAGGCATGGAATGGAAACACTGTTGGAGAGGTGAAGAAAGTAATTGCGAGACACTGTCATCTGGATTCGTACGGAATTCCAACTCCTGTCCCGATTGAGTTGCCTGATGGTAGGCTATTGGTTGAAATGGAGGGTACTGCTTGGACGCTTCTGCCCTACTTCGATGGTGGTATGCTAGAATCCGACGAGGCTTCCCTAAGGAGCCTGGGGGAGTTCCAAGCTAGAATGCACGAAATACCAGTTGCAGACTGCTTTCCGAGAACCTTCACCATGGGCTTCGAGTTCTTCGAACGGGTCTTTGAGATGGTTGAGGGGGAGATCCCCGAGTTCCTAGTAATGCTGAGGACAGAGGCTTCGAAGCTAAAGAGTAGGATTTCCACAGACCTTCCTTTTGGAGTACTGCATGGTGATTTATTTCCCGATAATGTAATCGGAAGCAATGGAGGCGTCTCAGCAATTTTAGATCTAGAGGAGGCTTGGATAGGACCGAAGGCCTTCGACCTAGTGATGTCGTTTGTTGGATTCGGATGGGACGACGGCAGGCCAGTCGAAGGCAGATGGGCAGCTCTGGTCGAAGGATACCAAAGAGTCAGGGAGCTCAGCGAAGAGGAAGTGTCGGCCCTTCCACACCTATACAGATACGCTACTCTATCAATAGCCTGCTGGAGATACTGGAAGCACAACATTAGCGTACCCGACGAAACTCTATGCGACAGGTACCTCGAAATGGTTGATAGGCTGGGAGTAGAGCTAGACTTAGAGGGATATTTCGAATGAGAGGCGTCGTTCACTCGGTAAATATCAGCTCGGGTGGGGTCCCGAAATACCCGGTCAAAGGGGCCAATATCGGGGCCAACGGAGTGGAGGGGGATTTCAACTGGTTTCGAAACGAGAAAAGGGAAGGAGATCCCGACAGGGCAGTATGCCTATTCTCGTTGGAAAGGATAGAGGAGCTTCAGAGGGAAGGGCATCCTATAGAGGTCGGTTCCACAGGTGAGAACATCACGATAAGGGGAGTCGACTGGCCCTCTCTGGAGTCTGGGATGAGGTTGTCAATTGGGGGGGCCACTCTTGAGCTAAGCGAGCCGTGCGCCCCCTGCGGTAAGATAGGTGAGTCGTTCGTTGGACGAAGATTCTCCAGGATAGACCATAACATGGAGGAGGGGTGGTCTAGGTGGCTGGCGAGAGTGGTGGAAGTAGGTGCAGTTTCGGTTGGAGATACCGTGGACATGATTATTACACCAAGCTAGCATGGTTGATCCATGATAATGAGCACACGAGGGGACAAAGTGGGCTTTTTCGAGAGGATATCTAGAGGCTGGAAGATGACCAAGCTAGGAATGGCAGTGGTTAGGGCCGACCCAGAGCTGATGGTGTACACCTTACTTTCGGCTGTGTTCTCGCTTGTGGCCATTGGTGCTGCTGTTTCCGGCTCCATTGGTCTAGAGGTAATCAACCCCAATTCAGACTGTATTGACTGTGAGGGAGGGGAGGTTTTCGCAATGGGACACTTGATGATATGGTTCTTTTTCTATCTAGTAATTTCTGTGATCACCGTTTTCTGGAATGCCGCCATCATCGCCAGTGCCTACGAGCGACTGAGCTCAGGCTCGAATCCCAGCTTCTTCTATGGAATCGGCCAGGCAATGAAATGCCTTCCTCAAATATTGGTTTGGGGGATCATTGCTGGAACCATAGGTCTGATCCTGAAGCTTCTAGAAGGGATTTCCAAAGACAACGATGCACCTCCCCCGATTAGAGTGGTTGCCGGCTTAGCCTCATGGATACTAGGGTTTGCCTGGTGGGTTGCCACCTTCTTCATAATCCCGATAATTGTCCTCGATAGAGCGGGTGTGATCGATAGCATGGGCAAGAGCCCGGAGCTGTTCAAAAAGACATGGGGGGAGAACATCACGGCTCATCTAGGGGTAGAGCTACTCGTGTTCATCTCGGTAATTCTGCTCTTCGTAATTTCCGTCCCCCTAATGAGTCTAGGTGACCTGGGTCTTGCCCTAGGATTGGTAATTCTAGCAGTGGGACTCCTGTTCACGATCCTGTTCTTCTCTACTGTCGATGCGGTTAACAGGGCCTCTCTGTTCTACTACGCCAAGACTGGTTACACCCC
This sequence comes from uncultured Candidatus Poseidoniales archaeon, assembly GCA_964343205.1. Classification (GTDB taxonomy): domain Archaea; phylum Thermoplasmatota; class Poseidoniia; order Poseidoniales; family Thalassarchaeaceae; genus UBA36. The sequence goes on along the minus strand of CAYFID010000053.1, from coordinate 138 downwards.
GCCAATGGCGGCCAAGGCCGGAATACGCTTCTGAGGGGCCATTTCGCCACCGTGAAATACGACGGGCGTTCCAGACTGGGACCAGCAGAGGTACCCGAGCGGTCAAAGGGGCTGGGATGAGGTCCCAGTGCGTAGTGC
>CAYFID010000052.1:0-8213 GCA_964343205.1 uncultured Candidatus Poseidoniales archaeon | reverse complement strand
CATGAATCATTATAGCCGAACCCAAACTGCCAGACTCGCCCTCTACGAGGGCGGGGTCCTAGGATGGCATTGACTCACAACCAATATGCAGTCGCTGCTATCACTGCAACTCTATGTCTCGCAGGTCTTTACACAGTAGTAGGGGCCGGACTCTCCAGCACTGATAGGGGTGGCTTCGAATCGGCTATTGAGGACATAGAACTCAATCCTGGAATTCAACGGGAGTGCCCACCAGATGTCCCCACAATCGGGTGTGATTGGGATGGCGATGGAATTGCGGACCGCATGGAAAGCACGCTATATGGGACAAATTGGCAGGAGCCTGATACTGACGGCGACGGTCTTGACGATGGTTGGGAAATTGAAAACGGTCTGGATCCCCTTGATACTGGAGAACCTTGTATTTCTATAGGCGAGGGTTTGACCGAGGTCGAATGCGAGGACATTCCTGTGGCATCGGTTGATACTGAGAGAGAAACAGGAGAGCAGAATGAGACATTCCCTGACCCGGATAATGGGCCGCTAGGTGACCCTGACCGTGACGGCCTAACAAATCTGGACGAAGCGGAGTTGGGGACAAATCCTCGGTTGAGGGACACGGATGGCGATGGACTGAACGATCGATGGGAGTCGAAGCATACTCATGACGTCTCAACTCCCTCTGGTGTTGTAACCTTGCTCGACCCACTTAACGGAAACTGGAATTGCCCACTTCTTACTCCATCAATGCAGGCGGAAATAAAACTGGACATTGGTGATGATTTGTGGGATGAGATGGGCACGCAGTTTGGGCACTCATGTGATGCTATTCTCGACTTGGAACTCCCCGAGCCAGATACACTGAGGAATTTCGTGGAAGAACAGTACGATACAAACCCCCGTGATGCAGACAGCGACGGAGATCTTATCGATGACTTGGTCGAGATATCGACACATCTGGTAGATTTGCAAACTTTCTGCGGCAGACCCACATTCGGGACGCTAACGCTCCCAGCTCCACACATCCGCGGGTTCGCTTCAGAGATACTTTTTACAGCACAGAATTTGCCTAATGGAGGGGTCGTGACTACTCTCCAGAAGAAAACCCCACTGGATAATCCGAATTGGTTTAACGAGGACATGGATGGTGACGGGAGACTCAATGGACCAGGAGACTGGGATACCGATGGTGATGGGATGCCCGATGGATTCGAGTATTGCTACTCATTCAATTCCGACTACAACTGGTTCCTTAACCCCGCTAACTCCACAGATGCCTATGGCGACGCCGATGGTGACGGACTCAACAACGTCGCTGAGTTCGAAGTATCCTACGATTGGGGGCCTTCTAACTTTACAAATCCCTTGGAGTGGGACACTGACGCCGATGGAATGCCAGATGGCTGGGAGTTTCAGAGCGGAATTCACCCCAATGATGGCAGTAACGCAGACGAAGACCCAGACTTCGATGGATACGATGCTGACGGTGATGGAGCGGTTACTTACAAGGACATGATCGGTGCTACAACCATCGAGAGGATTGATGTCGTTCCGGGAGATTACGTCCAAGCCAATCGGACAGTCCTGTGGGTTAGGACTGTAGTAGACAGCAATTATGTCAACATCCCTGTGAAGACGGACAAATCGGGGTGGGTATACCACATAAACGTCCAAGTTGATGATGAGGTCACGAGCAGACTGCAAGAACTCATTACCATAGTGGAGCCGCATGAAAGGTTCACCAACCTTGACGAATACAATGCTAGGGATAGGGACGGAGATGGGGTTGTGGATGGTAGGTCTACGGACCCGTTGGTTTCAGATACTGACGCGGATGGACTTATAGACGGAATAGAGGTAATCGGTTGGAAGATTAGAATTGTCGATTTCGGTGTCCGAGAGGTTATCGTCAGGAGCGATCCCGGGGTCTTCGATACCGACAGGGACGGATTGTCCGATGCTGTCGAGTACTATGATACGTTCACTAATGCCACCGATAAGGACACCGACAACGACGGATTAGAAGACTATCGTGAGGCAGTTGACGGCCATCCATGGTACGACAACGGCACGCTTGTCTATTACTTCACCAATGCTTCTGCCTTCGACACCGACAATGATGGGCTAGAGGATGGCGAGGAAGTTGTTGACGGTCTGGACCAGTACATCACCCATGGTAACAACGCCGATACAGATAATGACGGCCTGAAAGACGGAAATGAGGTTCTATTCGTCCCTAGACCTTGGCAGGGTGCGACAAATCCATTGCTAAATGATACTGACCTCGATGGGCAACCCGATGGTTGGGAAATGCAGGTCTTTTCTGTACAGGAGAATACCCGGAGCCACAGTTTGTGGGTGTCTACATCTCCTTGGCTACCCCCTGGTTGTGATTCGATGATAGATTGTGGCAAGGGTCCAGGGGGTTGGATTTGGATTAACTACGTCTCCGGGTTCGAAACTTCTGGGGACAGGAACGATGACGGAATCCTCGACCCTCGGTATTTCTTGCATGAGATGAACCTCAGTGGATTCTCTGTCCCAGAAGGAGGTAGATGGGCGCTTGATCCTTCTTTTGGATCGCCAATAGACTCAATCTTCGACATCGATAATGATACCCTGCAGAACTCATTGGAGGCTCCAGATAGGTGGGATACAAACCCTGTAGATCACGACTCCGATGGCGACAGGCTACCTGACGGATGGGAGGTTGCCTACTCTGAGGAGGCAATTGCGCTCGGGCTAGTCGACAATAACACTCTGGATGCACTAGGTTCGAGAGGGCCCATGGATCCTAGGATGCCTGACTCCGATCTAGATGGGATTAGCGATGGAAGTGAGGATATAGACGGTGATGGCCTCAATAGGACGGTTTTGATGTACAGGTATTGCCCCGGATGGGACGATCCGCAGGACTTTGAGTGTCACATTGACCCCTACGGGAGCGGCTCATCATTCTACGACGACTTGGAAAACTACACTAACTTCGAGGAATACCAGAATGGCACCAGTCCTATCCTCAATGATACAGACGGGGATAAGTGGAACGACGGCTCAGAGGTTTACCATCAGGACCAAGACGACGACGACATGTGGGCTGGTTGGGAATACTACTTCGGATTCGACCCACTTGACTCCTCTGACTCCACGATTGACTCCGATGGTGACGGTTTTGTCAACAAGTGCGAGAGTAGGTGGAACACTAATCCGAAGGACCCAACTAGCTTCCCCTCTCAGGGAGAGCTATGCAACAGCTTCGACTAGTCGCACCTTCGCCGTTAACCGTTATTAGTTGCACTTAGGATGTCGCCGAAAGCCTATTCATCCACATTGAACTTCCGATATACCTCGTTTGTGGTCATGCTCACCTTGACGAATGTGGTGCATTTGGGGAGGTCCTTTATCCTCCTTGCCCCCACATATGAGCATGCTGACCTTAACCCTCCAAGTATGGATTGAACCGTACCCTCAAGAGGACCCCGATATGGCACCCTAACCTCCTTGCCTTCCGGAGCCCTGTGCTTCGCTACAATACCATAGTGCTCCTCCATTGCCTTTGAAGAAGACATCCCATAGAATGACTTGTAGGTCCTTCCACTTTCTTCAATTATTTCCCCTCCAGATTCATCATGCCCTGCTAGCATCCCCCCTAGCATCACGAAATCTGCTCCAGCAGCGAATGCCTTGGCTACATCTCCTGGGGACGCACATCCTCCGTCCGACATTACATGTCCATTGAGTCCATGAGCAGCATCAGCACATTCTGAAATGGCTGAAAGTTGAGGATAACCTACTCCTGCAACCTTTCTGGTTGTACAAACAGAACCCGGCCCAATCCCCACCTTCACTACATCCGCACCAGCCAATATTAGGGCTTCAGTCATCTCTCTGGTTGCAACGTTTCCGGCTATGATTATATGGTCGGAAAAAGACTCCCTGACTCTTTTCACAAAATCTAGGAAAACCTCTCTGTATCCGTTGGCAACGTCAATGCAAATCATCTTTATGTCATGATTTGTGTTCACTTTCCTTTGAAGCAGATCGAAACTTTCCTCCGTCGACCCACAGGTTACTGAAATGAATTCTGGATCCAAGCCCCCCTCCCAGGCTCCCGCGAACTCCTTTGTTGAGTAGAATTTGTGAGTGCAGGTGAGCATGCGGTGTCCTTGAAGCACCTTTGCAATAGAGAAAAGTCCCGTAGTGTCCATGTTTGCGGCCACTATGGGTACTCCGGACCACATTTGATTAGTGTGCCTAAAACTGAACTCCCTCTCAAGGTCAACATCAGATCTTGAAACCAAGGTGCTCCTCTTCGGCCGAATAAGTACATCATCGAAAGTAAGCTTCAGATCCGGCTCAATTCGCATCGGAACCTTACTACTCCAACGACGATGCGCTTAAGACTGTTCTGAGCCAATAAATGAGGGAGGATGGTGCTCGTGCCGGGATTTGAACCCGGGTCGACGGATCGAGAGTCCGTCATGATGGACCGAACTACACTACACGAGCGTTACTATGGGGACCTGCCGTCTCTATTTGAAAACGATGTAACAGTAAATTATCAGAATTTTCACTTTTACTTTCACTAACACCTCCTTTGCCTCTATTCATATTCAGATGTCCCAACATAGGGGCATGATTGCCAGACAGAAAAGATGCCCAGAGTTGAGATTCAGAAAAAGGCCAGAGCCTTGTCGAGTCATCTCCCTAGACAGTCTAAAGAGGACCAAATCAGGGAATGAAAGTAACGATGGACCCTTTGTTAGCCATACTGGATCTCTAACGATTCGCAACTCATGGAAGCCAGTACCAAGGGCACCACCTAGGGTCGAGGTTAGCAAGAGTGGCTGGAAGGGGCTCCACAGCAGGATGAAGTCTTCCATTGCTTTACATGCAGAGGTGGCATAATGTCGAGAACTAGACGATTACGTTCAGAGGTCCTAAACTTACTGCTGGAGAAAGGGACAGCGAATACGGTTGAGATTTTCGACCATCTTAATGATCGATTTCGCTGGGGAGCTACCATGAACCAAGTCGGCAATATCATGGCCAAGGATATCAGGTTCTCAAAGGTGGGCCATGTCAGAGGGCCCTTCCGCGGCAGTGTTTACACGGTTTGTGTCTGGGGCCTCTCCCAGGCCGAAATAGCACTCAAACCAACATAATCGGGGAAGGAATCAAGGCATCTCGCAAACGTCCACAAATTGTGAAAGAGCTCGGAGGACCAAACTCATGGCTCGTCTTGTTCAGAGCGGGTAACTCGGTAACTGGGATATTCGGAGTAATACTTGGTGCAACCCTAGCTACACGGGGATTTCCCCAGGGCGAGGAGGCACTAATCACCATTCTTCATGCCGCTTCAGTGATGACATTCATGTTTTCATGGAACGCATTGAATGATATCTTGGACATAGAAATTGATAGGGTTAACCGACCCAATAGGCCCTTGCCTTCTGGAGAGATATCCATCAAATCTGCAACTAGGGCCGTGTCACTAACTGGCATAGTCTCAATTCTTACTCTGTCATCAGCGGGATATATTGCTTGGAACGGCGATATGGGGGTCGAGAACTGGGCACCAGCTCTGGCAATTTGGGGGGTTGCACTGGTGTTATTGTTCAACTACGAATCTTCTTCTAGATTCAGCTTTAGGATGAAAGATAAAGGCTTACCAGGCAATATTGCGATTAGTTTGTCTGTCGGAATGGTGATTATCTTCGGAGCAGCAGGGGTTTCGAAACCCTTCGATAACAGGGTTTGGGTCGCATTCTTGGTAGGTTTCTTGTACAATCTATCTAGGGAGATTGTCAAAGATATTGAAGATATGCAGGGGGACAAAGGTAGGACGACCTTTGCAATGAGTGCGGGGGTGGAGAGATCACGCTTGGTAGCGTGGCTGATACTCATGGGGGCACTTGTATCGGTATTGTCACCATTCATCCCGGAGTTGGAGATATTTACTCCTTGGCACGTCGTATTCGTAATCCCCGCCGTCATAACCCTGTTAATGGTTAAACCTAGACTGTTCTCATCAGAGGACCATGCTGCTCAGAAATTAATTAAGAGATCAATGCAACTCTGCCTCGCGGCATTCTTTGCAATCTCTGTTCTCCCCGTTTAGCGTAGATCCCAGTATGTCTGCCAAGCAGCCTTATTGCACAAATAAGTCAAGATTGACATCTGTGCCCACATTCTGTTCTCTGCTTGGTCGAATACCACGCTATTGGGGGAGTCTATCACTCCGTCTGTAACCTCGTCACCTCTGTGAGCTGGTAGACAATGCATGAAAAGAAAACCATTGTCTGCATTAGAAACAAGGCCCTCATTAACTTGGAAACCCCGGAATGAGCTTATTTTTTCTCCCATGTGTTCCTCCCCCATTGAGACGAAAACATCTGTATAGACTACACCTGCACCTTTAACTGCCTCAATAGGGTCATTCACTCCTTGGATAATCGAGCCAGAATTCTCTGCGATTTTCATCGCTCTGGAGATTACCTCCTCGTCCGGCTCAAACCCCTTTGGCGTTGCGAATTTGATATCGAATCCAAGAATCGCTGATCCAAGAACGAGATCGTGAAGGACATTGTTCCCATCCCCTACCCAAGCCACATGACCGTCAAACCTACTTCCGTTCTCAACAATTGTCATCATATCAGCAGCCGCTTGACAAGGATGATGCAAGTCAGAAAGGGCATTTATCACGGGTACCTTGGAATGATTGGCCAGCTCTAACACATCTTCATGTCCAAAGCAACGGTATGTGATACAATCCATGTATCTTGAAAGAACCTCTGCTGTATCAGCGATAGACTCGCTCTTTCCCAACTGGAGGTCCCCAGCAAGAAGGGTAATTGGTTGTCCTCCAAGCCTATTCACTCCTACCTCAAAAGAAACCCTGGTTCTAGTCGATGGCTTCTCATATATTGATCCGATAGACATCCCCTCCAGAGGTTTGAAGTCAAAGAGAGCCTCTTCGTCGTTTTTGATTCTAATTGCCCAATCGATAAGTTGGGGCAAGTGATCTTTAAGATCGTCGATTGCTAGTAAGTCTGTTTTCCCTTCACTGTCTTTCATGCTCTATATCCCCCGCGAATCCATCTTTGGCGTCTGACATCCCTCCAAATATATTCTGTGCGAAGCTCAGTACGTCTGCTTGCCCTTCTTCCATCTCACTCGAGAGAGGAATTAAGCCCGGTTGAATGGCCGCGTGTTGCATCATCCTAAGTTGGCCGATGGCAAACTCGGCCCTCTGCCCTCCACCACCTTCGAAATTGCTATGCATTGCTGACTCCTCAAACAGCGCTGCCTCGAGTACATCCAAGTTTTCGCCCCACTCAAGGATTCTATCTAGGGCTTCAGGCTCTAGCAAGTCAGATTTGGAAAGAAAATTGGCCGTAGGAAGACCAAGTCTGAAATGAACTATTGAAGACAATAACATCTGTGAGACAAACCCGCTTGGAGTACTGGATAGTAATGGGTCGAAAAGGAAAATGAGGCAGGCCCTTCCTTGCCCTAGTACTTGGACAAGATGGCTCGAAGCCTCTCTAAACGCGAATAGCTCTACTTGTCCCGGCGTGTCAACCACCATAATATCGCCCGCTAGTCCTTCAATTTCCTCGAAAACCTCTTCGGCTTGTGAGGCAACTAGGTCAGCAGCCAGAATCTGCGCCCCATTGGGCCCGAGATCATATTCATCCATCACCTCGGAAAGTGAAATCAAGTCTCTTACGTCGAACTCAGGGTCATAATGCACCCTCTCAGCACCAGGGTCCAGATTTATTGCAAGTACGTCTATGTCAAGGAATCTGGCCCACCTCTGAAAAGATGTAACCAGCGAACTCTTCCCAGCCCCCGCAGTTCCTACTACGAACAGCACGGGCGGGGTCGTTCCATCATTGGCAGTCATTGGGTTTCCGAGGACGTCTCCATCTTCAACGTTCTCGGACTGATACCTAGGAGATAACTCAGGCATACCGTTAAACGAACCCGACACTCGTGGAGTTAGTACGCTGAGGGTCATTTCATGGCAGAAGACTCTGATTCCACCATTGATGAAGAGGAGGAAGAAGTAGGTAAAGGGGGAAGCTCTGCGCCCCCCCCACCACCTGCTGGGTTCGACTTCCCCCCACCACCACCCCCCGGTTTCCCGCCTCCCACATCTGTAGAATCAGAAAACTCGCAATCTGATGATGATCTACATTCAGAACTGTTAGACCACGAATCCGCTAGGG
>CAYFID010000051.1:0-8600 GCA_964343205.1 uncultured Candidatus Poseidoniales archaeon | reverse complement strand
CTGATCCTCGGGTGGAAAATGGAGACCAACAGGGAAAGAAGGTAGGGCACCTGCCTCGTTGGGATCTTTAGGGAGGGGTTAGCAGCCTTTACCGCCCTAGCTATTTCTCTGAACCACATTTGCCCGGACACGACAAGGTACCTACCCGCCTCCTTTCCTTGCGTGAGTGCTCTCACGTGGGCCTCGGCCACATCTCGGACATCCACTATGCTGATGTGCATGGGCACTACGAAGGGAATCTCTCTGTTTAGTAGAGTCATTACGAATGATGGGCTCCCCCTTAGGTGTCTTTTGGAAAGAGGGGGCCCAAGGACCACGCATGGATTGATTGTGGCCATCTTAGGTCCACCCCCGCTCCTGGACTCGTGCCATTCCCTAACCAACCTCTCTGAGCTGAACTTGGCTAGACCGTATGGGTTGTTGTCTATGTTGGAGTCGTCGGCCCATGTCTCTGTCGTTAGTATCTGCCCATCCTCCCACTTCTGTGGTCTGATGGCCGCCGTTGAAGAAGTGTGGACCAGGCACTCGACGGTTCCTGCAGAGTCTATTGCGTTCAGTACATTCCTCGTCCCTATCACGCTCGGGTCGACGATCTTCTCCTGGGGGTTTTTGGCCTTCAGAACGACAACTGCGGCCGTGTGGATAACTTCTCTGCAACCCGAAATGGCTCTGTTGACAGATTCAGCCTCCAGGAGATCCATCTCCACAATCTCTATGCTCCCCCCCTCGCCTATTGGAAGCCTCCTAAGGTGGTCTACCCTTCCTGGATCAGTTGCGTCTCTTACCGTAGCCCTGACTTCCCTTCCTCTGTTCAGTAGGTTGGCAACTATGTGGCTGCCGATGAATCCGCTCGCACCTGTGACAACCACTACTCCACCGGCTTCATGACCCTCGGGCATACCCGTTGTTACCTACGTGTTGCCTTTGTTTTTCCGGGAGGACGAGAGAGTTGGTGACCACCAATTGGCCCTTCCCATAAGACGCATTGCAGACGGGACAACTACTGCTCTAACTATGGTGGCATCGACGAATACAGCCACGGCGAGGGCGAAGCCGATCGATTTGATGATCATCACATCTGCGAAGATGAAGCCAGAGAAGACGGCGATCATGATTGCAGCCGCTCCGGTTATCAGTCTCCCCGATGCTTGGAGACCTTCTGCGACGGCTCGCGTATTGTCGCCAGTCTCGAGCCAAGACTCGTGTATCCTGGAGAGCATCAGGACTTCGTAGTCCATGGACAGGCCGAAGGCGATTCCGAAAACCAGTGGGGGAACCATCAGGTCCAGGGGCTGTGGTGTGAAGTTCAGCGCCTCCGAAAGGAGACCTTCTTGGAATACTACCACTATCAGGCCGAAGGAGGCGGAAATAGACAGGATATTCATGAGGACAGCCTTGACCGGTACTAGGACAGACCGAACCTGGAACCACACAAGAACCATCGTCACAATCAACACGAATGCAAGAGCTGCTGGGATCCTCTCCACTAGGTGTTCCTTCATATCGACCTCGTAGGACGTCCAGCTGCCGACGAGAATTTCCTCGTCGCTTGACTTCGTGAATACTCGCATGTCCTTGATCAATTGTTCTGCCTCATCGCTTCCTGAAGCGTACTGGATTGGGATGCTGATCATAGCGACCGATTCAGAGACAGTGGTTGACCATGTGGACCTCGCATCTTGCGGCCACTGTTCTAATTCCAAGTCGAACAGATCAGGAGAGCAAAGCGGGTGGTCCACGCTGACCACTCCGCGAACACCTGCGATTTCATTACAGACCTCTGAGATTTCCGTCGCTAGGGGCTTGGAAAAAGGCTCCTGACCGTCCTCAAAAACGACTACCAATGGCACAAAAGATGCAGTGAATGCAGGAAACTCCTCTTCCAAGATCTCGTAGGCCTGCCTGGATTCAAGATCAGGAGGGAGAGTATCTAGGCCACCAGCGGTTAACTGCACATTTAGGAAAGGAGCACCTAGGAGGAGAAGTATGGCCATAGCGGGAACCAACCATCTTACTGGATTCTTCATTACCTTTGTAGAGAAACGCTCCCAGAACCTCGAGTCGCTGTTTGCACTGGGTATTCTTACAGGGAGCCTGTAAACTCCGTGCCCAATTAGTGATAGCAAGGCGGGAAGTAGAGTGAGTGAGTACAGGAGAGCTCCGAGGACAGCTAGAAATGCACCCATTCCCATCGAGGGCATGTGTGTGGCCGAGAAGTAGAACAGGCTACAGAGGCCTACGGCGACGGTAGCCCCTGAGAACAGGATTGCCCTGCCTGCAGTGGCCATCATTGTGGCCACTGCGTCCTCCACCCCCTCTCCCTTGTCTAGCTCTTCACGGAACCTGCTAATCATGAACAGGCTGTAGTCGATAGAAACTGCAATTCCGATCAAGGTAATCATAGAGACCGAGTACTGTGTCATTGTAAACCACCTCGAGATGTAGAATGAGAGTCCGGTGGCCAGGGGGAACATGCATCCTGCTACTGCCATGGGAAGTAGTGATGCGACCACCGTCCTGAACACGAAGAGCAGGATGATCAAGGACAAGGGGATGCCAATGATCTCAGCTCTTCTTTCGTCCGCCTCGAGAAGACGGTCGAAGTCTGCGTCGATAATCAGACTGCCAGTTACTAGAACACCCAATTCTTCGCTGTCTACAGCCGATTTGATTTCTTCTACTTCCTCCTCAATATCTTCCTCGGCACCGCTGAATTTCACGAAAGCAGCAGCCCTGTGACCATCGGTTGAGACATGTTGAGATAAGTGGATTGGGTCATTTGGACTATCGTACGGGAGGCTGATCTCGAGAACTTCAAGCGATACGGATTCCAGACCCTCCAGAGCGGACCTTAACGCGCCTTCGAACTCTGGGTCGCTCCAGGTTATCGATTCGTGAGTGAAGATGTAGGTTACGCTGTTTGTTGAGGTAACCTGCAACTCCTCGCTTACAAGCTCCAAGGCTCTTCCCGACTCCATCGCAGTAGGAGGCGAGTTCCCGTCTTCGAACTCGTTGCCTTGAAGTACAAGTAGTCCCGAAAATGCCACCGTTGCCAGTGAGACTACAATTACGAGGCTCCTGCGACGATGGATGCTCCTTCCGGACCTCGAGAGCAGACTCTCCATGGCTGTGGCGCAATAGACCACTTTATTTATTTCTCCGGATGCTATTTTCGCATTACTCTATAGTGCAAGTACCGATACTGAATCAACCACAAGAGAGGGACTCAAACCACTGCCAACTACGTCCTCCCTGGTAGCCTCCCCCGATAGCACAAGGATTCCGTGAACTTCAGCTCTTTCGGCCATTTCCATATCGGTGTAAAGACGATCTCCAACCATGGCACAATTGGCCGTTTTAATCCCCATCTCCTCGATTTTGTGGAGGATCATTCCCTTGTTCGGCTTTCCGCAGACATGGATTGGCCTAACTCCAGTAGTGGCCTCGAAGAGAGCCATGTAGGCACCCGTATCCGGAAGCCCCCCATCTGGAGAGGGGCAGACGATGTCTGGGTGGCTAGAGACCATAGGAACGCCCCTATGAAGATGAATCGATGCTGTTGAAAGCTTCTCGTAGCTTACTTCAGTGTCATAACCAAGGACAACATATTCGGGTTCGGAGGAGTCGGTCTCCACCCCTCCTTCTTCTAGCATTTCCCTCATCCCTTGTGTCCCCACCAAGTAGGTCCTGCTTATGCCCTCTTTGGAGAGCCACGAAAGCAGGTCATGAGTGGACAGAAGAATCTCTTCTTCGCTGGCATCTATTCCCAGACCTCCGAGCTTGTCCAGATATTGCCCGACCGACTTGCTTGAGTTGTTCGAAAGAAAGAACCTCCTAATGCCCCTACTTTCAAGGCGGCCGAGGAAGTCAAGTGCACCCTCTATGAGCGTATTTCCTAGGTACAAGGTCCCGTCTAGGTCAAGAAATACCGCCTCAATCCCGTCCAGAGACTCTTCGACCACTTGGCCCACGTCCTAACCACGTCATGGTAGCAATATAGTCTTGAACAGGAACCACGGGCTCCAGAGAGCCTTCTGGGCTTCCTTGTCAGCAATCATGCCAGTAAGCATGTCCCCCATCTCCTTCTTCTTGGATGCCCTACCGACGAACCAGTTCATCAGTTTCTTCCACTTGACTACCCTTTGGAGCCTGTTGGAGTTTGTCAGTTCCTTGCCAAGAGTATTCCACAGGTCATCCATGTATTCCACGGCCGCGTCCTCGGGGAATCCTTGAGCATGATCCTCTCTGTCGAAGTGCTTGGCTGTCATCTTCGCTGAGACCAGTCCGTTCCCTATCCCTTCCCCGCTGAAAGGGTCCACAAGGCTTGCAGCATCGCCTACACACATTACCCCAGCTCCTGCCGACCTTCTAGGTTGGAAGGAAGGGGGATTCCTTCTAGGGGAACCGAATGGAAGCTGCCATCCCTTTTGCGATCCATCCACAATCTTCGAGTTCTTGAAGCGCTCCTTGAATATTGGATGGTTCTCAATGACCCATCGCTGCTTCTTCTTCAGGGATTTGTCAGCACCTCTCTGTTTTCTCTGTTCTGAGATTACCATCCCTATGCCCACATTTACCACGCCATCTTTTACCGGGAAAAGCCAGAAGTATCCCGGAATCACCTCTTCAATGAAGTGAATCTCAATCGGCCCTTGGCTCCCTTCGAAACCTCCTACGTTTTCCCAGTACTCTCTGTAACCACCGCAGTAGTGGTCATCATCTCTCATCGGCTCCCCGTGGATTCCTTCTACTAATTTGGTAGAGACAGGACACCTGTATCCCCCTGCTCCAATTGTCAGTGGTGCTGAGAAACTCAACGTCGGGCCACCATCTGACTTCTTCCCGAACCTCCCCGTGACTCCCGTTATCCTGCTTTCGTCTACGTGAACGTCTTCCACACCGAAGCCCTGAATCACTAATCCCCCATTTTGCATCACAATTTCTGTTGCTCTCTTGAACATCATGTAGTCGAACTGAACCCTCGGAAGTGAGTATCCTGCCATCTTCTTCTCGAACTCGTCCTGTGGAAGCATGACCTTCACAGTGTTTCCATTAGCGCTTCCGAAGACTATCGAGTCTACCATGAAGTGAGGGGTCTTTTCCACCATCTCCTTCACCCCTAGCTCCTTTACGTGGGATAGGGACTTCCCGCCCACGGCATCTCCACATACCTTGTCCCTTGGCCATACTTCCTTCTCTATCAGGAGGACCTTGCATCCGTTAAGCGCGTTGTACGCTGCTGCTGCTGATCCACTGGGCCCTCCCCCGACAACAATCACATCGAACGACGACCCGTCTTCGGGAACCTCACCGGTGTCGATAGGGCCGTCCCATGATTCCATTCTATCTGGTATCGCATGGGCACCCATCATTCAATCTATGCCATTGGGTTCTTCTGTTATCGGTTACACGGGCTTCCATGGACGAGGAGGTTTGCATCGTACAGACTACCCTTCCTGGAGAGTGGGACGAGCCTATGGTCGGGGAGTGGTCCTCCAATCTTGTTGGAGACAACTTAGCAGCTTGCATTCAGAGGAGCAGAGTAACTTCAGTGTACAGATGGGAGGGAAATCTCGAGAGCACAGAGGAATGGAGAGTTCAGTTGAAGACATCAGTGGGGAAAAAGGACGATCTCATCACAGAAATCCTGTCCAGACACCCCTATGACACCCCTCAGCTTGTTTCTTGGGTCGCCGATTCCACATCGGACTATGCCAGTTGGGTTGAAGGGTGAACCCTATTCGTGACTCATGGGCCTAGTGGACTTCCTAAGGCCTGCAAAGAAGGTCCCGACTGTTTGGTGGAGCTCCTCAGACCCAATGTCGGTAAGGCCAAAACCCTCGACGATTGCTATCTTAGTCGTTGGCGAGTTTCTTTTCGGGTTAGGGGACTCATTCCTGATCGCTGCAGGGATAGGAAATACACCCTGGACGGTTCTTGCAGAGGGAATATCTTACTCGATTGATTGGACGATTGGAGAGTCGACCTTCTTAGTCAGCGTCGCAGTGCTGTTCCTTTGGATTCCAATCAAAGAGACCCCTGGAATCGGTACAATCCTCAATGCGATCATTATCGCGTTGACCATCCACGTGATGGTCCCAATTGTACCCACTCCGGAGAGTCTGATAGGTGCAATCCTAATGGCGTTGGCGGGAATAATTCTCGTAGGTATTGGAAGCGGAATGTACCTGACCGCCAATCTCGGTCCAGGGCCGAGAGATGGATGGATGACAGGTCTCCAGAGAGTTACGGGAATACCCATTGGGCGGGTCAGAATTTCCATTGAACTGGCTGTTTTGGTGGTCGGTGTTGCACTAGGGGGCAGATTCGGTCTCGGAACTGTTCTATTTGCTCTTACCATTGGTCCTGTGGTAGCATCTTGCCTAGCGGTCGCAGATAGAATCGGCTCGCAAGAGAGGACCGATCTCGACACCAACCAGTAGTCGACGAAGAAGGGGCCGAGCCATTCGACCCTAACGACGCCCTTGCATCGGGCAGGTTCATGGTGGATTGTGGCGCAGGACTGGCCATGGGGGACCACGGTGTCATCCAACGCTACCGGCAATTTCTTCCGGTGACAGACGAGACCTGCATAATCTCCCTCAATGAGGGAAACACCCCACTAATCGAGTCCTTCAATCTAGTTCAAGCCCTAGGTGGGGGGTTCAGGATGTTCGTCAAGTACGAGGGACTCAACCCAACGGCCTCGTTCAAGGACAGAGGGATGACACTGGCGGTGACTAAGGCAGTGGAGAAGGACGTTCGCGCTATCGTTTGCGCTAGTACAGGTAACACCAGCGCCTCTGCAGCAGCCTATGCTGCACGGGCGGGACTGACGTGCCTAGTGCTACTGCCGGAAGGAAAGATTTCCTACGGGAAGATGGCACAGGCGCTCATCCATGGGGCCAAGACAATCGAGATAAGGGGAAATTTCGACGATGCCCTGGAGCTTGTTAGGACAATCGGACTAAGAGATGACTTCGAGATAGTCAACAGCATTAACCCGTTTAGGATTCAGGGGCAGAAGACCGCCGCTTTCGAGATATGCGACGTTCTCGGAGACGCCCCGGACATGCACTTCCTCCCAGTAGGGAACGCGGGCAACATCACCTCGTATTGGACTGGTTACAATGAGTACAGAGAATCTGGTAACTCTTCTTCTCTTCCTAGGATGATGGGCTGGCAGGCAGAGGGAGCGGCACCAATAGTAAGGGGGGAGATTGTCAACTCTCCGGAAACCGTAGCGACGGCAATCAGGATAGGCAATCCAGCTAGTTGGGACAAGGCAGTAAGTGCCTCCGAGGAATCTTCAGGAGCGATTGATTGCGTCTCTGATGAGGAGATATTGGATGCGCATCGAATGCTCGCCCGCACAGAGGGCCTGTTCGTCGAGCCTGCCTCTGCTGCAGGCATCGCTGGTATAGTAAAGAGCAAAGCCCGGGGGATAATACCTGAGGGTTCAACCGTGGTTGTAACCGTGACGGGTCATGGACTGAAGGATCCAGGAATAGCTATAGAGAACTCAAAGGCTAGGTCTGAGGTCGTCGAGCCTGATATAGAGACGGTACTTGGCGCAATTGGCATGGGATGAGCACCATTATTGCCGACGCGCCATCCGGGGCCATGGAAGACAGATTCTCAGACAGGGCGTTCGCGACAAAGGTGGTCTGGTCGGGTACAAACAACATCGAGGGGTCCGCCATCACCCCGATTTTCACAACATCAACCTATCAGCTGACAGATGAGAGGTACAGAAAGTGGATGGAGACAGGCGGTCAGCACACGCTCCTCTACAGTCGCTACTCCAGCGTGAACTCCGAGGCAGTTTCCGCTAAGGTCGCGGCATTGGAGGGCGCAGAAGACGGTGAGACCTTCGCCAGTGGGATGTCGGCGATATCCTCAACCCTTCTATCTCTCTTGTCACAGGGAGATCACGTAGTGACTTCCGCTGACATCTACGGGGGCACCTATGGGCTGATGACGTCCGACCTACCAAGGTACGGAATCGATGTGACGATGGCCGATTTGAGGAAACCCTCTTCCTTCAAGGCCGCGATAAACGAGAACACCAAGGTTCTCTACGTAGAGACGATTACCAACCCCGTTCTGAAGGTATGCGATTTGGAGGCAATGGCCGCCATAGCCAAGGACCACGGTCTGATTTCCGTTGTGGACAACACCTTCGCAACGCCTTGGGCTTGCCGCCCCATAACGATGGGTTTTGATCTGGTAATTCATTCTGGAACCAAGTTCCTGAACGGACATACGGATCTCACAGCAGGTATCGTGGTAGGCAGAGCGGACCTGATAAAGGGAGTATTCCAAGCCAAGTCGAGATTCGGCGGAGCAGCAGACCCGCACATGTGCTACCTCCTAGAGAGGGGTATTAGGACCCTACACGCCAGAATGCCTATCCACACTTCCAACTCCTCGGAACTAGCTAAGAGGCTCGAGGAACATCATGCCATAGAGAGCGTAAACCACCCTTCGCTTACGAGGTTCCCAGACCACGAGGTAGCCTCTAGAATAGCTCCCAGAGGGACAGGCATGCTATCTTTCGCGGTCAAGGGAGGAGACGATGCTGCACTTAGGTTCGTCCG
>CAYFID010000050.1:0-8648 GCA_964343205.1 uncultured Candidatus Poseidoniales archaeon | reverse complement strand
CCTTGACATGGCGAAGATCGCAGGTTCAATTCCTGCCGAGCCCACCAATAGAATCGATACTATCATTATAGTTATTCAAATTCGTACGAGACTCTGATTCTTCCTTTGCCCTTGTTCTTCTTCCCGATGTAGGTCACCCGTGGGATCTGGGATGTGTTAGACACATGAGTTCCAGCACATGGGCACAAGTCAATCCCATCCACCTCCACTACCCGTAGGTGGGTAATTGATTCTGGGATCCTGTGCATGAACTTTGTATGCCTCATTTTGTCATGACTCATGATTTTCTTTCGATCCCAGTCGTGAACTTTGACATCTAACCGTGACTGGATTGCTGTG
This sequence comes from uncultured Candidatus Poseidoniales archaeon, assembly GCA_964343205.1. Lineage (GTDB taxonomy): Archaea > Thermoplasmatota > Poseidoniia > Poseidoniales > Thalassarchaeaceae > UBA36. Next base: position 8,309 of record CAYFID010000050.1, on the reverse strand, counting down.
TTTACTTCACTCACTAGAACATCTGGATCGAAGACTTCTTTGTTCTCAAAGTGGAGATCTACTCTAGACTGAGTTGCTCCAATCTGGTTTCCCACAGTTTCTGCGCCCCATAGGTCCTCAGCTAAGGCAGAGAACATGTGCTGTGCTGTATGCATCAAGGTGTGGCCGTTTCTTCTGTCGATATCAATCTCGCATATCACATTCTGGCCAACTCTGAATAACCCTGCTTCATCGACCGGATGAAGAATCTTTTCACCGGGGAGTACTTCGTGTAATATCGATGCCTGTGTGCTTTCCGAGATAATCTTGCCAGTATCTCCTGGTTGACCACCACCCCTGGGATAGCAATATGTTTCAGTTAGAATAAGGGAGTTGCCATCTATTCCCTCCACCTTTGTCGGGAATGGAGGGGGGTTGGTTCCCGGGTGCTTTGTCATGTGCAACTTTTCTTGCATTCAGTCACCCGAAAATCTGAGAAAGCTGTCCTTCCAATATTGCATTTGACAATGCTTCGCACTCATCTGTCATAGGCCTGTCCCGCTCCAGCGGAGAAACAATAGTCCTAATCCATTTATGTACCTCTGAGACTCCGTTTCCCGGTTCCTCTTCAATTCTATCCAGAGCCTCTGAGGAGCACAGCATCTCATTTGCCAGAACCTGCGATAGTAGCCTTGACGATTGAAGGGCCCTGAATGATCCGGTTGCTCCCATTGAGGCGTGGTCCTCCTTGCCCATGCTAACTGGGACGTTACTGGTTGTTGATGGGTTAGCAAGCAAGTGCAGCTCAGCAATTATTGCTGCCGCCACGTATTGTACTATCATCAGACCGCTCTCCAGTCCTTCCTTGTTGGCAAGGAATGGCTTGTGAGTGCTCCATTTCGGGTCCATAATCTGGTTTATCCTTCTCTCAGATATGCTTGCTAGCTCGTGGCATGCTATGGCAATTGAGTCGCTGGCAAGAGCAATGTTCTGTCCATGGAAATTCCCTCCACTGATTATCTCGGTCTCCGCGTCACCAACGAATACGAGAGGGTTGTCTGTTGCGCTGTTTACCTCTATCTCCAACATCCTCCTAGTCTCTCTGAGAAGGTCTATCACCGGGCCATGTACTTGTGGTGAGCACCTGAAGCAGTATGCGTCCTGTACCCTATCACAATCTATATGCGAGATCATTATTTTTGATTCGGAAAGTAGCTCGGAAATCCTTGCTGCTGATACAGTCTGACCGAATTGTGGCCTAGATTGATGAATCCTGGAATCGAACGGCTTGTGGGAGCCCCTGATTGCCTCAATCGAGCATGCTACTGAGACATCCGCGGCCAATGCAAGCATCTCCATGTTCAATAGGGACGCAGTGAGATAAGCGCACATTTGGCTAGTGCCGTTAATCAGCGATAGGCCTTCCTTTGCTTGCAGTTTGATAGGTTCTAGGCCTGCTTCAGATAAAGCCGCTAGGCTGTCGGTACCAACCCATTCGCCGTTATTGTAGACTAGGCATTCTCCCTCTCCCATCAATGATAGTGCCATGTGGGATAGAGGGGCTAGATCGCCCGAGGCTCCGAGGGACCCTATTCGCGGTACTTCTGGAGCTATCCGGGAATTAATCATCGACAAAATCAACTCAACTAATTCTGGCCTAGACCCAGAGACACCTTTGGCAAGCGAGTTAGCCCTGAAGACCATCATCAGTATGACATGCTCGGGCTCCATCTTTTCCCCTACCCCACATGCATGGCTTCTGACGAGGTTTTCCTGTAGCAGTTCGAGCTCGTCATCGTCTATCATAACTGATGACATAGCTCCGAATCCGGTGTTAATCCCGTAGACAGTCTCACCGGATTCAATTAGATTCTCAACGGCCATCCTAGAATCTAGCATCCTCTGCCTTGATTCGTCGGACAGTATTGCTATTGCGGAACCCCTGGCTATCGACATAGCCTGCTCCAATGACAACGAGTTACCGTCAAGCTCTATCTCTCGCATGACCTGTCGAATCGTGGAGAACAAATAGAGTCATCGAGTAGTAGAAAACAAGTCCCTTAGCAGCTTATCGTCGACCATACTGGGAACTGTTACATCTAGTCTGTTGTCAGATTCCATTGCTCTGGAGATGGCGAATATTGCAGCTGGGTTCCTAGCCCAAGACCTTCTTGCGAGTCCATTGTTGACGTCCCAGGATATCATTGAGTCAATGTTCTTCTCTGAGGCTTCGGAACCGTCTATTACAAGTCCGAATCCGCCATTAATCACTTCACCCCAACCAACACCACCACCATTGTGAAGGCTAATCCAAGTTGCCCCTCTGAAGGAGTCCCCAACGAAGTTGTGTACTGCCATGTCTGCAGTGAACATTGAACCGTCGTGAATGTTGGCAGTTTCCCTGAAGGGGCTATCTGTTCCGCTTACGTCGTGATGATCCCGTCCCAGCACAATGGGTGCGCTGACATTCCCCTTTGAGATGGCTCTGTTGAATTCCTGAGCGATTGTTCTTCGGCCAACTTCGTCGGCATAGAGTATCCTAGCTTTGCTACCTACAACCAATCCATGATTCTCGGCCTCGGAAATCCACCTGATATTATCCATGTATTGTGTTCGTATTTCGTCTGGACAATCCGATGCAAGCTGTTCCAAAACTGTCTTGGCAATACTGTCGGTTATTCTCAGATCGTTGTCATCTCCAGATGTACAAACCCATCGAAATGGGCCGAATCCATAGTCGAAGCACATTGGTCCCATGATGTCCTCTACGTATGAGGGGTATCGGAATGACCCATCCGTAGAAACTACATCGGCACCAGCCCTACGTGACTCCAGAAGGAAGGCGTTGCCATAATCCCAGAAACGGGTTCCACGATCGCTGAGCTTGTTAATTGCAGAGACATGCCTCCTCAATGACTCTTGTACGTATTCCTTGAATTTAATAGGGTCATCCCGAAGTAGAGATGCGGCTTCCTCAAAGGATAGGTCTACAGGTGTGTAACCTCCTAGCCAAGGGTTGTGCAGACTTGTCTGATCACTTGCAAGATCGACTCGAGTTCCTCTTTCAACGAAGAACTCGAGAAGATCGACAATATTTCCCAAGTAACCAATCGAGACTGCTTCCTTTGCAGATACGGCCTCCTGTGCTCGGTTTGCAAGTTGGTCCAGGTCATCGTATAATTCTGTAAGCCAACCCTGAGAGTGCCTCTTCATAGCAGGAACCGCGTCTACTTCAGCAACGATACATACTGCACCGGCTATCACTGAAGCCTTGGCCTGAGCTCCTGACATCCCCCCTAGTCCTGATGTAACATACAGGACTCCGCCAAGTCCATCTTCAGATGACAACCCTAGGTACTTCCTTGCTGCATTTAGAATCGTAATTGTGGTTCCATGCACTATCCCCTGTGGACCTATGTACATGTACGACCCGGCAGTCATTTGACCGTACTGAGAGACTCCCAGTGCGTTCATTTTCTCGTAGTCAAGTTGTGTAGAATAGTTTGGAATAACCATCCCGTTTGTGACAACAACCATCGGGGATTTATCACTTGAAGGGAATAATCCTAATGGGTGACCGGAGTACATCACCAGAGTCTGATCGTCCTGCATTTTACTAAGATACTCCATTGTCATTAGGTACTGTGCCCAGTTCTGAAAAACCGCCCCATTGGCCCCGTATGTGATCAGTTCGTGGGGGAACTGGGCCACGTTTGGATCGAGGTTGTTCTGTATCATCAGCATGATTGCGGCTGCCGACTGAGAATTAGCTGAATATTCCGAAATTGGCCTGGAATACATTTCGTAATGAGGCCTGAACCTGTGCATGTATATGTGGCCAAGACTATCCAGTTCATTGAGGAACTCAGATGCGAGGATGTCATGCCACTCGCGGGGGAAGTACCTCAGTGCGTTCTCGATCGCCAGTTTCCTTCCCGGGTCATCTAGAACTTGGGGCCTAGCTGGTGCATGAGGGACAGAGTTGTCTAAGGGCCTGTACGGGGGTAGCGTGTTAGGTATCCCCTGAAACTCGATATCCTCGGGTGTCATTGCCAGCCCAGCCTCTCAGAAACCATCGATCTTATCCTTTCCAAAGAATTGCTGGACCCCACTAAAACTTCACCTATGCATGATGAAATCCGATCTACGTCTTCCCCTTTGATGAAGTCCAGATTTATTCTAACGTTCATGGAGGCGATAATTACGGCTGTGTGTGAAAGTTCCGCTGCAGATGCAAGGTCCGTCAATGCATTCGAGTTGCATGAATGGCAAAGAGCTTCAATGTCAGACAACAATTCTAGTGCTTCCGTAGCGGTTTCTAACGGTGCCTCAGCGGCTCCTATTGTCGCTTCTCTGATTGCTTTGGCCCTATTTTCCTTATCTTCGTCGCTGTTCCTAGGCAGTCTATAAGCGGACATGACGGTCTCGAAGGCTGCGGCATCATTCTCTGCTAATTGCAATGCTACACCCAATCCAGTATGAGAGTTTGAGATTACTGATTCTGCTGCTTCATGGCCATCTGACCACTTCTCCTTACCAACCGTTAGTCTCGCGACCATGATTGCCAAAGAGTGTGCGTGCGCGAGAGAAAGTGCTGCAACGGATCCCCCGCCCGGAGTTGGTTCCGAGGATGCTATGGATTGCAAGACGTCTTCGTATCCCTCGTTCATTCAACCGCCTCACTAATTGCCCATTCAATGATGCTTGATTTCGGGTCAAACTCCCCCAACTTATCCAGCATAAGTCCGTATATGGCCGCATTGACCAGTGACATATGGTCTTCAGATTCTGGATCTTCATGGTATCTCCTACCCGCAGAAAGCATTGCTTGGAGGGGGACGAGGCCCACCAATTCTCCTGCTATAGCTTGCAATCCTACCTTCTCTGCCTCGAGACGGATCGCTTCGGTGACGTCATCTAGGCCGGTTATTCTGTGGTCCAGAAGATTCATCGAGACCTGTGCCGTTTTCTCGTTGTACATCCAACCTGCGGCCTGTAGAGATTTGAATTGTCCGGGACTTCTAAGCGGCTTTCCATCAACGTCTAGAATCTTCTGTCCGTTTTCGTCCTTCAGAAGTGAGCCACTGGTCCTAATACAAGCAGCAATTGTGTTTGCCTTGTTTTTTTCATCGGTGTCAAGATTAACGTTGTATGCGATAAGGATTTGGCGAGCTCCCGTAGCAGTGGCCCCCATCTTGGGATTGAATACTGCCGGGCCGAAATCGGGCCTCCATTCATCTGAGGTGATCTTTGCTTCTAGCCCTTCGTACTCCCCCCTCCTTATGTCGGGCAGTCTGGTTCTCTGCTCGCTCCTGGCTGCCTCAGCGTAGAGGTATACGGGGAGATCTAGCATCGAAGATACTGCCGCTGCGTACCTCTCTGAGAGTATAACGCAATCTTCCATAGTGATTCCTGTGATTGGGATGAATGGGACTACGTCTACTGAGCCCATTCTAGCATGCTCCCCTGTGTGCTTGGTCATATCTATGAGTTCGGAGGCGACCTTAGTGCACTCAATAGCAGCGTTGAGGACATTTTCGGGATCTCCGACCATAGTGACAACGGTCCTGTTGAAGTCTGCGCCCATGTCAACGTCTAGGAGGGAGACTCCTGCTGCATCTTCGATAGGTTTGGTGATTTTAGCTATCACAGTCTGGTCTCTTCCCTCGCTGAAATTCGGAACGCACTCGACTAACGCGGATGCCATGGTCGCTGGAGAGGTCCGGGCATCAAGAGAGTTTGCTTAGGTGTAGAGTCCCTCAGCGTCGGAACCCAACGTGTCCTTTCTGTTAGCCTCAACTTTCTTTACGGCACCTACAAAGTCGGACTTGTTCACTGACTTTCTATTGCTGGAAATCGCCGAGATTCCCGCTTCAACGACTGCAGACTTGATCTCAGCCCCGCTAAAACCCTCAGAAATAGAAGATAGTGCCCTCATGTCGACGTCCTTTGAAAGAGGCATGGTTTTGGTGTGTACAGAGAATATTGTCTCCCTAGCATTCGCATCGGGTATTGGTATCTCGATGATTCTGTCGAACCTACCAGGCCTCAATAGAGCAGCATCAAGAAGTTCTGGCCTGTTAGTAGCAGCGATTACCTTTACGTCGTCAAGACTCGCGAAGCCATCAATCTCGGATAAGAGCTGCATTAGTGTTCTTTGCACCTCCCTGTCTCCCGATGTGGCGGTATCTAGCCTCTTGGAGCCAATGGAGTCTATCTCATCGATGAAAATGATTGAAGGGGCCTTCTGTCTGGCCATTTCAAATAGCTCCCTAACCATTCGACCACCCTCGCCTATGTATTTCTGTGCTAGCTCGGCTCCTACTAGGCCAAGGAATGTGGCCTTTGTCGAATTTGCTACTGCCTTGGCAAGCATTGTTTTTCCCGTACCAGGGGGACCGGTGAGGAGGACTCCCTTTGGTGGTTCAATCCCAAGATCTGAGAAGGCTGTTGGATTTTCGAAAGGAAGCTCGATGGCTTCCCTTAGCTCCTTTATTTGCGGATCTAGTCCGCCAATGGAAGAGTATTCAACATGCGGACTTTCGATTATCTCAGCATTACTCACCAAGGGATCCCACGAATCAGACAGAATCTCGACGAGGGAAAGTGTGTCTTGGTTAAGTGCTACCCTGACCCCGGGTTTTAGCGCGGAGGCATCCAATCTTCGGTTAATTGAGACTAGGAATACAGTGCCGTTAGAGCTACGAACTATTGCCTGCTCATCTACTAAGTCCTGGACGAATCCAACGATTAGTGGAGGGGTCTTGATGCTGCTCAGCTCCTCTTCTAGCCTATTCGTCCGCTTCTTCAATTGAGAGAACTCGTTCTCCAGGAAGAGCTTCTCGGTGAGAAGCTGTTGTGCCTTGTCAGATAGTTCTGCGAAGTCGGTCTTTAGCCTCTCTAGAGCGTCCTTTTCCTGGTTTACTTTACCTAGCGAATCCCCCGAGATTGATCCATCGTCCGCCTCACTAGCCATGTACTTCACAGGAAACTGGTCCTTATGACCCCTGCGAAGGACTATTGTTGGGCTTCATCGTCGAAGCTATATGGGTGCATGCGAGCTATGTGGGGCAGAAGGGGTCTCTACCAGAAGTGCCACCGTCTCACAATCTGTAGTTGACTGTTGTGCCAGATGCATAGATTCAATGGGACTAGTAATACAACGAAGGGCCCCCATAATCCAGACTAAGTCAAAGCCTGAAACCCAAGTCATTGGTAAGGGAGTAGCTGGATTCGACATAATGACAAAGGACGAGATGGAGCTTGCATCTGACTTTCACTCAAGAATCAGAGGTGCCAGAGAAGAGAAGGGGCTATCCCAAGAAGATCTGGCTCGAATGATGAACGAGAAGGTTGCAGTGGTTCAGAAAGCCGAGAGCGGCAGTAGACCCCCTGACCCCATATTGAACAAGTTCTCTAAGTCACTGGGTATTAGTCTGCTAGTTGAGTCTGTGCCAAATAGCCATACAGTAGTAGCTTCAGAAAAGGACAGGCAAATGACGATTTCAGATGCCAAGGGCTCAGACGGTGAAGCAGTCCAGCGAAAGAAAACCAAGAAGAAAGGAAGGAGACTGGGGGTCTCCAGATCCGGGGCACGTTCCAGGAGATAGGATGCAAGACAGAGTACCACTCCATGTCATCCACCTCGATCAGGACGATCCGAGGAAGTGCACTGCTAGGAAGATGCACTCGATGGAGCTTGTTAGTCTCCACGAGTCTCCTTCGGAGTCCCCAAGAAGGGGATTCCTTCTAGATCCCAGGTCTACAACGATTCTTGGGCCTGAAGACCGGGCACTGATCGACCTAGGAGGATCCATTGTAGTTCTAGACTGCTCATGGAAGAGAATTGATGAATCACTAGACAAGATAGGTCGCATGACAAGTCTAGAAGGAAGGATTTTGCCGTTTCTACTAGCTGCAAATCCAGTATCATGGGGCAGGGTTGGGAGGCTTTCGTCAGTTGAAGCACTCGGAGCTTCATTGGCTATTCTCGGACGTTGGGATCAAGCCGCAAAGGTGCTGGAACCATTCAAATTTGGAGAACAGTTCCTAGATCTGAACAAGGAGCCACTTGATGCCTACTCCAACGCGGAATCAAGAGATCGAATCGAAGAACTCCAGTACGAGTTCTTAGGATGATAAAGCTAGTACGCCCTAGGGGGTGTGTTCGAGAACAGACCGGGGAGTTCCCCCCCCGGCCTGCTTGCGTATTCCGAGATTATCTTGACTTTCTCAGAGTGCGTTGTCGATCTCAGAGCCTAGTCTGGCCCCTAATCCGACTAATAGGCCGTCGACGATCCAAGCTGGAAGGACATCAGCGATGCCATCCC
>CAYFID010000049.1:0-8719 GCA_964343205.1 uncultured Candidatus Poseidoniales archaeon | reverse complement strand
CCAGTCGTTCCATTTGGGGTTAAGAACATTGAGGCAGTAACTCGATAACGGCTACGATTAGATGGGTCTAGCAAAAAAGCCGAGGAAGGGGGTTTGCCTCACATGTTTCTTCTGAATTTTCCACCACTCTCGAACAGAGCTTGTGTCACTTGTCCGACCGAGCAATGGTCAACGATTTCCATCATTACTTCGAAGAGGTTCCCCCCCTCTCTTGCAGCCTGTTTTAGCTTCTCTAGTCCGGCCTCTGCCTCGTCCTTGTGCGACGTCTTAAAGTCCCTGTTTCTCTCTATTACCATCATCTTCTCGGACTCGTCGGAGCGGGTGACCTCAATATCGAATTCATCGGCAGATGGGGTGGCGGACTCGGGGTCGGTGAATGTGTTTACTCCAACTATAGGAGTCTCGCCCGTGTGCTTGCGGTGCTCGTAGATCATCCCCTCGTCCTGAATGCGATTTCTCTGGTAATTCACCTCAAGGGCACCTAGAACGCCTCCTCTGCTGTGCATTTCCTCGAAAATACTCAGTACCTTGTCCTCGACCTCATCAGTAAGAAATTCCGCAACGAATGATCCCTGGAGCGGGTTCTCGTTCCTGAGCCATCCGTACTCCTTTGATAGAATAAGCTGGATTGCAACGGCATCCCTCACTGTATCCTCGGTAGGGGTTCCAAATGCCTCGTCGCGACTGTTTGTGTGAAGGCTGTTGGCATTATCCGATAATGCGTAAAGAGCCTGTAAAGTGGTTCTGTAGTCGTTCCAGGTAAATTCCTGAGAGTGGAGAGAGCGGCCACTGCTCTGAATGTGATACTTGAGTTTCTGACCTCTGTCACCGACCCCATACATGTCTCGCATTGCAATGGCCCAAATCCTTCTGGAAACCCTGCCAATCACTGCGTACTCTGGGTCCATCCCGTTGGAGAAGAACCATGAGAAGTTTCTCAGGAACTTGTCTGGATCCAAACCCCTAGCCTTGAACAACTCGACGTAGGTCAGCCCATTTGAGAGGGTTAATGCTGCCTGGGTGATTGGATTGGCTCCAGCCTCATCTATGTGGTAACCACTAATGCTGACGAAGTAGTGGTTTCGTACCTCATTGTTAACGTAGAACTCTGCTACGTCCCCCATCATCCTCAGGGCGGTGTCCAAATTGAAAACCAGAGTGTTCTGGCCCATTGCCTCCTTCAGCTGGTCGGCCTGGACTGTGCCCCTTACCGTGTTAAGGGTGAAAGATCGGAGCTCCTCTTCTTCCTTTTCGTTGGGTTCCCTGCCGTTTTCTTCGAAGAATTTTCGTCTCTGTTGCCTGATTGCTACATTGAAGAACGCTGCAAGGTGCCACCAGTAGTTCCCATTGATGGTCATGCTTACCGAAGTGTTTGGTGCACAGAGGTCAAACCCCTCGAAGAGTCGGTCCATCTCGTCCACAGTGCTGATGCTCACTCCGGACTCGCATACCTTTCCGAAAATGTCCAACCTCTCTCGAGGGTCGTTGCCGTAAAGGCTAGGGGAGTCGAAAGCTACGGAGAGACGGTTGAAAGGTTGGTCCTTGGATAGGAAGTGGTAGCGCTTGTTTGTGCGTTCCGCACTGCCCTCGCCCGCGAACATCCGCACAGGAAGCTCGTCCTCCCTCCTGAACGGGAACACCCCCCCGGTGTACGGGAATAATCCTGGAGCATTCTCCTTTCTGGACCACAGAAGCTTGTCCCCCCAGTCCACAGTCGTCGGAAGTGCTACCCTTGGAACCCTCGTCCCAGACATCGTCTCATGAGTGGTTTTGACGGGAATCTCCTTTCCCCTTACAGTGTAACTGGCTTCTCCTGAGCGATACGAGTCGGCCCTTGAGTCGAAGTCTTCCAGTTCCTTCCAGACTGAGTCGGAAATTGTTGCCCTAACGGACTTTGCTTCGTCCATAAGATCTTGATGGGCCTCTTCCTTCCCAGAGGCGAGCATCTGGTTTGCAGCAGCCTCGATCTGCTGAACGAGTCGAACTGCCCTTGCAATGTTCTCTGTCTCCTCGTGATAACCACGAACGGCTGATGCAACTTCGGCTAGGTATCCTTGACGGTCAGTCGGGATGGGGGGGTCTCTGCTGGGAAGCCCGTCTGGACCCAACCTAGGCTCGCTTGCAGAGAACTCTGTTTGGAATCTTTCATTCAACAGATCCGCCATCATCTGCCATAGCCTGTCCACTCCCGCGTCAGCGAACTGGCTAGCAATAGTTGGGACCACTGGCATCGACTCCGGGCTCTCGTCGAATGCCTCCCTGTTGCGTTGGAACTGCTTCCTGATCTCCTTCAATGCATCCTCGGCCCCGGGCCTGTCGAATTTGTTCAAGACCACTATGTCCGCAAAGTCCAAGGCTGCTAGTTTCTCAAGCTGACTGGGTGCCCCGTACTCCCTTGTGGTAACATAAATGGAAGTATCGGAGACCTCGGTAATTGCATCGTTACCCTGTCCGATGCCACTGGTCTCGACAAGAATCAGGTCGAATCCAACTGCCTTACAAACCTCTACTGCCCTCCCTACGCAGTCTGCAATCTCTCGCCCGCTGTCCCTGCTGGCGAATGAACGCATGAACAGATTTGGATCTGTAAGAGAATTCATCCTTATTCTGTCCCCTAGTAAAGCCCCTCCAGTCTTCTTCCTGGTAGGGTCGGTTGCCAGCAAGGCAACCTTCGCACCTGGGTTGTCTCTTTGTATTCGAAGCATCACCTCATCCATCAGACTTGACTTACCGGCCCCACCGGTACCGGTGATTCCTACCACGGGACACTCTTCTTGCGTATCCCTCGATCTTGCTCTGGATAGGGCTGAGGAGAAGTCTTCCGGAGAGGAGTTCTCCGCCATAGTAAGCAGGCGAGAGACGCTACCGTGATCATCGGCAGTAACTGAAGGTTCTATCGATTCAAACCTATTTGGATCAAGAAGATCTATTTCACCAGCGCGATCCATGGCATCTTGGACCATCCCCACTAGCCCCATGTCCCTTCCATCATCAGGGGAGTAGATTCTAGCTACCCCATTCTTGCTTAGCATATCTACCTCGTGGGGAAGAATTGTGCCACCACCCCCTCCGAAGAGGAAAACGTGTCCGAAACCAGCCCGATCCAAAATCTCCTTGGTATGGGTAAACATCTCTACTGCCCCACCCTGGTAGGAAGTGATCGCTACTGCATGTGCATCCTCCTGTATAGCAGCGCTAGCCACCTCATCGGCCCCCCTGTCGTGACCCAGGTGGATGACCTCGCAACCCTGACTCTGTAGAATTCTTCGGAATATGCCAATGGCTGCATCATGACCATCGAAGATGGCTGCGGCAGTAATTACACGGAGAGGCATTGAGCCTCCGAGGACACGATTCCACAAGAATGCGTTGACTGGCAATTATGTCTCTAACGGAGATTTCCTGGGTATAATTCAAGATGGGCAACACTGGCATTGGAATTATGTTGTGCTGGCTCAGATGCTAATGCTGTTGCCGTACATAATAGCCTGAGGCGTTATATTGGAGTATCCGGTAATTATTCTTGGCCTGCACCCTCACCTACTTTTCGAGGGACTAGGGTACCTAGTGGGGCTAACCGCGACTATCTGGGTTTCTTCGAGGGACGGAGACAGCATCAGCCCCCAACAGAGGCACCCCCTGATTTTTGCAGGCCTGATTGGTGCATTATTGGGGGCCAAAATACTCGCATGGGCGCAGCACCCACAGACAACATTGCTAATCGCAACTGAGGAGCCATCCCTTCTACTCGGCGGGAAGACGATTGTTGGAGGCCTTCTTGGAGGGATGGCGGGTATAGAGTTGGCCAAAAAGGCCATGGGGGTTACCCAAAGGACCGGGGATGCACTAGTACTGCCCCTAGTATTGGGGATGAGCCTAGGAAGGATTGGCTGCTTTCTCACTGGACTTGATGACTCAACCTACGGGATCGAAACTGGTCTGCCATGGGGTGTAGACTTAGGAGACGGAGTCAGCAGACACCCCACGGCCTTGTATGAAATCGTGGCTTTGTGGGTCGTGTACGCTGGGATAAGGGCCATAGCGAACACGAAAATCGTGCCTTCCGGGTGGCAATTCAGAACATTCCTAATGTCCTATCTTTCATGGAGGCTATTGGTTGACTGGATAAAGCCCGCGGACTGGGAGTTTCTTTTCCTTTCACCGATTCAGATTGCCTGCGTTTTAGGGCTATCATGGTACGTGACCTTTGGCGTTCTTTCTGATGATGAGTGGGCGGCGGCGTATAGTTCAAGCCCGGAAGGGTTAGCCGAGAAGTGGGACTGAGATGAGCGGAAGAGTTCGTGACTACTTATTCTACGATACGGCTACCTCCGTATGCTCGAGCTGCCTAAGAAGGGCGGACGGGAAGATAATCATCAGAGAAGACTCGGTTTTCATGGACAAGCTATGCTACTCTTGTGGGAAGAGTGAGGAGGTCCTAATGGCGGACGATGCGGACTACTACAGGAGGAGCAGGGAGGTCTACGTGAAGCCCAGCGAGATGCCAGAGAAGTGGAACACTCCTCTGAAGTATGGTTGTCCCTATGATTGCGGGTTATGCCCCAGTCATGAGCAGCACTCATGCCTAACGCTAATCGAAATCACCGACCACTGCAATCTGAGATGCCCGATTTGCTACGCCTCGTCCGGGCCCGAGAGGCACCAGGATTACCGGACCTTCGAGCATGTAGTACAGATGCTTGACGCGGTAGTTGAGAACGAAGTAGAGCCAGATGTAATCCAGATTTCCGGCGGCGAGCCGACCCTTCACCCTGACTTCTTCAGGATACTGGACGAGGCCAAGGCTCGACCTATTCGCCACATCATGGTCAACACCAACGGAATCAGGATTGCCAACGAGCCAGATTTCGCATCCAGGCTGGCTGACTACATGCCCGGATTCGAGGTTTATCTTCAGTTCGACAGCCTCGAGAAGGAGCCGCTGATGAGGCTCCGAGGGGCCGACCTGAGGGAAGTAAAGAGGAAGGCTTTGGAGAACCTTAACTCAAATGGCATCTCTACAACCCTGGTTTCCACCGTCAGCAGGGGTCTGAACGACAACGAGATGGGTGACCTAGTAGAGTTCGCTCTGACTCAGCCTTGCGTCAGGGGGATAACCTTCCAGCCGATCCAAGAAGCAGGAAGGTCGGACGACTATGAGGCCTCCAAGGAGCGCCTCACACTTACCGAGGTACGCAGGAGAATCGGTGAGCAATCAAGCACTTTCATCGTGGATGACCTTCTTCCAGTACCTTGTCACCCTGACAGTCTCTCCATGGCCTATGCGTTGAAGGTGGGAGAAACTGCGGTACCAATCACAAGGTACATCGACGACGAGACCCTAATGGCAGGACCTCGCTCAACGATACAGTTCGAGAAGGACCCCGCTATTCACGAAGCTGTGCTCAATCTCCTCTCAACCGCTCACTCCCCACAGACTGCCAGCCACTCACTGGCTGAGCTACTCTGCTGCCTCCCAGAACTGGTTGTCCCCTCGCAATTCTCCTATGAGAACGTCTTCAGGATTATCATAATGGACTTCATTGATGCCCATTCCTTCGACCTCAGGAGCGTAAAGAAGACCTGCGTCCACATTGTCAGCCCAGACCTGCGTCTGATTCCTTTCGATACCTACAACATGTTCTACAGGGGGGATCTGGAGGAGACGGTGCTGGAGCCAATCCGGAGGGAGCTAGCCTTGTCGGGTCAGGCCCTGCTTAGCAAAGAGGAGCGTAAAACTATCTTGAGCCCATTGCCTGTGATTCACATCGAAGAGGTGTCAGAGTGACTGAGGAAGACAAGAAGAAGGTCCTGGATAACTGGTCCGATGAGGCAGAGAAGCTACCAGACTGGATCTCACCCCAGGAGAGTGACGAATTCTCGAAGATGGACACCGATGGCGACGGGGTGATCACAAGGGAGGAGTTCGAAACCGCCCAGAAGAAAGCCCCGGTGCTAAGCGGTGAAATCGGCTCTTTCAAGGACGAGGGGGGAGAAGGGCTCTTCGTGCCCCTGGACTCCCAGCCAAAGGAAAAAATGGGTAGAAATCTCCAGTTTTTCTTAGGTGCACTTGTTTTCCCGATTGCGGTGGTGGTTGCGTCTTGGATTCTGTCTGCCTTCGGGTATATGATATCCGATGATTTGGGCGTAGCTATTCAGATGGGTGCAATGGCAATAGGCTACATTGGGGGGGCTGCTTGGGGTTTCACCTCTGGTCACCAGTCATTCGCATGGGGGGTTCTGTGCAGCATCGTGATCTTGCCCATGTTGATGTTATCCCTGTTATTCGGATTCTGCATGATTATGATTTCAACTGGCAATTGGTAGCCCCCTCTGGCCTGCGCCTACATTCCCCCCGCTACAAGTATTCCAGCGAAAACGAACATCAGAACCCCCATGGCCCCGTCTATCAGATGTGCCTTGGCCCTGAGGCGCTGGACCCTATCCCCTGTTGTTAGTACGGTTGCCACAGTAACGTACCATGCCCCATCTATAGACATCCCCAGTAGGCCCATTCCGAGCAATGTCACAATTCCCATTTCAGCCTCGATAAAGGGAGAGTATAGGGCCAGCATCCAAGCTAGAATCTTTGGGTTAAGGATGGCTATGGAGAATCCCTGGATGAAGCCCGCCCTATCAGAAGGCCCGTGAGGATCATCCGAGTCGATGTGCTGGCCCGGGCCAGAAAAGGCGTGTTTCAGGAAAGTGACTCCAAGCCAGAGAAGGATTGCAGTTCCTCCCCACCTCAGGACTACCTCGACGTTCTCGTTGGCAGCGAGGGCTGTGGCGATTCCAAGTGCTGCTGTGAATGCGTATACCCCGAAACCGATCCCATGCCCTATACCTGTAGCGACGCCCTGGCTACGACCCCCTGCCATGGTGTTCCGAAGCACCACTGCCAGTGATGGGCCTGGGCTCATTGCCCCGAGTATGAAAACGGTGGCTAGAGCCGCCCAAGCACCGGGCTCCATGTAAACCACCGGGCTAAGCGCCCGAGTACATCGCCTCAATCTCGTCGGCCCAGTTCTCACGTATCTGGATACGCCGAATCTTCAGGGTCGGCGTAAGCTCGCCGTGGTCCACACTCAGGTCCCTAGGCAGTATTGTGAACTTCTTGAGCTGCTCTGGGTTGGAGAACTGTCCGTTGAGGCGTTCGACGTGCTCCTGTATCTCGGCAAAAATTTCGGGACTATCGGTGTAATCGCTCAGTTCGTGCCCGAACTCCTTCAGCTTTGCCAGCTGCTCTGCGGGGTCCTTGGGGATCTTGGCCCCATCCATGCCGTGCTTGTCCCTTAGGATCACACTTACGTCCAGTGTGAAGAGCGCACTGCAGTACTTCCTGTTGTCCCCTATGAGCATGCACTGGGACACGAGGGGTATGGACTTCATCGTCTCCTCGATCACTAGTGGAGCGATGTTCTTCCCAGCCGAGCTGACGTATATCTCCTTGATTCGTCCTGTGACACTGATGTAACCCTCGGAGTCCTCCCTACCTAGGTCGCCTGACTTGAGCCACCCGTCTTCGGTCATGGTCTCAGCGGTTGCCTCAGAGTTGTTGTAGTAGCCCTTCATGATGTGACGGCCGCGGAACTGGATCTCCCCGTCCCCTTTCTCGTTAGGGTCGTGGATCCTTATCTCTCCGACAAATGGTTTTCCGACCGTCCCGATTTTGTTGTTGTTCTTGAAGCCGATTGTCGCTCCTGCCGTGGTCTCGGTCATCCCGTACCCCTCGAAGAGGGGGATTCCTAACTTGTGGAAGAGATGCAAGATGTCGGGGTTGATTGGGGCCGCTCCAGTGATGGCGTACGTCAGATTAGAGAAGCCTATCTTTTGCTTGGCCTTCTTACTGACTATCCCCTTGAGTATCGGCAGGTCCAGCCACTTGATCTTGCTGCCCAGGCCGGCAACTAGGTTCGAGTAGACCTTCTCGTAGATACGAGGCACTCCGATGAATAGGGACGGTTCCACTTCCTTCGCGTAGTCTATAGATTCCAGCGGGGAGCTGACCACGCGCATGTGCATTGCGTCCCTCACCCAGATGTGATTGTCTGCTAGTTGGCCGAAAACGTGCGCACATGGCAGCCATGAGACGTAACCGTCGCCCTGGTTGAACTTGGCTATGGCCGAGACTCCGGCAATCTCCGCCTCGAAGTTATCGTGAGTTAGCTCCACCCCCTTGGGGTTGCCAGTTGTTCCTGATGTGTAGATCAGCGATGCGGTGTCGTCTGGTTTTATGCTAGAAAGCCTCTCCATAACAACGGAGTCCTCGACTTCCCTCCCAGCGGAAATGAAATTGCCCCACGACACTGCCTTGGGGTGGTCAGGCATGTCGACGCCATCCATCACGACCACACACTCTACCTTGTCTAGAGAGGATAGTGCCTCGTGCAGCCTGTGAGTGCACATCTTGGTTGGGTCTGCGTTGTCCATCGGGTTGTTCCCTACGAAAACAACCTTGGAGTCCGAGTTCCCGACAACCCACTCTACCTCCTCTGGTGAGCAAGTGTGGTAGACGCCGACTGCAGCGCCATTGCACATGTTGGCTGCGGAGTATGCGGCGTACCACTCCTTCCTGTTGTATGAGTAGATGCTGAGCTTGTCGCCCTTCTCGAACCCGTGCGCAATGAGTGCCTTCGAGAGGTCCATCACGTCGCCTAGGAACTGGGACCATGTCGTGACGTCCCAGTTGCCGTTTTCGTCCTTGGAGGAGATTGTGGCC
>CAYFID010000048.1:0-8921 GCA_964343205.1 uncultured Candidatus Poseidoniales archaeon | reverse complement strand
AACTGATAGACAAGGAGACCGAGAAGGAAGGCATCGACAACCTGCTATCCAACCTCAGGAGGCAGAAGGACGAGATGGAGGTCGATCTGGCCAAGGCCAACACCAAGATCCCGTTCTTGGAGAGCAAGCTCGAGAAGACCGAGGAGATGCTGGAGAGGGAGAAGGCACGTCTGGGGACGGCAATCACATTAGCCGAGGAGATCGACGAGTCAAACCAGGCCGCACAGGCCGAGCTCGGAGCAAGAGACGACTGGTACATTCAGCACATGCAGATATTCGAGGAGCTTAACGAGGCCATCAAGACCCGCCACGACATGATTGACAGAGCGGTTGCAACCGCAAAAGACATTCAGTCCAAGCAAGAGTCATTCCAGGCCCAGAAGCAGGCTGTGATTGAGGAGATCAAGCAGATGGATTCCGATAGCGAGGATTCCGAGGGTAACGATGCAGATGAATCAGAGAACGAGTAGTGGCTCTACTCCCCGACTCTCTTGATAAATTTGGCCGGTATACCTGCCCAAACCTCACCTGCAGGGACATCCGTCCATTTAGGGACCACAGCCCTGGACCCTATCACAGCCCCTTCACCGATAGTGCATCCCGGTTGTACGATGCTCCCACCGCCGATCAATGCACCTTTTCCAATCCTGACTGGAGCTAGAACAATCTCTCCGCTCTCGACCAAATGCCCGTTTATGATGGCACTACCTCCGACAACAACCCCGTCCCCGAAGGTCAACATCGACGCGTCATTGATGTTCTCTGAGTTCAGCTGGACCCCTTTGCCTATCTTCGCCCCCATCATCCAGTAGTACAGATTGGCCAGGAAAGAGGGCACAATCTGCTTCAGGAACATCTGGGCAACCCTATGGAAAACTAGAGAGAAGGCCCACTGAATGGTGACAAACGACCTCAGTGGATACCTTCCCTCCGTTTTCCTAATTCTGAAAAGCCCCCCGAGGGCCCCGCAAATAATAATCAGGCAAATCCCCCACACAATATACCCCAATCCCAATGCGATACAAGTCCCAATCGCTTCAATCACCGAGTTTTGCTCCTTAGTGAACGATGTCAGCCAGTCGAAGAGAAAGTAGGATGGGACAATAGCCAGACCAATAATTACGCCGAAGAAAAACATTACCAATACGGAAAGCAAGTGTTGTACCGAGCCAAACGAGTTCAACCTCACTCCTCCTCGAACACGAATCCAGCATCTATGTCTTCTTTTCTCGCGACTCTAATCCCCTCTTCTACGTCGATGAAGTAGAATAGTGACCATCCCAGAAGGATGACAACGAGGACGCTGACCACGGCCATCCTACTACCCATCGTTGCTGCGCTAATGGCATATACGATTGGTCCGAAAACTGCAGCAGCCTTGCCAATGAAACCGTAGAATCCGAAGAATTCACTGACCCTCGATTTGGGTGTTAGGAACATCATTAGGCTCCTGGCCTGAGCCCCGGCGGTTCCCATTACGACACCAACCATCATCCCCAGCAGAATCCACTGAAGGCTTACTCCGAAGTTCATCGGGCCCCAAAGGTTGTCTCTGAGGAAGTTCGGCCACCAGTCAGCTAGATTACCCTCGATTATTGTGGGGTGATCATCTCCTATCGATCTACTCCCATCCTGATTTCCTCCTTTGAACGAGAACGAGAACCTGTGATTGCCCATAACCCCCATTTCTTCTACTATTGCCGAAGCCTGGCCTTCGGAAATCGACTCCATTACCACATCGTCGTCACTCCATCTTTCGCTCTGACTCGTTTCAGGCACACTCTCAAACATGTACTCGAAGAAAGAGTCCCTGAATGCCTGATCCCCCCCTCCTGCCTTGCTGACCCAGCCCTTCACTCCCCTGTCGTACAAAGTCGTCAGCTCGTATTCCCCACTCTCGTCATTGAAGTCGTATTGGAAGTCGTATCTTTCGTGTTCTTCCTCAAGCTCCAGAGGGGCGAATCCAACTGCCAGAATGGCTACCAATGAGTAAACGGCTAGGGCCCAGCTAAGCACTCTCTTAGTTCCGTACCTGTCAGCCAACTTTCCTCCGACTATCGACATAGGAATTGCAGTGATATTCACCATTAGGAGAAGTACGAAGTTCATTGACGGGTTAATCCTGAGAACCGAGTCACCGAACGCAGATGCCATACCCCCGATTGTGTTGATTCCATCGAAGAAAAGGAGATACGACAGAAGGTAGATTGCGAGAACCTTGAATTTTCTTACCTCTCCGAATGTACTCCTGACCTCTCGCAAGCCATCCCTTACAGCATCCATCGCGGAACCGTACTCCTTAGGATTAGGAATCTCTGGCTCGGGAGTATTCCTGAAAAGAGGCATTCCGAAACCAATCCACCACAATGCAGTGGTTGCAAATACGAAGCTAAGAACCCAGGGGCTCCATTTTGTGGACAGCCCGAAGAAGCCCGTCTCTCCAACCACGAGATGAACAATCAGAATCGTCGACCCGCCGGCGAATCCGTATGCGTATCCCCAACTCGAGACGTGATCCATCTGGTCTTTGAAGGCAAGATACGGCATGAAGGCGTAATAGATTACGTTTCCTCCAGCGAATCCGATGTTCCCAATAACTAGGCAGAAAGCCAGAAATTTGTAGTCAGATCCAGATCCAAGATGGGGAGCCACGGCCATCATGGCGGTAAATGCAACACCTACTATCGTGTACACCCAGAGTATGCTCTTCTTGATTGGCATTCTGTCCGCTATTGCTCCGAGTACGGGACTGGTAATTGCCACGAACAGACTGGCGGATGCCAGAACCATCGCATAGAAAGTATCTCCAGTGATTTTCAGGCTACCAACTTCTGACCCACCTCCAGTTGACAACTCGAACATACTAGAGAGAAGTTGTGGGACAAGAACGGTAAGTACAGTAAGTGCGAAAGCCTGATTGGCCCAGTCGTACCAGTACCAACTCTTCAGAGACTTGTTTCTATCTTCGCTCATCCCATCTATGGTACCAAATGCCATTCAACCACCCATCATCCGAGAAACTAGAGACGTTTTAGTGTATTCTACGACATCTAGTGTGAATGAATAGTGAACAGCACGTCAACATCAAGTGTAAGGCTACAAACGCGTACCATGGCAAACTCGTGCGGAATTCTCGGAGATGGATCAAAGGCAGTGAAAATCCACCATCTAATCAAGGCCCCTGAGAACACGCCTGAGTCCGTCTCGTTTAGGGAATCATGGGATGCAAGCAGGCCAGTCACAGTCTACAAGACCCCAGAGAACCTTCCTGATGGAACCCCATGCACGGCGGCTACTGTAATACTTAGGACCAAGGGATGTGCATGGTGGTGGAAGTCTGGATGCACTTTTTGTGGCTACTTCAATGACGTAAGGGACGATGTCTCTGCTGAGGACATGTTCTCCCAATGGCAGTACGCGAAGGACTCTACCAACCAGTTCGAGGATTGCGGGATGGTCAAGGTATATACCTCAGGTACATTCTTTGAGGACAGAGAGAATCCCCCCGAGTGGCAGGAGTTTGTTCTGAAAGAGACAGCCCAGATGGGCCTGCATCTTGTAGTTGAAGCACAAGCGCAGATGTGCACCCCCGAGAAGATAGAGTGGGTTGCAAAGATGCACCCAGGTTGTACCGTTGCGATTGGCCTCGAAGCCTACGACGACAAAGTACTGAGGTTCCATGTCAACAAGGGATTCTCGACTAGTCAGTGGCATAGAGCAATAGACATGCTGAAGGATAACGGATTGAGAGTGAAGACTTACCTAATTTTCAAACCGCCTTTCATGTCTGAGGGTGATGCCCTCAAACATACTACTTCCTGGTTGGTGGATGTCGCCCCATTCTCTGATGAGGTTTCGGTGAACCCAATGAATATTCAAAAGAGCACAGTAGTAGATAGACTGTACAGGAACAAGGAGTATAGACCACCTTGGCTTTGGTCTCTCGTGGAGATGATTAAGCGTGCACACATGGAAACCAAAGAGACGGACTGCAGAATAATTGTACACCCCACTGCTGGAGGTAAGATTAGAGGGGCCCACAACTGTGGCTCCTGCGATGTAGATGTGGTTGCTGCTATAGAAAGGTACTCCGTTTCAGGTGACACTGTGGAGTTTGAGGGCATAGAGTGCTCTTGTCAGGATCATTGGAAAGCTGAGTTGGATAATGACCAATCACTACCAGTTCCTCTCGGATCAGGGGTGTTTAGGAGGGGAGACCCGATTGATATTGTCCGTGCTCCTTGAGACTCAACCCATACTTCATCCGCCCAATGCTTAAGGGCGAATCTCTGGTGGTGGTGGCGTAATCGAAGGATTACAGGGTGACGGTATGTCTGATGATGGTAAACCCCTCGTTCTTGAATTTCTCCAAGGTGAGAGTGAGCCATCATCTTCGTGGGTTATGCTAGTCTTGGGCATCGTGTCCACCATTATCTTCCTGATTCTTTACGGGATTCTGTTTCCCAACAGCGACCTTCCAGTAATTTCAAGCGTTCTTCCAGTTTTTGAGGGAGTATTCGACTCCGGCATCTGGTTCTTTATTCTTGGAGTCATGATTGGGGTCTTCGCTATCTTGGGCACAATGCTAACCGAGGCGACAAGCGAGTGAGGTGGTATCAATGGGCCTGTTGACAACAATGCTGGCATTCTGGATTGCCATGTTCGTAGTAATTGTCATGCTAAACCGCGGAATTTGGGTATTCACTGATGTCACAAAGAGTATGAGCATGTTCATGCTGGAGAAGGCACTGGGTCCCCCTATTGACTTTGTAGAGGGCCGGAATGGCTCCGCTGCAACCACATGGATCATGCATGGCGCTTTGTGGCTAATTCCTTCTTCCGCACTTACTTTCTGCGGCCTCTGGCTCGGACACGATTCAAACGCGCTACATAGTCTGTCTTCTTGGGGGCTGAACCCCACTTCGTCCTCCCTGATTCTTGCAGGGATCTTGACTGCAATCTATGGTACTGGGGGGATGCTTCTGAATGGTGCAGCAATGCACATAGTGCCGGAACTCGGAGGAACCAGACTAGCAAGCGAGAAGAACGCCACACTCATGTCTTTCGTCTGGACACTCGGAGTATTCGTCTTGTTCATCGGAGCGAACAAGCCAGAAATACTGGGAATCAAGATTTTGCTAATCTCTTCTGGAATACTGCTTCTGTCTGGAGTAGCAGTCATAGTCAACATGTTACTTACGGCAGCATCCCGAACTAGGAAGATGGCACTTCCAGCATGGATGATGATCATGGGGATGATTGCAGCCCCCCTCTCGGCCGTTGCTGTAGCAGTTTCTGGGGGACTAGGCACGGGGACTGGTCAGTGGTTGGCAACACGGATGACTGCTTCTTCATTCTCCTTATTGATGGCCGGGGCAGTCCTCTATGCTGCTTCTAGGGGAAGCGGAAATCCCCTCTGGTCCAGATCACTTGCAGCAGTAACTATGTTCGGGACAATCCTAACAATCAACACGGCAGGATTCTTCCAAGGAGGAATAACTGCAGACTTCCTAGGAATCGAACATGCCACATTCGAACCTACTAGGAACGAAGTCATAGCTGGCTCCTTCCTCCTGGCCCTCTCCCTAATTCCAGTTATTGCTCTGTCAGCCAACGTGTTGGCCACCATGAGAGGTGACGACGTATTTATGGAAAATCCCGACTCACCTGGGATGCCTGAAATTAACCTTGCAGCAATCATGCTAATCCCTCTATCCATCGGGGCTCTTTTTGTCCAAACAGACCACCTAACAGGAACAAGCGAGCTTACAGGCGTCCAATCGACCCTCGTCCTAATGGGAATTTGGCTGGTTTTCGTTCCCGGTGCTCTAGGATCGGCGTTATGCATTTTCCCAGAGGTTTCAGGAAGAAATGTGCTCTCCATGAATCGCTCAAGGTGGGCTTTCTGGCTAATGACTGGCGGGGCCTTCGGGCTAGTTTTCTCCATGATGTCGGACTTCTCTCACATGTCTTTGGCCGAAGCAGCGGTCGAAGATGAGGCCTCAATTGTAAATCGACTAAAAGTTCTGGGCTCGGTCCTGTTTTATGGCACTGTTATCGGGTCCATATACCACTGCCTCAATTTGATTAGCGGGTCCTTCAGAGGTAAATTGGTTGCCGACGACTCTTCTGTGTCATCTACTTCGATCCCAAGTCCTTACAGGTTGACAAAGGAGACCACTGTAAGGAAGATCCTCTCTCAGAGAGAGGGCAAGCTCGACACAGTGGTCGTACCAGAGTCAAGTACGGATTCTCCAGGAACCCCAACAGAGCTCTGATTAGACCACATAGTCCATGGGTCAACCGGTTGTGCCACGGACGGGAAAGCATGCGAATCGGTCTAGTAGGGAAGCCCAATGTAGGCAAGTCTACAGTATTCTCAGCACTAACAGAAATGCCCGTGGACATCGCAAATTACCCATTCACAACAATAGATCCCAATGTGGGGGTAACTTGGCTCCCACTACCGGGGAATTGTGCCTGTTCTAATCTAAGAGACCGCCGAGAATTATCGGGGCGGCTAGAGCCAATAAACCCGAGCGATCCCAGATTGGGAAGCATCTGTGACCCAAACTCCGGATCTTGCAAGGGATTCAGAAGACTGGTTCCGGTAACTCTGGTCGACGTAGCAGGCTTGGTCCCTGGTGCCCACGAGGGTAGGGGGAGAGGTAACCAGTTCCTCTCCGACCTTTCTAGTTGCGATGCACTGATTCAGGTCGTGGATGTCTCCGGATCCACAGACTTGGAGGGGAATCCTGTCGGCTCGGGTGGCTCAGAGCCCATTGAAGAGTACAAGTTCCTACTAAGAGAGTTGGATTCCTGGATCAGGGGGATTATTTCGACAGGATGGGACAGAGTATCTAGGAGGGCTCAGGCTGAAGGAGAACGCGCAATTAGGGAACACCTCCAGAGCAGGCTTACAGGAATTGGGGCCACGGAGTGGCAAGTCTCAGCGGGGCTATCCGCCGTTTATCGGGATCACCCGTCACATCCAGATCCAGGCTCTTGGGGTCATGAGGAGCTATCAACCATGTCCTCGGAAATCAGGAAATCGATATTTCCAATTTCCGTCGCCGCAAACAAGGCGGACAACCGGATTCCTGGGGGTTCCTTGCTTGAATCGGAAATCGAATCAGAAGGAGGCAAGATGGTCTACACCAGCTCTGAAGCCGAGCTCGCCCTACGCCGGGCTTCTGCTTCGGGATTGATTTCTTACCAGCCAGGGGACTCCAAATTCGAACTTTCTGAGTCCGGTGAGGGGAAACTTTCCGATAAACAGAGGGAGGCATTAGAGTCGATAGCCCAATCCATTTATTCTTGGGAAGGAGGAGGACTTGTGGGGCTGTTGGGAGGTGTTGTTTTTGAACAGCTTTCCAGAATTGTTGCCTATCCTGTTCAAGATGAGACTCACTGGATAGATGGAGAGGGGAAGACTCTTCCAGACGCAGTCCTAGTTCCAAAAGGAACCACTGCCAAGGGATTGGCATACAAGGTCCACTCTGACTTAGGAGACGGATTCGTTAGAGCAATCGATGCTAGGTCGGGAAGGGTAATTGGTGCCGATCACGAGCTTAGAGACGGCGATGTCGTGAGTATACAGGCCAAGACTTAGGGCTATGCTGCTTGTATTGTCAGATTGTAGCGCATGGCTGTCCAGGTTATTTCAAAGTCCTCGTCGTTGTCAATAAATCCTCCAGCAACAGGAGCCGCCTCAATGTTTGCTGTTATCGTAGCAACCCATGAACCTCTTCCCTTACCTCCGTCGTTCCATAACTGCCTGATTTCTACCTCGCTCATGTTCTCTTCTGAATAGTCAGATCCGGTATAGTTCTCAGTTACATCCCACCTCATCGTGAATCCGCCATTACCCCCTCCAGAGCAGGCACCATCTGCAGTCTGGTCTTCAATTCCTTCCAAATCGCTTAGATCACTTTCTCCGTCTACACTATCGGTGAATCCTGGACCCGGGTCATCGTTGTCGAAGCACGAAACCTGTAACTCTACGTATCCAATACTGATTTCCTGTTCCACAACTAAATCAAAGAACGTGTCATAGCTATCTCCATCACCAAGTGTTACTGACTCGCTTAGAGAAACCTCACTCTCTTCGAAGCTTACTAGTAGGGAACCAGTCAGACCAGACGAGCCTCCTCCAGAAATATCACTATCAATCAGTGATGGCATTGCTGCGAAGTAGATTGGGAAAGCCACTAGGAAAGCTACTGTTCCTGCTAGAGTCTTAACCTTCTGCGGAGAATCTACTAAGTCTTGGAAGTCCATGGGCGCCTCGACCACCGGTCTCCCGCCCCCCTATCAAATCCTCTCTCATTACGGTACAAGCTAGTCGCAAATCACTCATCTTTGAGGCATCGCCAGCTACTAATGTCAATCCCCTCCCTGTAGAAGAGCTTCCTAGAACTTCTAAATTCTGGTAGAAGGTATCCTATGATGGACCTCTCCATGAAGGTCCACATCCATGGGCACCGAGGAAGATTTCTCGACCACTCTTCTAAGAAATCACTCCACTCCGAACCTTCTATCCGCTCTGGAATTCTGAATGAAACGAAAGATAGCCGACCTGCTGAACCAGGAACGTAGCTCCACGAGCGAATTGACAACCCTTCAGCTTCGCCCTCTTCTACCTCTAGACCTAATACTCTCGCTCTCTTTGCAATAGGTACGATAATTGCCCAGCGATGGACCATGGTAGATTCCTCGAATCGCCTCATTCCCCAGCCACGACTTTCGCCTATGACCCTCATTGATCTGATTGCTTCCGTGGGAACGACGCTAACAGGAATCTCGAGCATCCGCTCCATTTGTATCAGGCCACCCTCGAGGCCCTCGCCCATAGCGGCTTCGCGTAATTCATTCTAATCGTTGCTTCAGCCGAACAGGGAGCCCAGACCCTCGAAGCCGCC
>CAYFID010000047.1:0-8979 GCA_964343205.1 uncultured Candidatus Poseidoniales archaeon | reverse complement strand
CCCCTGGTGGGCTGGTCGAAGGTCCACCTGGCCCTGCTGAACGCCCTGATGTTTAGGTCGACCCTAGCATCCCCATTCCAGACTCTGACGCGGAAGTCCGGGAGGAGATTCCCGTCTCCGTCCAGGAGCCCAATTTGAGACTGCAGGAGATCGACCTCGCAGTTGTCGAACTCGTGAGTCATACCCCTCGCCCTGTCGTGGAAGATCCCAGCCGCCTTCAGGGGGACTCGCGTGGTGTCCCTGCTCCTCCATGGCCTGTCGTCCTTGGTGGTGGACAGGGGGGTGAGGTGGGGGAGGAACCAGTCCAGGTATGAGCCGTCGTCGAAGTGCAGCATCCCCCAGAACCACGGTACGGACGGTGCCTGTACGGTCACCTTCTGGAAGTAGGCGGTCCCCTCGACCTCGTCGCCGTCGATTGAAAGCCTGGACCTCATGCCCTGGACCCTGAGGATGTCGTAACCCATGCCCAGTGCGATCTCGTTGTTCCTGTAGGTGAGCTCGCTCGGGGGGCCCCACCATGGGGTGAGCGTTGCCTCGAACCTGGATGGGGCGCCTAGTGCCTGGGCCTCCCTGTCGCTGGACAGGCTCATCCACATCGACTCGTTGCCGGGGCTCATTCCCATCGAGAGGTCCTCCCTGTCGATCGGGACTACCGCTCCGGCCCCCAGTCCCTCGCCGTCCCCTGGCCATAGGGGGTGCTCGTCGCTGACCACCGCCATCCTGCACTCCCTCATAGCGAGGGGTTCGTGCATCCTCTCCCCGTCGTACCACCAGGCGCATACCATTCCCGGGATGACGAAGCCCCCGTGCTCGTCCTTGTGCATCCTGGAGCCGGGCTTCCACCAGTGGCCGCTGACCCTGATCGCATCGGTCTCCTTGGTCGACCACAGCGTCATGAGCTGCCGGGACCTCCTGGGGTTGGATGGGTCGGGGACTAGCACTATCACCCAGTACCACCACCAGGACAGCCGGTGGATGGCAGGCATCACGTCAAGGCGCCAGAGCGAGGAGAAGTCCCCGCCGAAGCTGGTCGGTTCTCCCTGCATCCGAGGCCCTCACATGATCTCCCTTCTGTTGAAGACAGACTTGCCGACGAAGACGCACGTAACTGTGACCAGAAGCAGCACTACGGTGCTGATAAGGAGCGAGATTCCCGGGGACTGGGTGCCCATGGTGTGGACCGGGGGCTGCCAGAAGTAGGACAGGCCGGATTGAATGTCGAAGGCCTGGTCCATGGCAGCCCACTGTATCGTGTCCGGCCATGCCATGAGGACGATTGCATCGATCATCTGTAGGGCCCAGTGCGAAATCGATATGCTGGCGACCGACCAGCCGGGGTTGACGATTGAGAAGCTGCCCATCGTGAACTCCCAGATCCCGAAGACTATGCAGATGTAGACGCCGTACTTGGGAGAGATCAGGCCCATGGTGTTGAACAGGGAGCCGTACGCTGCTAGCACCAGCGTGGTGGCGATCCCTATGCCGAGCCAAACGGGGAGGTCGGAGAGCCTGATCAGCTGATCCCCGGGCCCCAGGACAGAGGCCACCACCCCTACGAGTAGGGAGAGTGCGATTACGTAGCTGCCGGAAACCGCTAGGTACCCCATCAGCCTGTAGACGATGAACTCGGCCCTGTTTATGGGCTTGGAGAGAAGGAGGTGGAGCGTCCCGTTCTCGGTCTCGTCCCTGACCAGCCCCAGGGCCAGGAAAAGGGGTATGAACAGGCCGAGCAGGATGACGAATGCCATCTTGCCGACGGCGATGACGAACATCCGGTGGCCGAGCTCCCCGATGTAATCCTGCTCGTCGGGGTCCTCGTCCACGTTTTCGTCCGCCGTAATTCCCGTGACCACGCCGTTCGAGGACCTCCAAACGACGTCGCACGCTACCCCGTTCTGGTTCTCGTCTATGTCCTGGATGAGTTCGGAGAGGCAGTCTCCGTCGTCGTCGAAGCCGTGCGTGCCAGAGAGGCGGTCCGCGGCGGGGCAGTCCACCCTGTCCCCGTTCGAGTCGAAGCAGTCGATGTCGTCCTCGTTGATGTACATCTCCTTCGGGTGGGGCTCCACGTACACCTCCTCTGTCCAGTACCCCCATTGCAGGTAGAAGTCGACCGGGACCGTGACCGACCCCTCGCCCCTCCACTTTCCTGACACGTAGTAGGACGTCAGTCCGTCCCCGTCATCGTCCCCATAGTCGCATGCGTTCCCGAATTCGATCCTGTTGTAGATCATCTCCAGATCCCAGTCCGAGCAGTCGGTGAGCAGGGGATCGCCGTTCTCGTCGAGTCTCCAGTCGATGTGGGAGTCCCACCAGTCGCCAGTGTACTCGTCATCTATCCAGGTTGGCTCGAAGAAGGCTGTCCCGTCCCAACTCTTGTTGGCGAATACGTACCTCCCATCGTCGTTCCAGTCTATGTCGTCCTCCAAGACGAAGACGCTGGAACCGGGGTACTCGCTGCTTCCGTCCCAGAAGTCGTCGCTGGTCCCGTACTTGTCCTCCTGGCCCCTTGGGTATCCGTCCCCGTCCTCGTCGACGCTGTCACCGTCGTTGTCTATCGGCTCGAAGGTCTCCCTGACCGCATCGATGTAGAATGCCAGAAGAAGTGCCATCAGGAGCACGCCTACCCCGAGAACAACCCACGTGGACAGCCTGTGCCTCAGTTGCCTCACGGTTAGCTCCACTATGGCCCCGGCCTTGCGGTCAAGGCGGGTCCAGACCGTTTCGGATAGGCCCCTTCCCTGCTTGTCCATCAGCTGGCCTCCTTGATCAGGTAACCCAGGAGCGACTCCAGGTTGTCGTCGGGGTTCTCGATGCTGGTAATGCTCTGTTTGGAGTCGACAATTATGGAGGGGAGGATGGAGTGCGCGGCAGATAGGTTGTTGGTATGAATCTCTAGCTGTCCATCGCTTGGGAACCTAACCCCGAAGACCGGGTCCTGGGACACGAAAAGGCCTGCCAGACCCCGGGGGTCCTCGCAGTTGATCAGGATCCTGTGCGGGTGCTTGTCCAGCAGGTCCCTAATTGCGTGAAGGTTGCCTATGGCAAGCAGGCGCCCGTTGTGAAGGATTACGATCTGCTCGGTAATTCTCTCTATCTCCTCAAGGATGTGGCTCGAAACCAGAACCGTCTTGTCGCGCTTTCCGAGCTCCCTGATGACGCTCATGATGCTGGTCCTCGCGATCGGGTCGCAGCCGTGGAGTGGCTCATCGAGGATTATCAGGTCGGGGTCGTGGACGAGGGCGTGCGCTATCTTGACTCGCTGCCTCATGCCCTTGCTGTACTTGCCCAGCTCCTTGTGCATTACATCCGATAGGCCGACGAAGTCCAGTACGTGTGCCGACCTATCTGCGGCCTCCTCCCTGGTCATCCCGTGTAATCTGGCTAGGGTGGTGACGAAGTCCAGGGCGGTCATCCACTCGTAGAGCTTCTCTGACTCGCTCACGTATCCGACCCTCCGATATGGGGAGGTGCTGGCCCAGGGGTCGACACCGAACAGCCTGACTGAACCCTGGTTGGGCCTTATTCTCCCCATCATGAGCTTGAACAGGGTCGACTTGCCTGCTCCGTTGGGTCCCAGGATGCCCGTCACCCCACCGTCGATGGCAAGGGACACGTCGTTGATCCCTATCACCTGGCCATACCACTTGGAGGCCTGGTCGATCAGTACTGCTGGGGGCTTCTGGCTCCCAACGGTCATTCCCTAGTCACCTCCAGAGATGTGACCCTGGTGACGAGGACCCAGGCCGATACGGCGTTCATCACCAAGAGTGAAACAATCGAGAACGATATTGGGTGGTCGTAGTTCAAGGGGAGGCCTAGAAGGTACTGGCCAAAGTGAGCCAGGCAGTCGTATGGGCTGATTATGTAGAGGAAAGTGGTGTCGAAGGTCCACTCCACGAGCTGGGAGACGAACTTGGTCCCGTAGATGATGCTTAGGAAGCCTATGGCTGCAAAGAACCGGCTCTGGCTGATGCTGGAGAGCGCCAGGCCTATCGAGGTGTAAGTGATGACGAGGATTGTGCCGGCAAGCATCCCGGCAAGGAAAATGGGCAAGGTGTCCGACAGGTATGCCCATCCCTCCCCCTTGAACACAATCGCACTGGTGTAGTACGCGAAATACGAGAATACGATAACGAAACCCAGGATCACTGCTACGCTGAGGTACTTCATCGCGGTGTAGTCCATCCTAGAGATGGGTCTCGAGAAGTATATCGCGCTGGTTCCGTGTTGGCGGTCATCAGAGATCATCCCCCCCACCACTACGGCAGTTAGCAGGGGCCACATGCACAGGTTTCTCGGGAAGTAACCCAACACCTGCCCCCAGAGGTTGTACCTGTTGATGCCCCACATCTTCTCGAAGAAGCCGCCCTCATCCCCAAACAGTGACGAGAGGAATAGCATTGGGATTGGAGTGAGGGATCCGAGGAAAATCACTAGGATCAGTAGTCGAACCATAGGGTGGTACTGCCTGTGCCCCTTGCTGGTGAAGACGCCGTAGACGTGATGCCTGTAGATCGCATAGTTCCTCATCCACCTGGGTCCCAACTCCCCGTCCCATGGACGGTAGCTCTGCTCGAAAATCGTCCCCAGCGACGCCTGGGACCTAGCGACCATTGCAGTCGCCTCTTCGTCCCCATCGCCGGCCCCGAATGCCACCTCCATTCGAGTCTGGCCGCCCTCGATGTCGATCTGTTCCTCAACCAATCAGATCCCCCCCGTATGCTCTGGGGTCATCAAATCAGAGGTGCCCTTGATGCGAGCTCCGAGCTTATCCATCACTAGGAGGAAAATGTCCTCCAAATCTGGCTCGTACTCCTTCATCTGGCGGACTTGGACCTCGGCACGGACGGCAGCTTGTAGGATCTTTTCGACCGTGGAGTCGTTCTCGACCTTGATCCGGATCACCCGGCCTAGCCTCCTAGCTTCTAGCCCCTCTGAGGACAGTTCGTCCTCCATCCTGCTGGCTCCCCCCCAGATCACCACCTCGATCTCCTTGTCCACCTGACCGGCCAACTCGTCGAACATCCCCTGGAGGACAATTCTTCCCTTGTGGATCATCACGATGCTGTCGCAGACATCCTGGACGTCGTCCATGACGTGACTGCTCATCAGAACGGACCTACCACCCTCTTTGACGGTTCTATTCAGGGTCTGGAGCATGAATGCCCTTGCCCTCTGGTCCAGGCCGTTTGTTGGCTCGTCACAGATCAGGATCTCTGGGTCGTGCACCAATGCGCAGGCAAGCTTAGTGGCCTGAAGCATACCGGTGCTGAATGTCTCGATCTTTCGGTACCTCTGGTCCTTCAGGCCTACGTACTCTAGGACTTCGTGTGCCCTCTGCGTTGCGTTCTGCGAGTTCATGCCTAGCAGCTCCCCTGCATATCGAACCTGGTCTACTGCGAACAGGTTCGGGTCCAGAGCGTTGTACTCCGGCATGTATCCTATCTGGGACCTGATTTGCTCCCCTTCGGACCTAATGTCGCACCCGAGCACGGTCCCTTCCCCCGAGGTAGTGCCGATTAGTCCCAGGAGGCACTTGAAAAGCGTGGATTTTCCAGCTCCGTTGGGCCCAAGAATTCCTATTGCGCCACGGGAAATTCTCAGGTTTATGTCATCTATAGCCAGATGTGGCCCGTACATCTTGCTGAGTCCCTTTGTGGTGATAATAGGAGACTCGGATTCTTCGGACATGCTCTGGCCCCGACTCCCTAAGGGAGTCGTGGCACGGTTGGGCGGTAATCACTTGAATGAATCCCCGGAACGTTCCGTGTCAGTTCGACTGCTTCATCGCCCCTTCCCTGACCTTGACGGCGACTCCCTTGGCGAGAAATGCCATCTCTAAGTGGGAGGTTAGCGGCGTTCCGTGGGCTACGAGGCCCCCTTCCGAGTTCACCACAAGACAGGGCTGTCCGGGGACTAGGTGTGGGTCGGCACCGGAGATATATCCGTGCATGACGTTCCTGCCCTGACCGACGAACGGGACTGCGTCATCGATGATGCAAACCCTGGGCGTACCCGGGAATTCTTCCTCCTGGGGATCTGCGCCGAATTCTGGGGGAGGGGACGCGTTCAGCTCGTTTATTCTCCTGGCGCCCTCCACGGTCAGTGACACCCCGCCGTCTGTCAGCCGAGGGGAAAGGATGTGCTCATCTCCGGAGTACACGTTCACGATCCTATCCGTCCGTGACCTCCTCGAGGTCATGCCGTCTGTGATCTTGCAACCGTCAAGGGGGTGAAGTGCGCAAAGCACGCTTAGCTTATCCACTATGGAGCAACGGTCTATCCACTTACGCACCTCGGCCCTCTTGGATGGATCTGAGTCGTACTCTTCTTCGGGAGTTACCCTAGTCAATGGGAAACCAGACAGGCCGAGATCTTCCAGTTGCCCGGAGGAGTCCGAGTCGACGGGAGCGCTTTCCCAAATCACGTCTGGGCCAGTCAGGTGGCACCATGGAGAGAGGTCCTCGAGCGAGAATGGGATTGGGCCGATTGGAGTAGATACCAGGACCACGGTCCTGGGCTCTTCTATCAAGTGGCTGATAGCTGCCTCGATGGCAGTGACCCTCCAGGGAGGGGGCGCCCCCTCGATCAAAACAACCCTCTCAGGGCTCCCTATGCTTGAGTCCCACCAAGATCCGGGGACCCTCCACCTCATTGCTAGGAGGGCTTGCATGTGCAGTATGTGCGGCCGGTACTCTATGTCGTCGCCTAGTCTCTCGCCCCCTTGCCTGAGGGGGTCTGTTG
The DNA here is from genome assembly GCA_964343205.1 of uncultured Candidatus Poseidoniales archaeon. Taxonomy (GTDB): domain Archaea; phylum Thermoplasmatota; class Poseidoniia; order Poseidoniales; family Thalassarchaeaceae; genus UBA36. Next base: position 2,235 of record CAYFID010000047.1, on the reverse strand, counting down.
ATGCTATCAGGCGAAGTACGGATTCTCCCACGGGCCCGTCGTCGGGAACGTCCAACTGGTCCTGTAGCCAAACGAAGGCCTCCCTCAGGAATGGTGAGGCGTGGCTTCTCTGCTCTGCCAGCTCCCAGATCGTGCCACTTCGGATCGCCTCACGGCATCTTGCAAGTTCGGCCTGGGTGACTTCGAGGTTGTGCCTAGCTAGTATCTTCGAGCTCTCGTCTCTGTCCATCTTCCTGACATCCTCCGGAGTCGTCCCGAACAGCGCATTGGATTGGAATGGCCACTCGTTGATTTCATCCAGTTTCACGGTTCCCTCGGGAGTCAGTATGCGTCCGTCCCTGGCGAAAATCGCATAGGCAGCGCTATCGAAAAGGTCGACGCCTAGGGCAATGGCCATAGGGAACAGGATCGGGTGTCCGCATCCGAAGAAGTGCACTGGGCGGTCTGGTGGGAGTGAGGCCTTGGAGGCGAGAAGAATCTGGAAGAGCTCCTTGTATCTCTGCTGCTCCATGAGGGGGACGATGCCCCCTATGGGGTGGACTGAGAACCCCTGACCGTCAACTTCTGCGGATCCCATCAGGAAGGCCGCTTGGGCCCTTAGATCGGGATGCGTGCCCCCCTGGATTGGTCCGTTCAGCATCATGCCCCCTCCACCAGCAGAAAGCGCTGGCTCGGATCTGGCTGCAGTTACCTCTACTGCTTTTTCCAGCTCCTCCCTGCTCATGTCGGGACGCCCGAACTCGTCGAGCATCGTGCCTATGTCCACACCCATGTCCCTCTGGAAAGTGACGATCTCCTCCGGTCCGACCTCTACGTCTCCGTAGACGTAGGATTGGAAGGTTCCCGAGTCTGTGACAACTGCGCCCGGGAAGTCCAGTAGGGTGTGGATCCCCTTGGACAATGCCTCACCTCTGAGATCATCGTGCTTCCAAATCACGTAGGAGTTAGTAATCAGTGCATCGACACCGTACGATTCCCACATCTCCCTGGGCTCAATCGTTCGTAGGTTGGGGTTGATCACTGGCAATAGCATGGGCGTCGTGATGACGCCGTGATTGGTGTGCAGCCGGCCTATGCGAGCCGAACCATCCCTCTGAGTGACCTCGAACAGCCCCAGGTCCTGCTCTCTGCATCCCTCTGGGTCCGGTCGCGGTGCCATGGCCCCTGCAGGGAGTGGGTGCCATCAATCCTCGGTCGATCTAGACTCCACTTTGAGTACCACTGAGCCGTCTGAGAGGGACAGGGAGACCGTGTCCCCTGTGTTGACCCCGATCGTGGGGTCGTCTTGGAACCCGTGTGCGTATGGGACTCCCAGTATGGAGGCTGCAGGCAGGGTCAGAGGGCAAACATCACGATTCACGATTGCCTTTGGCCCGAATCCGGTGTACACCAGGCCCATTAGGACGAAAGGGGCCACAGTCGATCCGGATCCCTTTGGGTAGATCAGCACCGTGTCTTTGATGGGAGTACCGTCCAGTGGGTGGCCTGGTTCCTCAATAACTCCGGTATCCCTGTTCACGTACCCAAGGTACGTGATGGGGACGTCCGTCACGAGTGCCCTTCCGGAAACCCCCCACTGGCTCTGACTGGGGATTCCTCTGCCTGATGCTTCGAACGGGGAGTCTTGGTGGGTCTTCGCCGTTGAAATCGGTTTGGCATGGGAGCCGGCAAGTTCGGGAGGGGGGCCTTCTACCAAGGAGTCGTCGAATGCATGGGCCACGCATTCTATGATCGGGGCTACGCTTGTTGGGATACGGTTCAATCCACTAGTCAGGTAGTGCTCCGCCTTGAGAGAGTTGGTCAGCAAATGGTTGTACTTGGAGCGGTTGTACGGGGTCACTTCCGGACAGGTGTCCTTTAGGACAAGTGCTCCGGCCTCCTCCAGAAGGTCGAGGGTTCCATCTGCCGCGATCAATTCGAAATTGTGTGCGCTCATGAAGAGCCAGAGCCGGTTGTCGCTGATTGCCTCCCCTAGCTCCATCCTGGCCCTAACTGCTGCTGCCGTTTCCCTAGCCTCGCCTACGCTGGCCTGCGGGCAGCCTATGACCACGAGGTCCACCCTACCTCTCGGGGCTAAATCGCGATATCTCTCCTTCAGGTCTGCTTCCGTGAAGGTGAGCTCGCCCTCATAGGACTCCACCTCTGGGGCTTCTGCGGTAATCCCATCTGCCCATAGCATTGGACACCCGTAGTTTGCCGCAGATGCCGTCAGTGCCTTCCTCATTTCGAAGCTCG
>CAYFID010000046.1:0-9056 GCA_964343205.1 uncultured Candidatus Poseidoniales archaeon | reverse complement strand
ACGGTAGGGTTTGGTTCGGGCACGCTCACAACGTAGGAGGGGAGATTGGAATCTATGGGACAATGGCGATTGGCCCTACTCTCAGAGACTTGCCTCTGCAGCCTCTACCGCTCGGAGGGCCGGAGACCCTGTAGGCTAGAAGGCATCAGGAAACAATCCATAGGCCTGGTATGCGAAGACAACGGCGAATGCGAACATCCCCAATCCACAGATGCCCAGTGCTCCCCTGTAGGCTCGTGGGGAAAGTGCTCCCCTAGTACGATCGAAGAAGTATGCAATCGTCATCTTGACTATAATGATAGAGAGCAGGAATGAGAGGGCGTATGCCACTGGAGCGAGGGGTTCCTCGGCTGCAGCAGAGGCCATCAGTGGCCCTCCAATTAGGAACCAGAAGACGTACACGTTTGGATTGAGCAGATTTGTGATGACGCCGCGCCTGAAGGACCCGGTGACCTCCGCCTGTCCTAGTTCAGGGTCGGGAGGCTCAATCCTGAAGCAGTCTACTCCGAACCAGACAAGGAATCCTGCACCGAGAATAGAAATCAGGAAGAGAAGTGTTGGCTGCTCTGCAACCCACCCAGACAGCAGAACGCTTACCACAATGAGTGGGCCGTCTGTGAAGATCGGTGCGGAAGCAGCCCTTGCTCCGGCTGACCAGCCTCCAGTTAGTGTCTCTCTGATTACCATAGTCAGGAGAGGTCCGGGCCTAATTCCCTCCATGATACCAAGAGCTATGCCTGCTGCAGTGAGCCCTAGTATCGCCTCAACTTGCATCTTCTAGCGCCTCGAAGCTGCAATCTTGGCCAGTAGCTTCAGAATCTCGAAGTATAGCCAAGTCAGAGTTACCATCAGCCCAAATGCAGCTCTCCACTCCAACTTCTTGGGTGCCCCTCTTTGCACGCCTCGTTCAATGAAGTCGAAGTCTGCCACGAGGCAAAGAGCACCGATGCCGACAACAAAGAGAGAGAATGTAATTCCGACTGTGCCTGCTCCATGGATGTATGGAACGTGGAACCAACCGGTAATTGCTCCGATGAGTGAAACTAGGTAAATCAGTAAAATTGCGACTACAGATGAGCTTACAGCTATCGCAAGATTCCTGTCCCATGCGATTAGCCCGGCTCTGTAGATAGCAATCATGGCCCCGAGAATGAAGAATGTTAGGAGGGCGGCCAATATTCCAATTCCTGTCATTTGGAGGGGCACCTCGAAGAACCAGGTCGCTCCCCCGAGAAATAGGCCCTCGAGAGCTGCGTACAAGCATATCAGAGCTGGATTCATTGACCCGGAAATTACCACCATCATCGCGACGATGAAGCTACCCAGAAGCCCAACAAGAATCAGTGGAGAGGATTCCGGCATAGAGAAAGCCGTTGCTAGAGCGGTGGAGGTCGTGATTAGGAGTAGTAACCCGGTCTTCTCTGCAACTCCCTCGATGGTCATCATGTTACTCTCGTAATCCTCCCACCAAGGGGCTCCCTGGTAGGCAGATTTCTCGAATGTGGAGTCATTGAGCGCGGGGTTTCCAGATCTGTACATAGGGCCTCGATTCGGGCGGTCCTTCTCAAGGGTTGGGCCGGAATCTATCACACCATGCCTATCAGGTGCTGGCCGGTGTAGCTGCCAGGTTCCCTAGCCACCTCGTCAGGGGTTCCGGTGGCTACCACATCTCCGCCTAGCTCACCCCCCTCTGGACCAAGGTCGATGATCCAGTCAGCGCACTTGATGACATCTAGATGGTGCTCTATCACTATCACCGTATGTCCATTCCTCCTCAATCTTAGTAATACCTCGATTAGTTGGTGGACATCAGAAAGCGCCAGACCGGTGGTCGGCTCGTCGAGGATGTAGAATGTATGCTTTCGAGGGGGACGGTGCAACTCCGTTGCCAGCTTGACTCTCTGGGCCTCCCCGCCTGAGAGGGTTGTCGCGGGTTGCCCGAGCCTGATGTAGCCCAGCCCGACATCCCGAACCGTCTCTACAATCCGGAGTATCCTCGGCTGGTTCTTGAAGAAGACGCAGGACTCTTCTACGCTCATCTCCAGAACGTCGTGGATCGTCTTTCCCTTCCACTTTACCTCGAGAGTCTCTCGCGTGTACCTCTTCCCTTTGCAGACATCGCAGGTCACCCATACATCTGGAAGGAAGTTCATCTCTAGCTTGGTAGATCCGGCCCCACTGCATGCCTCGCACCTACCACCCCTGACGTTGAAGGAGAACTGGCCGGGCATGTAGCCCCTCTCCTTGGACATCTGGGTTTGAGTGAAGAGATCACGAATTGGGCCGAAAGCACCCGTGTATGTTGCGGGGTTAGACCTAGGGGTCCTCCCTATAGGAGACTGGTCGATGACTATGGCCTTGTCGACCATTTCCAACCCGGCTATTGAGTCCATGGCCCCGGGTGTAGAGTCTGACCCATGCAACTCTCTGAGGAGGGCTGGTGCGAGGGTCTCGGTGACTAGTGACGACTTGCCGGAGCCGGAGACTCCGGTAACGGCCACCATGCATCCCAACGGGATTCGGACTTCGATGTCCTGCAGGTTGTTCTGCCTAGCACCCGAAATCGTCACCCACTTGTCTTTCTCAGGTGTCACCCTATCATCGGGAATAGGTATTTTCTGTCTTCCTGATAGGTACGCCGCGGTCATGCTCTCTTCATTTGAGATAAGCTCGTCAAAGGTACCGTTCACTACTAGTTGGCCGCCGTCCTTCCCCGCTCCTGGGCCAAGGTCCACCAGCCAATCTGCCTGCTTCATGGTGGCTTCGTCGTGCTCTACGACAAGTAGGGTGTTACCCAGGTCAGTGAGTTCCCTAAGAGTCTCCAGCAGCCTGTTGTTATCTCTAGGGTGTAGGCCTATGCTGGGCTCGTCTAAAACGTACATCACTCCAGTAAGACGAGTCCCTATCTGTGTGGCCAACCGAATCCTCTGACTCTCGCCGCCAGAGAGTGTGTTTGCTCTTCTATCCAAAGTCAAGTAGTCCAACCCAACAAGAGCCAGGAATCGGAGTCTGGATTCTATTTCCTTGATGATCTCCTTGCCTATGTACATCGAACGCTCGTCGAGCCTCTCAGTGGAGTCTACCGTCACGCTACTAGGAATCTCCCTGTCTAGCTTCTGCCACGTGTCGTCTAGCTCACCAAGCCTCCAGTTTTGGACAACGGCTAGGGCTTCTAGGACACTGCACTTTGAAATTCCGGGGAGGTTGATCCCCCCAACAGTTACCCTGCAAACAGCCTCATTGAGCTTGTCACCAACACAGACTGAGCACGGTTCGTCCGTCATGTAAGAAGAGAGCCTAGATCTAGTCCGCTCTGAGCTGGTGTCCTTGTACGTACGACGAAGACGGGAGAATACTCCCTCCCATGGTCTAGCCATCCGATAAGAGGACCCCTTCTCAGAGTTGAATTCGAAGTTGATTATCTCCCCCCCTGAGCCATTGAGCATGATGTCCTTGCTGTCCTCGTCGAGGTCCCCGAAGGGGATATCAGTGGGTATTCCGAAATGACCACAAGTCTGGGTCATCTGGCTTCGGTACCACCCAGACATCATGGAACGCTTGAAGGGCCTGATGCAGCCCTCGCCGACGGTTGCCGTCCTGTCGATGACTAGCTCAGGTGAGAATGATCTCTGGACTCCTAGCCCCTGGCACGTGGGGCAGGCACCCAAGGGGTTGTTGAATGAGAACACCCTAGGGCTCATTTCAGGCAGGAAGGCCCCATGTGTAGGGCAGGCGAACTCCTCGGAGTACGCAATCACCTCCGCCTCTTCTGTTCTGAATCTCTGCTCATCTAGGTTATCATCTCCGGGCTTTGGGGCACTGAGGCTCTCTACTGCGACCGATCCCGCACCAAGCCTGAGGCCGGCCTCTACAGCCTCGGTAAGTCTCTGTCGGTTGCTGAGGCTAAGGAGGAGCCTGTCTATCCTGACGTCGATGTCGTGCCTCAGGTTCTTCTCGAGGGATGGTGGCTCCTCGAAGCTGGCTTCCCTTCCATTCACCTTTCCTGCTAGATATCCCTGGTCGACTAGCGCGTTGAACAGGTCCGCATGGGTCCCCTTTCTGTTTCTGATTGCTGGGCTCCAGATAGCGATCCCGTGCCCCTCGAATCTCCAGAGCACGTCGTCCACAATCTCCTGGACGGTCCTTCTGCTGACCTCCCGCCCGCAATCGGGGCAATGGGGTAGGCCAACTCTAGCCCACAGAAGACGCATATAATCCATCATCTCAGTCACTGTTGCCACGGTTGATCTGGGGTTGTGGCTCCCCTGCTTCTGATCTATGCTTATCGCGGGGGAGAGGCCTTCAATGGAGTCGCAGTCTGGCTTCTTCATCTGCCCCAGGAACTGCCTAGCGTAGGAGCTGAGGCTCTCGACGTACCTCCTCTGCCCCTCTGCGTATAGCGTGTCGAAGGCTAGGCTGGACTTTCCTGATCCGGAGACTCCGGAGATAACCACGAACTTGCCCCTTGGGATACTCACGTTTATGTCCTTCAGGTTGTGTGTCCTAGCGCCTTTCACCTCTATCCAACCTTCTTTTGCGAATCCGTTCTTCTTCCAGTCGGACACCAGGCCACCTCAGTATGCAGACAGCGACGGCACGCTCCTTTGAAACCATGCTAGGGCTCGTGTCTCAGACTAACCACAGAGCGTCAATTGTCTCGCCCTCTTTGGAGTCAGTATCTGGTGGAAGCAGTGAGAGTCCGTTGTGTGCAACCATGCTGTGGATGTTGCCGCTACCCTGGTGTGTGCTTGTTGAACCGACAAGCGAATCGCCATCCTGGCGGATGGAAATCCTCCTCATGCATAGCTTTCCTGGAGCTCCCTTGAGGGGTTCTTCCATAACCACCCTCACTCTGTTACCCATCCTTGGACCTGAATGATTGTTAGCGCCCAATGATCTAGACAACCACGGTGCCACCAAGACTGTGAAAACAACGTGGCTGCTGACTGGGTTACCGGGTAGACCGAATAACGGCTTTCCCATCCAAGTCCCGAACAAGGGTGGTCCCCCTGGCCGAATCATGATACGCCAGAATCGAATCTCGCCTTCTTGCTCCATGATGCCTCTGACTATGTCCCAACTCCCCATGCTAACCCCTCCGCTGGTGATTATGGCGTCGCATGTTTCCGCGGCTTCGTTCAGGGCTTCCCTCAGGCTATCGATGTTGTCCTGGATGATTTCGTACCTCTTTGGGGCACCACCAATCATAGTCACCATGGATGCTAGCCCGTACGTGTTCGACTCGTATATTGCCCCTTCAGAAAGTGGCTCACCCGGTGGAGTTAGCTCATCCCCAACCCCGATTACCGCAATCCTCGGCATGGATACTACTTCGACCTCGCCGTGTCCCATGGTTGCAGCCAAAGAGGCTGCAGCTGGAGTCAGTAAGGAGCCGGACTCAAGGGCCACGCTGCCCTCTCTGAGGTTCTCCCCTTGCCTGCGGATGTAGCCCGGCCTCGCTGGGCCGTTTATCGTGACGTGTTTTCCTTCAGAGGCTGAGTCCTCGATCATAACTATTGCATCGGCCCCCTCAGGAAGAGGAGCACCCGTCATTATTCCACATGCCTCTCCTTTACCCACAGAGGGTATCGCGGAAGAGCCAGCCTGGCTGGTTCCCACTATTCTGAGTACTGTCCCGGTTTCCAGGCAGTCCTCCTCTCTCACGGCCCACCCATCCATAGCGGAGTTATCGAATCTGGGATCGTCAACCTTAGATGCCAAATCCCTCGCAAGCAGCCTTCCCGCTGCTTCCTCTAGCAGAACAGACTCTGTCTTTCTGGGAAACGGGCACTCAAGGGCTATTTCCAAGGCCCGTTCCAGTGTAACGCCCTTCTCCATGGCCTGCCAGAACCGATGGAGTTGAAGTGTGCTTCCCAGACCGGTCCTCGTGGTTTCCATCGAGCTCACAGTGGTTCTGCTGGGCTTGTTCGCAATCGCCGTGCTCTACTCCTCGGTCGGTCATGGGGGAGGTTCAGGGTACCTGGCTGTGCTTTCCATGACCTCCTTCGCTAGCGCGCAGGCGATTTGGCTCAAGCAGTACGCGTGGTCTCTGAACCTTATCGTCGCTGCCCTGGCTTTCTGGCATTACAGCAAGGAGGGACACCACGACATGCGCCTATCCCTGCCCTTCATATTGGCGAGCGTGCCCCTTGCGGTACTCGGCGGGTACATGCTCGTGGAGGGCAGTCTGTACGACCTGCTTCTCTCGGTTGCACTGGTAACGGCCGCATGGCGCCTGCTGACGGGTGATGCTGGGATTGGGAAAACCACCCGGCCCGATACCTCCGCAGCGGTAGCGGTAGGTGGGAGCATCGGGCTCGCTAGCGGGGTGATTGGGATTGGGGGCGGGATATTCCTCTCCCCGTTTCTAATGCTCAAAGGATGGGCCACTGCTAAGGAGGCGGCAGCCACCTCTGCTCTTTTCATCTGGCTGAACTCGTTGGCGGGCCTAGCGGGAGCGGGCCTTTCGGGCAGGCTAGACATTGACATGGGGCTGCTGTTGCCTTTCTCGTTAGCTGTGCTTCTGGGTGGTTTGATTGGATCGAGATATGGATCTCAGGTGTCTTCCCAGACGGGTATCAGGGGGTTGCTGGTGGTGGTCCTAATCGTCGCTGCGGCTAGGAGGGTCATTGGCGGTGAGCTCTAGCTAGCCACCAAGCACGTGCTTGACTGCGTTGTGGAAAATCGGCATGCCCTCGCCCTCTCCGTGGGTGGTTTCCTCCCTTGTCCATGTCGCTCCAAGCCAAGTCGAGTGGTTGGCCTCTGGGTGAGGCATGAGGCCGAAAATCAACCCGGAAGGGTCGCAGACGCCCGCCACGTTCCTCCAGCTCTGATTGGGAGATGTGGGGTAGGGCAGTATCTCATCTCCAGAGCTTGGGTACTTGTCTTCCGGGTCGACGTACCTGGCGACCAGTTGTCCCGCGTCCGCCCATCTTTCCATCAAGGACGGGTTATCAGTGACGAACTTGCCCTCTCCATGGCGAACTGGGACTCGGATTCTCTCCAGACCGTCTGTCCAGACGCACGGACTCTCTGGGTCGAACTCAAGGGTGGCCCATCTGTTCTCGTATTGGCCGCTGTCATTGAGCGCCAGGGAGGCCGTTTGGGTAAGGCTGACCTCCTTGTCGCCGGGGAGAAGTCCCATCTTGACAAGTACCTGGAAGCCGTTGCATATGCCGATAACGGGTTTTCCTGCCTTCACAAACTCCCTGACCTGTTCCCTCAGGCCAAACCTCAACCTGTTTCCAAGCAGTCTCCCGCTGCCGAGGTGGTCTCCGAAGGAGAAACCTCCCGGTATTGCAAGAATCTGGTACTCAGATAAGATGGAGTCCCCCCTCACTAGATGGTTCACGTGAATCCGGTCTGCAGAGGCCCCCGCCATCTCGAAGACAGCAGCGGTCTCTGTCTCGCAATTTATTCCGAAACCAGACAGTACGGCTACCCTGGGAGTCATCGGTGTCCACCTCCGTGCAGGGTTCCCTTCCAAGCATCTCTAAGATCGGACATGGATGCAGACAATACCTCAACTTCGTCCCTCTTTACTGAAATTAGGTCGCCCTCGGTGACCTTACCTAGTTGATGACAGGATACGCCGGCCATAGCACCCTCGAAAGCTTCCCTGTTTTCTGGGGAAACGCTGACCAAAATTCTGCCAAGGCTCTCTCCGAACAGGGCACCCCATGAGTCAAGGTGCTCACAGTCAGACCAGAGGGGGGAGATATCCAAAGAAGCCCCGGAGTCAGATCCGAAGCAGCACTCGGCTAATGCTACCGCCAACCCCCCGTCGCTGCAATCATGGGCACTTGACACCAGCCCTTCACCCATCGCGGTTGTGAGTGCCCGGTAGGCAGCGATGTTCCTCTCCGGGTCAATCTCGGGTACGGCTCCGCCAATGCCGCCGAAACCCTCGTCGCGTAGCATGAACGAGATCTCGCTGGCACCGAGCTCCTGATGGGTCTGGCCGACGATGAATACCGAGTCCCCCGGACTTTTGAAGTCGGAGGAGACGGCCTTGCGAACGTCAGCATGGTTGCCGAGGAGGCTGAACAGAAGTGTTGGCGGGACGCTGATCTTCTCACCACCAATCATCGCGTCGTTCTTCATGGAATCCTTGCCGCTGATGCATGGTAGCCGGTATGCCCTGCAGACATCGTCAAGAGCGCGGTTGGCCCTGACTAGCTGGGCTAGCTTGTACCTGCCATCGGGAGTCTTTTGGGACTCTATCGGGTCAGGCCAGCAGAAGTTGTCAAGCCCTGCGATCATATCCAGGTCCACTCCAACGCAGACCGCGTTGCGTAGTGCCTCGTCGACGGATGCTGCAGCCATGGCGTAGGCGTCGATATCAGAGTAACGAGGAGCGATCCCGTTGGAAACCACGAGACCTTGGGTCCCCCCCTGAACGGGTGCTATAACGGCTGCATCACCAGGGGCATCGTGGTTTGCACCGCAGAACGGCTTGATCACGCTCTGAGCAATGACCTCGTGGTCATAAGAGCGGACCCACCACTCCTTACTGGCCACGTTGGGCCTGGCGATGAGTCGCCCTAGAACGTCTCCCATGCCCACGGAGTCATGCTGAGGGGTCTCCACCGGCATGTGAACAGGGGGGATCCACTCTGACTCTAGCTTAAGCTGGGGGCAGCCATTGTGGAGGAAGTCAATGGGGATATGAGCAACGGGGGTCTCGTCGTGCCTCACTACGAATGCCCCGGAGTCGGTGAAGTTGCCGACCGCGGTGGCTTCGACCTCGTGGAGGGAGGCGATGGCCTCGAACTCTTCACAGTCCTCGGGCCTAACACCTACGGTCATCCTCTCCTGCGACTCGGAGACCAGAATCTCCCAGGAAGATAGGCCTGCCTGTTTGAGGGGGACTGCTCCTAGATCTAGGTCTGCTCCTCCCGTTAGCTCGGCCATCTCGCCAACACTGCTTGAGAGGCCTCCTGCTCCGTTGTCAGTGATTACCTGGATTAGTCCCGAATCTCTGGCCTCTAGTATCATGTCGAGCATCTTCTTCTGGGTAATCGGATCGCCGATCTGAACCGCTGAGCTGGGGCTCT
>CAYFID010000045.1:0-9387 GCA_964343205.1 uncultured Candidatus Poseidoniales archaeon | reverse complement strand
CGGCAGCCATGAACGACTGCCTGATCTCCCGCGCTGGGACCCTGAACGCCCTCGTCTCCGAGGGTGGGATCCAGTACGCGCCAGCAATGCGCTGATCGCATTGACGGCATAGACGGAGACACGAAAGTCCCCGGGGGGGTTAACTCCCCCGGGGCCCAAACTAATCATACACTAGAGGCCCCCGAGTTGGAAACATGGGACTCGGCGATGTCGTCCGGAGTTTTATCCGACCATCGTATTCTCGGACAGAGGCTATTGGGCCTCTCCTAGCACGCGTAATCCGGAAACTACGTGTGGATTCCGCAGGAGACGCCATCCGCCTCCTCCTCCTCATCGCCTCACCATACGTATTCTGGATTTACTCCAACAAGTTCCTGGGGATGTCCGCGGACTACCTGACCTCGATGTCTAGGGACATCACGATACTGGGGGTCCAGAAGAACCTCTCTTTCTACCCAATGGATAAGCTGATGCTGGTCTACGGAGGGCTGATACTTCTGTGCTTCCTGCTGATTAAGAATGAGTTCAGGGACTTGTTCAGGGCTGTAACTAGATTACCCCTCCTCTCCTCTATTTTCGAGTCCGATGAGGATGATCCGTTCGAGTGGTCGAGCGTTTCCACCTCCCTATTCGCTATCGCGGCCTTCCTCATTTCCTACCTCATCATGGTCCACGGGCCGCTCAGCTTCTCACCAGGAACCCAAGTTCCATTCTTCTTCCTCGGCGGCGCGCTAGTCGCTGGCATCATCCTCCTTCAGGACAACATACCTGAGATACTTTCCTCGCTAAACCGGGAAAAGATTTCCACACTCGCCGACCGCAGCCCCAAGTCAATCTCAGCGGCCGTGTCCGTAGGCTCGATTGTTCTGTTCGCGACTATAACGGTGAACATGCCCATGTTCCCCTTCGTCTCCAACGACATCCCGGCGTTCCTATCCGCTGTCACTCTGGTTGTGGCAATTTCCTGGGCATACCTACTGTCCTTGGAAGGGGCAAATCCAGCCGTTCAGTCTAGGAGGACAGCAGCGCTGGCCTTATTCGTGATCTTCCCATTCGTCAGCTACCTGATTCTCAGGCTCATCTTCCTTCAGAACGACGGTTCCAACCCGACCATGCTCAACAGGTGGGAGATCAGGTTCGACTTCATGGACAAGGTGAACACGTTCAAGATAAATCCCTGGCCAATGGAGGCGGAGCCCAACCAGGACTCCCGCTGGGTATTCCTGAAGGCCGGCATCATCAACTCTGCCCGAGTGACTCTGGTCAGCATCTTCCTCTGCACGATCATGGGAGTCATTGTGGGAGTCACTAGGCTATCTACCAACAAGCTAGCCTCAACCGCAGCTACAGTCTACGTAGAGGTCTTCAGGAACCTACCACTTGCAGTTCTCCTCTTCCTGATATCAAGCCAGATGGGTGCGCAGTTGCCGTACTTCATCGACGAGTACAGCATAGGCGAGCTGTCTCGTAACGATACCGGGAGCGAAGCTGTCGCCTACATCAGCAATGAGGGGACGTGGTTCGTGAACTTCGGGTCCTATCTGCACCTCTCGGTAGGCCTGGCTCTCGTGCTGCTCACCAGGGTATGGCTTAGATTCCAGGACCGGGTCGAACCCCGGACCATATCCCGTCCCACGGGCGCAGGAAACCTGAGGCGGCCATTCTCACAGATGGGATGGAGGAACGAGGCACTCGCAGCAGACCTGTTCCTGGTCTTCTCACTCTTCCTACTCGGATTCCTGGCAATCCCTTTCCTCTCCACAGAGAAGGTGTCTGATGCCCAGACCCTGAAGCAGCTAGGCTCCTCCTTTATCCCCTCCCTGTCAGGTATCTCAGTCGTCATATACGCATTCTTCGTCACTACTAGCGTCGACGACGACGGGATGAACAACCTAGAGATCGACGACTCGGATGACGGGATTAGGAAGAGGTTCACTATCTGGACAGGGGCCCTTGCCGTCGCACTCGGAATAGCTCTAGTAGGGGGAATTTCCTGGCCCGAGTACACTCAGGACTGGAACTCGGACGGCACCATTGACTCACCTGGAAGCTGGGACATCGTCGATGGCACGGGCTTCGAGATGACCCCTGCATTCCTAGCCATGATGCTGGGCCTAACGCTATTCACCACCTCTGTGGTCGCCGAGATAGTCAGGGGGAGCATCCAATCCCTCCCTAGAGGGCAGGTGGAGGCTGCGATATCACTGTCCCTGAACCCCTACCAGAGGCTTCGGCTCGTGATACTCCCCCAGGCGCTCAGGAGCATGGTCCCGCTCCTGAACAACCAGTACATGAACGTCTGGAAGAACTCCAGCCTCGCCGTGGTTGTCGCCTACACGGACATATTCTATGTAATACTGGTAATGATGAACAACGTGGGCAAGCTTGTCCCGCTGTTCCTCCTCCTACTGATAACCTACCAGGCAGGAAGCCTGACCATATCGGCGATAATGAACTGGTACAACTCAAGAGTGACGAGCGTGAAGATATGACCGAGGACACAGTAGACAGAATCGACCCAGTAACGGGCGTCAAGGTCGGAACCGAATCGACGTCCACGGTCGAGGAATCCAGGCCCCCAAAGTGGGCACGCGCCCTGCTGGAGTTCGAGGAGTCGATGTCAGGGAAGCCCTCAGCGAGGTGGGCTAAGACGAACGGCCTCGAGCTAACCGGACTAGCCATCTTACTGTCCCTCGTCATGGCACTGTTCGGGAGCGGCCCAGTACCGAACGGACTCTTTGAAATGGCCTCCATAGCAATGGAGGGCGGTGAGGTGAACGGGCGTTTCCTTCCTCAGGCCAGCGCATCCTATTCTTACCTATACGCCACCATAACCGCGATCTTCCTTTTCCTTGCCTGGTGGGTGACCATCACTTCACTGATTAAGTGGACTCCCGGGAAAGGGCTGGGTCCGGCACTGATGGGGATCTTAACATCCTGGATAACTCTCATCGTAATCAGGTACGTCAGCCACTTCGTACTCGTCGAGGCAGACTGGGAGGTTATCTGGGCGAACCGGGTCCTGGCTCTCGCAGGCCCCTCGATGACTAGCCAGATGACCCAGTCTCACCAGTCCTTAGTAGACTGCGTTTCCACCTGCTACGGAATCAACCAGAATTTCAGGCTGTGGTGGATCCTCTACGTATCCTTCGCCGTCTTAGGCGCTGCCTACGGTACCATGGGGGAGAAACCCTTGCGCTTCGTCATACCTTTCGCCGCCGTATCCCTTGTGTTCATCTCCATAGCTTACAACCAGTCCTCGATAAACTACCATTGGGAGGGTCCGGTAAGGAGGCTGATTACAGCAACTTTGCTGGCTTACATTTCCTTCGGGGCATCCTACTACTACTGCCTGACTAACGAGGAGTACAAGGCGAACCAACTCAAGTCAAGGGTTGCTATCGCCGGAGTGCTTACCTTCTTCTTCGCACTTGTGATCATGGACCCTCCCGAGTTAGTAAAGGACATCGCCAAGTTCATGGGCGGGGAGCCCGCCCAGGACAGGCTTGACGATGTAATCGCAGGGACATACGTACCTTCCACTATGGACAAGTTGGCCGGTGACGGGATAGAGGCGTCACAGTGGGGCGGCCTCTTCGTCAACCTAATCATAGCAACCGCGGGTGGGGTGCTCGGCTTCGGCTTCGGCGTAGTCCTAGCTTTCGGCCGCCAGAGCGACCAGCCATTCTTCAGCGTACCATCCGTGGCCGTGATCGAGCTAGTCAGGTCTGGGCCCCTGATCTGCTGGCTTTACTTCGCCGTCTTCATGATGCCCGACCTGATGGACCCCTTCTTCAACGCGGAGGACATAGTCAGGATGTTGCTCATGTTCGGAATCTTCGGCGGGTGCTATATCGCGGAGGTCCTCAGAGGAGGCTTGCAAGCCGTTGACAGCGGCCAGAAGGAGGCGGCTATGGCACTGGGTCTCTCCCCGATGCAGACCAAGATGCAGGTGGAGCTCCCCAACGCAGTAAGGACGACCCTTCCATCGATAGTCAGCGTCTTCATAGGCCTCTGGAAGGACACCACCCTTCTTTTCATTGTCAACATACTAGACTTCTTCAAGCTGTCAAAGGACATGCCTAATACCGACCTGCGCTTCCTCGGCTCGTTCCTCGAGCCCGTCTGGATCAGCGCACTGGTGTTCTGGGTTTTCGCATTCTACCTTTCCAGGGTCTCTATGAAGATAGAGAAGAATCTTGGATTGGTTAGAGAAGGTGGAGGAGAAGCAGCATGAGCACAGACAGCGACGAGATGATAATTGAGACAGAAGGGGTGAAGGTGAACTTCGGAGATTTCTGGGCACTGAAGGGAGTGGACATCCAGGTCAGGAAGGGGGAGATAATCGTAATTCTCGGCCCCTCGGGATCTGGGAAGTCCACTTACATCAGGACCCTGAACAGGCTACAGCCACACAGTGGGGGGACGATCAAGATAGACGGAATAACGGTCGACGATGACACTACTGTGTCGGACCTCAAGTACATACGCTCTGAGATCGGCTTCGTCTTCCAGCAATTCAATCTCTTCCCCCACCTAACAGTGATGGAGAACATCACCCTAGCTCCAATGAAGGTCAAGGGAACCCCCAAGAGGGAGGCAGAGGCCCTTGCAATGGAGCTCCTAGAACGGGTCGGGATTCCCGAGCAGGCCTACAAGTACCCAAGCGGC
The DNA here is from genome assembly GCA_964343205.1 of uncultured Candidatus Poseidoniales archaeon. Classification (GTDB taxonomy): domain Archaea; phylum Thermoplasmatota; class Poseidoniia; order Poseidoniales; family Thalassarchaeaceae; genus UBA36. The sequence goes on along the minus strand of CAYFID010000045.1, from coordinate 4,716 downwards.
CTTTCCGGAGGGCAGCAGCAGAGGGTGGCAATCGCCAGAGCACTGGCAATGGACCCTAAGATAATGCTCTTCGACGAGCCGACCTCGGCTCTGGACCCCGAGATGATCAAGGAGGTTCTGGAGGTAATGATCGACCTTGCCAAGCGTGACATCACTATGATCGTGGTCACCCACGAGATGGGCTTCGCCAAGGAGGTCGCCGACAGGTGCATACTATTCGACGAGGGCGAGCTTGTGGAGGAGAACACCCCCGAGGAGTTCTTCTCCAACCCCAAGCATGACAGGACCAAGCTGTTCCTTGAGCAGATCCTCTGAGGGCTACGAGACCCATTGGGACACCCTGTCCCGGATCGTCCCACGGAAAGTTAGCAGCCTCAGTGTCGGGCCGTCGAGCCCAACGGTCAGGGTTGCCCCTCTGGTGAAGTGGGTCTCGTCCCACCCGTCACTGACCACGTATCCCCTGTGCATGTCGCTGGTAATTATCGTGGGCTCGCTTACCCACTCCCAGTATGAACCGTCGTCGGATCTGTTGGCTCGAGGAAGCTCCCTGGCCACGAACAGGTATTGCTCATCGACCTCCTCGGAGGGGAACTTTACACCCTCAATGTCGGCAACGTGTCTGAACCATGCACCCTGGCCAAGGAAGGTTGAGAAAAGACACCCGGAAGAGTGCTGCATCGAGTCTATCGCACCCCTCTGGATTCTGTACTTTGAGGGCTGGTACTGGTGCGTGTTGGCCACTAGGAGGTCGTTTAGTGCTGGATCGCAGCGAATTTTGTTTCCACTAGTCGTCTCGATTTCAGCCTGGAGCCTCGGGAGGACGTTAACCACAGCCCCACCATCAATAGCCGACCTTACGTCCTCGGCAAACGTGCTGGGATCACTCCCCATGTAGAATCCGTAGGACCCATCGCCTCCTTCGATTCTGGGATGGCTATTGACTCCCATGACTGGAGTCATGTCGTCAACCGAGTGGGCAATCGACGTCAGGGTCCCGTCCCCTCCAAGAACGATGACCAGATCCGGGCCGTTGAAGTCAGCCCTGCGAACTGTCTCCCTAGCGGTGTAGCCTACGTCAACACCACGCTCCGACACAAGCTCGTCAAGTGCAGACCTGACTTCTTCGAGGGATCTATCGTGTACCTCCTCGAAGTTCTTCTTGTACACTACTAGGACTTGATGTACCAATACACGGCCTCCCTGCCTCCTCCCCCGCGTGCCTCCCATATAGGCGCGACGCAAACCAAATGGAGCAGCCCGATTCTCAGGAACCCATATTTGGGGCATCATTTAGGCATTGATGTGCTAAGGACGATACTGTTGGCAGTTCTGTTCTGCGCCCCCTCTCTGACAGGATGCCTAGAGGTGGAGAAGCCATGCCCCGACAACACATGCTTCCCTCTCACTAGCAGCGCTTTCAACTCCCTACTAGAGGAAGTCGGCGAGATAGACGCACTGCAGATGTCCAGTGAGTTCGGGAGCCTGAGCGTGAGGACCACAACCAGGTTCTCCGAGGGAGGCGTCAGCGGCGAGATTGTCTGGGTTGTAGAGAAGGACGACTCTAGGAACCTCAGGCTCGTAAGCAACACCATGACCCTGGTCGGTGCAGAGGTCGTGGGTTACGAGATTTGGGACGGGGGCCCGGACACATTCACCAGAACTACTGGGCACTGGACGGTGGGGAGAGACATGGACCCCAACTACGAAGACCCGTTCGTGGAGCTGGCTAGATTGGCCACACAGAACCCGGATGGTAGTTGGCCCCCTTTCCGTTATGACGTCTCAGTATTCTCTGGGCTCAGCTGGACGATAACTGGGGATGCCATGGACTCTTACCAGATAGCCCGGGCTACAAACGGCTCTGAGGAGGTATACTTCGAGATTCACGGTCTCCCACCCAGAATAGTGGGTTTGACCATCTACGATGGTAGCCTGGAGCAAGCAGACGTCACCTTCGAGATGACGATAGCGACGGAAGACTGGAGCGAGGGTCTACTTGTGGATTACTACCTAGGCATGTTGGGTGGGGGCGGGTATCTAGATGCGAGCGGACTAGCTGAGTTCCCGAAGTCACCGACTCCCTTCATCCCAGTACCGGACCACCAGTCGACAAACGGGGACACGACTACGGCGATAGGGAATGTACCGGAGGGGATGACTCACGAGGCAACACTTTCAGAGATTGAGATGCATGTATTCTCCGCAGGGTCCTCCGTTGCGAGCCTGATGCTCAACGAGGGGGACGCTAACATTACTGCAGAAGACGGAACCTGGTGGTCTCTAACCTGGATCGACGCGGGACAACCAGGATTGCTCTCCCAATACGATACATTCTATGTCAGGACAAACTCATCTGCACCCTTCGACATCCGAATCTTCGATCACTGGGCTCAGGCCTGGACAGATCAGCCCCAGTAGAGCTAGAAACCTCCTCTGGAATGGATTAATCTACCATTTTAGCCCCCACATCAACATGCATCCGTCTTTCAACGTACTCGGAGGGGAGCTCGAGACCTGCTCCGAGGACCCACTGACGGGCTGGTTCCGCGACGGCTGCTGCAACACGGACAGGAACGACCACGGCCTCCACACGGTCTGCTGCAAAGTCACCGAAGAGTTCCTGGAGTTCGCCCGAGAACACGGCAACGACCTAGTTACTCCCATGCCGGCGTTCAATTTCCCAGGACTCGTCCCTGGAGACCGGTGGTGCGTCTGTGCCCAGACTTGGCAGGACGCAGCAGACGAGGGCCTCGCTTGTCCTGTGATGCTGGAGTCCACTCACGAGGAGACGCTTCAGGTTGTTTCCCTAGAACTCCTCAAGCAGCACTCCATAATGGAGCAATGACATGGCCGAGATCCAACCAAGGGCCATGATTCTGCCACTCCTGCTTACTCTAGCAGTTCTCCTAGCTAGCGCACCAGTATCTGCGGAGACATACCGAATCTCCGGTATCGCGACCTACTCGAACAGCCCACCCGTGACGATGGAAGAGGTCGTAATCGAGTGCGCGGAGTTCGAATACGACTGCCATACATTCAGGGGGGTGGAGGCCGAGACAGACCGGTTCGGGGGATACGAGATCTCCATCGAGGTCGACGACACCTACGACGGGGCCGAGTTGATGCTGACTCTGCTCGACGAGTCCTTCATCCACATGATCGACTTGGCGGAGTCCCGATCTTCTCCCACCAATTCCGTAACCCATGACATTGAGCTGGAGCAGAAGTCGCCACCATCCCCCGTGTTCACAGGCTTCGGCTGCGCTTCTATTGTGATCGTCATTGCGTTCCTTGCGGCTCTCCGGAGGCCTCCGTCAACCGGTCCTAGCACAGGACAGATCAGGACCAAGTCACCCCATATTGTGACCTGTCCGATGTGTGAGGGCAGGCTTGAGATGCACCTGCTGATCCGCCACCTGATAGTAGAGCACGAGATCGATTCAGACGAGGCATCGATTCTAGCCGGTTCAGTAAATAGCGAGGACGAGTGATCCGAGCCTAGAACCCTAGGTCCCCTAGATCCACTTCGCTGTTCATGTTCACCCTGACTGGGTAGGCCAAGGTAACCTTGTTATCCTCAAAGCGGCGTAGAATCTCAGTCACGAAGAAAGACTTGGATGGCCTCATCTTCCTCGCGTTCCCAACGTAGTATCGGACTTCCATGACGACTTCCTGGTCACCGAAACCTCTGAGGACCACCTCTGGGGGCTTTGGTTCCTGAACTATGTCCGGGTGGTTCTCCGCGATGTCGTTGACTATCTCCTCCGCCTTGGTTACGTTGGCCCAAGTGGCAGTGAGCCCCAGCCTCACTCTGACACGCAACTCCATGTCTGAGCTATGACTAAAGTTTGCAACCGCGTCCTTGGTCAGAAGTTTGTTGGGGATGGTTAGGAGCACCCCGTCGGTGGATCTGACCCTGGTGGTCCTGAGGCCGATGTAGGTGACGTCCCCCCACCGGGAGTAGATTCCCCCTAGGCTCTTTGGAAGCAGGATCCTCTCTCCCTCTCTGAACGGCCTGTCAATGATGATGAATATCCCAGCAATCACGTTCTCCACGGTGTCTTGGGCAGCGAACGCCACTGCTAGTCCTACGAAACCAAGTCCGACCACTATCCCAGTTACGTTGATCCCGAACTCGTCTGCCGAGGTGAGAATCACCAAGGCCCAAAGACCCACTCCTGCTATCCTGTACAGGAAATTTTCCAAGGCATCGTCAAGCTCCACTTTATCGAGGAGTTTTCTCAGGTACCCCTTCACAACCCCAATTAGGGGTATTCCAAGAATTAGGATTAGAACTCCAGATGCCGGCCCCGCCGATAGTGCGTCGGAGACGCAAGATAGGGAGGGCTCTAGCTTGTTTGGAAAGTCATCAAGGCAGTTAGACATGCACCTTCCATTAAGAGGGAGGCACAATAGTGTAACTATCCGATTATCTCCTTTGAATAGGGTTCTAGACCCACTCGTCACTCGGGGCCGTCAGCTCTCCGCCCGCCTCTCCGGTGTTCACGACTCCACGAGGCTCCACTAGCATCACCTTGCACTCCGAGTCAGCGCACGGCTTGTGCCTTACTCCCTTGGGCACAACGTACATCTCTCCCTCGGACAGCTCCACGGTCCCGTCCTGGAACTCGATCCTCATGCTGCCCTCGATAACGATGAATGCCTCGTCTGTGTGCGAGTGCTCGTGCCAGACGAACTCCCCCTCTATCTTAACGA
>CAYFID010000044.1:0-9441 GCA_964343205.1 uncultured Candidatus Poseidoniales archaeon | reverse complement strand
ACACCTGCAATTTTATCGTGAAAGCGAATTAGGTACAACTTGGAACAATTGGCAGTCCCCCAGATCTTCTCCGACTCGTTTCGAATAAGTGCTACTTCGTCGTCTAAAGATGTGATGTCGTCCAACCACGGGAGCCACTCCCTGAGATAATCCCTGTTCTCGTCCACCCTGATGAACAGCTCCTCGGCATCTGCCTGGGTAGGTGCAATCAGCTCCAGTCCGTCCTCGACTAGTAGCTTCAACGCCGGGTCTGGACGAGGGGCATCAGGGTCATTTGGCCATGCACCTCTGTCATCCATGCCTTCTCGGAACGATTGGAGCATTTGAGAAGTTCTGGATTGGCGACAACCCTTCAAGTGTGTCCCCCATGGATGGGCCATGGGTGGCAACGGGGAGCCTGACAACTTGACCTACGGGGACTATCTGAGGCTTCACGATTTACTGAAACTGCAAGGGGCCGAGGGTGAAGTCACGCCCGACGAGATGCACTTCATTATCGTGCACCAGACCTTCGAGCTATGGTTCAAGCAGATCATCAGGGAGCTTTCCGAGGCCAGGGACATCCTGGGACAGGTCCCCGTCCCGGAGGACGACGTCCCCCGGGCAGTGGATCACCTAGCTAGGACCACGGAGATTTTCCGCCTGATGGCAAACCAATGGACTGTACTAGAGACCCTTACCCCCCAGGGCTTCCTTGCATTCAGAGACGGACTAGGGACTGCTTCGGGCTTCGAGTCATTCCAGATGAGGGAGTTCGAGGCACTTCTTGGCCTTCAGACTGAGGACAGGATGTTCGGAGTGGACCCCCTCACTGCCTTCAGGAAGCTCGCAGAGAGGGGGGGAGAGGACGAAGAGGTGCTATCGAGGCTGGAGGCCAGGCTCGAGGAGGACACTCTTTACGACTCCCTGATGAGATGGATGGAGAGGACTCCAATCATGGGGTCGACCTTCGGGAGCGATGGTGACGATGAGGCGGTCAGCGAATACGTAAACTCCCACATAGAGTCTCACAGAAGGATGGGTCAGGAAGCCGTAGAGAGGATGGAGTCTGTTGGAGGAAGGGACGCTGGGACAGTGAAGGAGAGGATGGACTCCGCCCACGAATCAGCTATCTCATTCCTTATTCCGGATGGAGAGGTAAGTCGTTCAAGGGCAGGGCTTCTATTCATAGAATCGTACCGAGAGCTCCCTCTTCTGACTTGGCCACGAAAACTGATAGACGCTTTCGTGGAACTTGAGGAGTCCATGGCCAAATGGAGGCACGACCATGCTCGAATGGTCGAGAGGATCATCGGAAAGAGGACAGGCACAGGAGGGACCAGCGGGGTCGACTACCTCGACGCTACTGCCAGATACAGGATATTCAAGGACCTCTGGGAGGTCAGGACCATTCTGGTTAAGCCACAAAAGAGACCCGAGCTGAAGAACGCTATTTTCTACGGCTACACCGCAGAATCATAGGGGTCTTTAGCGTCCTAAACATCGTGCCATTGAAGGCTTGGTCTTCGGTCGGCCGCTCATGCCCGTTCCCGTAATTTGCGCATACGCACGTACTCCAGTGGGCAAGTACAGGGGAGCGTTGTCGGAATACAGCGCCGTCGATCTGGGCACTATGGCTGTGAAGGAGCTGTTGGAACGAGTTGGCATAGACCCCTCTAGCGACTTGATTGACCAGGTGTACATGGGGCACGTCCTTCAAGCGGGATGCGGACAGGCACCTGCAAGACAGGTAGCAATGGGGGCTGGTTTGCCAGTAACCACCCCCTGCACCACAATCAACAAGGTATGCGGGTCAAGTCTCAAGGCGGCAATGATAGCAGCCACTGAGATTAGGGCTGGAATCTCAAAAGTCGTCGTAGCTGGAGGGATGGAGTCAATGAGCAACGCACCTCACATAGCAAGGGATGTAAGAAAGGGCGAGGATGTCTCAATCTCTTCTCTTGAGTCTGTGTTGATGAGAGACGGTCTTAACGACGCATTCACAATGGAATCCATGGGCAACACAGGTGAGACCGTGGCCAACGAGCACGGAATAACTAGAGAGCAATCTGATGCTTTCGCAGCTAGATCCCATTCTCTCGCGAACAGTGCCTGGAATGAAGGATGGCTGGATAGCGAGGTCTTCCCAGTAGGTTCCTTGGAAAGGGACGAGGGGATCAGGCCTGAGACCAACGAGAAGGTTCTATCGGGACTAAGTGCGGTTTTCAGTGAAGGTGGGCAAGTCACGGCAGGAAACGCCAGTCAGGTCTCTGACGGTGGCTCAGCAGTTCTAATTGCCTCCGAGGAGGCTGCAAAAGAGCTAGGGCTACCAGTATTGGCAAAGATTCTGGGATATGCTACCTCCGGAGTTGAGTCACACAGAGTAATGTCCGCACCAATTCCCACAGTGAACAAGCTACTAGAAATCACAGGGATGGAAATTGGTGACGTGGACATTCTAGAGCACAACGAGGCTTTCGCCTCGGCTTCTTGTGCTGTGAGGGGCTCGCTTTCGTTCCCCGAAGGTTCGTTCAACCCCCATGGAGGCGCGATAGCGATAGGACATCCACTTGGTGCCACTGGAACAAGATGTCTGATGACATTGGTCAATGCCTTGGTCCGGACCGGTGAGAAAAGGGGGGTCGTGACCGTTTGTCTTGGTGGGGGCAATGCGGTAGCCATGATGGTGGAGGCTGCCTAGCCCCAGAACATGTCCCTAGTTGAGTCATAGACCTTATTTGGGAGTCTCCGGTCGCCCGCCCGATGGTTGAACCGGCACGTGCCCACACTCGCTTCGAAAAAGCCAGAATTATCGGAGCAAGAGCCCTGCAGATTAGCATGGGAGCGCCTCTCTTCGTGTCAGAGGACGAACTTAGAGAGAAGTTCAGCGAAGAGCTGGTTCAGCTCTACGGTGTTGATGATGCGAAGGAGAAGGTCGTTCTGGACCCGATGAAGATTGCAACGCTTGAGTACGAGCAGAATAGAATACCTATTGACATCGACCCTCACTTCGAGGAAGAGTGAAGCGTTACGACCCCTTACCGTGGGCGATAGCAGTTGACTCCTTTGACGGAAACGAAAAGCCTCACCGCCTGGCTGTTGGGGCTTACTCTGGTCGTTGTAGCCTTTGGAGGACTGATCAGAATATACGATGCGGGGGAGTCATGCCCTGATTGGCCCACTTGCTTCGGGACCTGGGGTTTTGACATCTCTGAAGAAGACCAGGAGGGGTGGTACAATGAAAACCCCGATGAGATCGACTCTCGTGGCTCAGGCCACCGTTACACAACATTCCAAATTTTCACCGAATGGGCCCATAGGCTTCTTGCAGGAGTGGTCCTAGGACCCCTGGTCATTTTCAACTGGTTCGCGATTAGGAAAAACGAGGATCTTGGCAAGGACGTGAGATTTGCATCTTCCCTTTCAGTGGCCCTGATAATCTGGCAGGGTGCAGTTGGCTGGTTAACCGTTGAGTTGGACAACTTGCATTGGAGCGTCGCTCTACACCTCAGTTCCGCTCTTGCATTCACAATGAGCATGGTCTGGCTTTGGCTGGTGATTTCCAGAAGCGAGAGCGGCGTCCCTTCTTGGATAGACTTCGAAAAGGGAATTTCTAGGAAGTGGAGTATCGTTGTCTCCTGTTTGACCGTCGGGGTTTTTCTATCCATCTTCTCAGGAACCTTCGTCTCTACCACTCCCGGCGCTAACACGGGTTGTGGGATTGACGGGATACCGAACTCATGGCCTCTGTGCGATAGGAAGGTGGTGGATAATATTGACAATCTAGTGGCTCAGTCACAGATGGTACACAGATGGTTCGTAGGCATCATTTGGGTGTCCTTAGTTGCGTCTTCCTACATGGTCTGGGATGACGCGGGGGATGGAGATACTCTCAGGAGTTGGATCTTGCTGGCAACGGTTCTGTACACGGTAAACGCTGCTATAGGTGCGACATACATCCTGTCCTGGGATCTGGAGGGAGGGTTCTTCGAACTCCTCTCTCTGGTTCACCTGATGCTGGCGTGTCTGACTTTCCTCACCCTAGCAACTGCTTGGGTAGGGTGCGCTATTGCAACGGAGGCCGAGTGATGGTCGGGGCTTCTGTATCGGACTACATCTCTCTGACCAAGCCAAGGGTAGTCGTTCTCCTACAGATCACAGCAATTTGCTCGGTAATTGTCCACGACGTTCTCGGACAAGGACTTGGGGGCGGATCCGTGCGTAACATCGCTGTAGTTCTTGTTGGGGGGTATTTGACAGCGGGAGGTGCGAATGCAATCAACATGTGGTACGATAGTGACATAGACCCCAAGATGAGTCGGACTGCGAATAGAGCTATTCCAACTGGGAAGATTAGTCCTCGGTCGGCATTGACTTTCGGAATTGGCCTTTCTGCAGCGGGAGTCTACTGGTTCTACTACCTGTCAAACTCTGTGGCGGCTTTTTGGTCGGCTTTCAGCATCCTCTTCTATGTCCTAGTCTACAGCATGTGGCTGAAGCGCAGTACCCCACAGAACATCGTAATCGGAGGGATCGCGGGTTCTACGCCTCCAGTGATTGGTTGGGCTGCAAGCGATGATGCCCTGACAATTTCTTCGGAGTCAGTTCAATCCATCATGGAGTCGGTTTTTGACTTAGGTAGCCTGATGCCTTGGTTCATGTTCACACTCATTTTCCTCTGGACCCCGCCTCACTTCTGGGCTCTAGCTCTCTACCGATCAAGGGAGTACGCCGAAGTAGGTGTTCCAATGATGCCGAACGTGAAAGGAGCAGAGAGGACGATTGCTGAGATGAAGATATATTGCGTTCTACTAGTGTTGCTTTCACTAGCAGCACCGATGTCTCTGGGATCAATAGACACGGGTGATTGGATGTACTACCTCCTAGGATTTACGGCGGTTTGCCTAAGCGTCTGGTATGGATCCACCATTTGGAGAATTGACGTCTCTGAGCAGCCCGATGAATCCGGAAGAATTGCTAGCGCTGCTAGCTCGTTCTTCGTATCGATGCTGTATCTTGCCCTGATGTTCATCGTGCTAGTCGCTGCAAGCTTCGGCATGGTGGGAGCGGTTGTAGGAGCGCTCATTGCCATGGCCTCTATAGGCAGAACCGAGAAATTATCTCGCTCATAGTCGTCCCGATGGTTTCAAACACCGAGCGAACCATGGCATAACCCGGGTGAGCCAGTGGAGGAGCAGGACCTAATTTACGACTGGAACCAGATCGATTACTCAATCGATCGTAACGAGTCGGATCACCCTCACGAGTTGTGGTTCGATGACGAGACCCTAAGGGACGGTCTACAGAGCCCCAGCGCGAGGAACCCCCCTATAGAACAGAAGATCGAATTAGTCGACTACATGGAGCGACTTGGGATTCAGAAAGTTGACCTGGGGCTCCCTGGGGCAGGCCCCTTCCACATCGATCACATAGATGCCATGCTTGGACACATGGGGGAAAACGACTACCAGATTAGGCCTGGATGCGCTGTAAGAACCGTTGTCTCGGACATAGAGCCCTTGGTGGACCTACAATCCAAGCATGATCGCCAGATTCAGGCTAGTGCCTTCTTAGGGACTAGTCCGATAAGGCAATTCGCAGAGAATTGGACAATGGAAAGGATTCTGTCTACGGCAGAATCTGCAGTGACCTTCGCCGTGGACAATGACATCCCAGTGATGTTTGTTACCGAGGACACTACAAGGAGCAAGCCCGATGAGATCAAACAGGTCTACACTAGAGCAATTGAGCTGGGAGCAGACAGGATCTGCGTTTGCGATACCTGTGGTCACGTAACCCCAAATGGGGTAAGAAAGCTGCTTGGTTTCATCCAAGAAGAGGTAATCCCCGACTCAGGAGTGAAGAGGAGGGACATAGAGGTCAACTGGCATGGGCATCAAGACAGGGGGCTCGGCGTGTCGAATAACTTGGCAGCATACGAAGCTGGGGCAGACGTGATCCATGGGACTGCACTAGGAATCGGGGAGAGGGCTGGAAACGCACCCCTAGATCAGACGCTGGTTAATCTTAGCCTGATGGGAGTCATAAAGAACGACCTTACTTCACTCAACGAGTACATGAGGAAGGCTCACGAGTACCTCGAGGTGGCTCTACCCCACAACTATCCTGTCTTCGGAGAAGATGCGTTCGAAACCGGGACAGGTGTGCACGCATCGGCAGTAATCAAGGCGATGAAAAAGGGGGACAATTGGCTAGCTGACAGAGTTTACTCCGGAGTTCCCGCAGGGGATTTCGGTCTTCAACAGGTGATTCGGATCGGGCATATGAGTGGACGTTCCAACGTTATACATTGGCTTGAGAGGAACGGGTACGAGACAGAAGACGATTTGGTGGCGCACATGTTCGAGGTAGCCAAGAGCCAGAGGCGTATGATGACTGATGAGGAAGTGCACTCCGCAATTTCAGACTTCAAGGGATCCTAACAAGAGCGCACAGGTATATACGCAGACAAAAATCTCGACAACCATGAGACCGGGTTTAGTAGCCGTAACAGCGCTGGTCGTGCTAGTAATACTTTCAGCACCAGTGCAGGCACAAGAAGAAGCTGAAGAAGAGGGGAACGTAATCATCGATGTAGTACTGCCGTTATCTCTGGCATTCATCATGTTCTCACTAGGACTTGGGTTGACAGTGGAGGACTTCTCTCTAGTTTTCCGTGAGCCGAAGGCATTCGGTATCGGGGTGGCGAATCAGATGGTTGTACTCCCGATAATGGGGTTCGCAATCGCAACTATAGCAGACCTGGAAGGGGAGCTGGCTGTCGGTGTGATGATTCTCGCATGCTGTCCTGGTGGGGTGACTTCTAACATACTGACAAAACTTGCAAAGGGGGATACGGCACTCTCAATCTCCTACACCGCTGTGGTGTCGGTGGTGACAGTGGTCACCTTGCCATTGATCGTAGGATTCTCGATGGACCACTTCATGGGGGAGGAAGCTCCTGAAATCGACATCATTTCCCTGGGAATTACCATGTTCTTGCTAACCACAGTGCCCGTGTTAATCGGAATGGGGCTGAGGAGGTCGCGTCCAGAGGCAGCAGGCAGCATGGAGAAGGGAGTCAATACCGCTGCAGCGTTCCTTTTTGTCATAATCGTACTTGCAGCCATTGCCAGTGAGTGGGACACTCTGATGGACAACATAGGGTCACTGGGACCGGCGGTTGTGGCACTAAACGTCCTGATGCTGGGCATAGGATTCCAGAGCGCCAAGTTGCTTGACCTAGAGGTCATCAGGGCCACTACGGTCTCGATCGAGAGCGGGATACAGAACGCCACAGTTGGAATAACGGTGGGTGGGCTAATTCTAGCTGCTCCAGACGGAGGGCTGTCCACCCTGAGCCTCCCTTCTGGAGTCTACGGAGTCCTGATGTACCTCGTCATAGCACCATTCATGTACTGGAGGATCTCTTCTTTAGGGGAGTCTGTCGAATCCTGAGAAGAAGACCGTTGCCAATTCCATAATGGCTATATCCTCCATGTTCTTCAATCGGTCGTGAGATTGGCCTCGATATTATTGGTTCTAATTCTGATTTCACCACAGGTTTGGGGCTCTCAGACTGAGAATTCGCAGCACGAGGACCGCTCTTCGCTAGCAGTTAGCAATGGGATTCTTGAGACGTACCCGATGGAAGTACGGATCGCCTTTGCACGTGCATCGGACATGGACTCCTATGAAGAAAACGTAATCTCGCAAACTGAATCTTGGGGGGTGGTGACAGGAATTCCGATAGAAGAGCATTACAGAACGGTTGCAGGGCCTGATTCGAGCGAGCCAGTAAGATTTCTGAAGGGGTCCTACATCTGGACTTTCACTGACCCTTCTGGTGCTCTGGAAGGACTCTCCAGATCCTTGGATGCCGGGGAGATTGAGGTCTTCGTCCCCCAAGTCAAGATGCGTGCCACTCCTCAACTAGTGCCAAACGACCCTGAATTCGATGAGCAGTGGCACCTGAACAACTCGGGACAGACCACCAGCGGGTTGTATGTTGAGGATGCGAACGTATCCGGAGTTTGGGACACCTACAATGGTTCGGGCGTAGTTATTGGAATCTACGATGATGCTGTTGAATACGACCATCCCGACCTCTATCCGAACTACCTATCACAATACTCATACGACTGGTGCAGCAATGATGCAGATCCCAGCCCGACCAACACCAACGAGGCTCATGGGACGGCGGTCGCAGGGGTAGCGGCAGCTGCTGGTAACAACTCTCTCGACGTTACGGGTGCAGCTTTCGGTGCGAGTATTGCCGGACATCGGTTCATCGCCTGTGGCCATTATGACTGGGAATATGCGTCTGCACTTAGCCATGAAAACGACGCCATTGACATCTACCACAATTCTTGGGGGCCTGGTGGTTGTGGTGGTTCCTGTGATTTAGTTGCCTTGGGCCCCTATACCGCTGCAGCAATAGAAGACTCGGTTTACAATGGAAGGTCTGGCCTTGGGAACATCTACGTTTTTTCCAATGGAAACGATCTGGAATATGGTAGCAACGGAAATTACAACGGATGGGCAAACTCGAGGTACACGATTGCTGTCGCGGCCATTACCCACTTCGGAGTGCAGACTTGGTACTCCGAACCGGGAGCAAACGTACTAGTCACTTCTCACTCAAACGGAAATCCCGATGGTCTCGGATATGAGGGCATAACCACAACGGATATCACAGGGAGCTGGGGTTATGACAGTGGGGATATCACTCACGGTTTCGGTGGTACTTCGAGTTCTGGTCCTCTGGTGTCAGGAGTTATCGCTCTGATTTTGGAGGCGAATCAAAATCTGACTTGGAGAGACATGCAGCATATACTGGTGGAAAGCTCGAGAAAAAATGACGCGAACGACTCATCATGGCACCAAAATGGGGCAGGGAAATGGGCCTCTCACAAGTACGGATTCGGCGCCGTTGACGCAGGAGCGGCAGTCTCTCTCGCCGAGAACTGGACTGGCTCGGGAGAGGAGACGAATATCACATACGACAACTTAACCGCGGAAGTCGACATTCCCAATGGGGATTCAAGTTGGACAGAGGTCAGTTTTTCGGTAACGGAAGATGTTATTCTGGAATCGGTGGACATAGTTGTTGACATTGATCATACAGACTGGACTGAGCTAGAAATCGTGTTGGAATCCCCTTCCGGTCATGAGTCGTGGCTAGCCGAGGAGGGCGGTGTAGATGGAGGAGGGGGAGATTACTCTTACTGGAAATTCGGAACAGTTCAGCACTGGGGTGAGTCGTCTTTTGGAAACTGGACTCTGAAGGTAAGGGACCAAGGGTCGTCGCATTCGGGAGACGGGGCCTTGACGTGGGCTTCGGCTTACTTTCACGGAGTTGATGGTGAGGACTACGATAATGATGGCTATTCGAATGGTTTAGACTCGGACGACGACAACGACTCGATAAGCGACGCTGATGACGACTGCAGCACCGGAGAC
>CAYFID010000043.1:5465-9652 GCA_964343205.1 uncultured Candidatus Poseidoniales archaeon | reverse complement strand
AAATGGAGGATTGATTTGGCGGGAATTTGCAACATGTGCGCCCTCCCCGAGGATTTATGCATTTGTCAGGAGATAGCCAAGGAGCAACAGAAAGCGGTGATTTCAGTGGTCAGGAGGAGGTACGGCAAGATGGTTACTATGGTAGAGGGGATAGAGGACACAGCGATAGACATCGGACAGCTCGCCAAGATTCTCAAGGGAGCATGTGCAAGCGGCGGGACCGTTAAAGGGAGGACAATAGAGCTCCAGGGCGATCACAAGAAGAAGGCTGCTAAGGTGCTAGAGCAGAATGGATACCAGGTGGAGGTGCGCTGAATGGGTTCATTGATCAACATGCCTTGGCTTTCTAGAGATATAGTGATTTTAGGGTCAACTGACCCGACACTAGTGGGGTTATCGGGAACCGTTCTTGACGAGACTCGTAGGACCATTAGAGTGCAGACCAATAATGGCAAAGTCACATTGGCCAAGGACACGATACGTTTCAAAATCGAGGGCGAGGAGATTGATGGGCAATCAGTCGGACAGAGGCCGGAAGATAGGATTGGAAGGAGATACAGGAGGGCTTGAGATGAGGGACATAGGAATTGACGTTAATGAGCCCGATGGCGAGTGGGACGGAAACGAAAACTGCCCTTTCTACGGGTCACTCAGGGTCCGTGGCCAGATTATTACTGGGGTGGTCTCTTCGAAGGGGATGAAGGACACAGTGGTCGTAGAGAGGCAGACCACTAGATACATGAAGAAATTCGAGAGATATGAGAAGCGCACTAGGAGATACCCTGCTCACCTACCAAGCTGTATTGGGGAGGTAGACGCTGGTGACAACGTTCGCATTATGGAATGCAGGCCACTTTCCAAGACAGTGAAATTCTGCGTAATAGAGAAGGGGGATAGCGAGTGAAGGGTATTCCTGGAAGAGTTACATCTGGCCTTCCAACTCAGGCTCGCCTGGATTGTGTAGACAACACTGGGGCTAAGGTTGTGCAGCTAATCACCGTCCTAAAGAAGGGAGGGGTTGCTAGGAGATACCCATCTGCTGGGGTCGGCGACATGGTCCGAGTCACAGTTAGGAGGGGGACTCCGGAGACCAGACGTCAAATATTCAATGCAGTGATTGTTCGCCAAGCCAGACCCTTCCGGAGGGTGGATGGAACATGGGTGCAGTTTGATGACAACGCCTGTGTGATTACGAACGAAAGGGGAGAAGTGCAGGGTTCGGACATCAAAGGTCCTGTTAGTAGAGAGGCTGCAGAGAGGTGGCCTAGGATAGCTGCCACGGCCAAGCAAATCGTATGAGGTGAATGAAGTGACAAGTAAGAAAGCAGGAAAGCAGAGAACCTCACAGAGGGAAGCCCCTATCCACGTTCGTAGAAAGCGCCTCAGAGCACGCCTCATTTCGGACGACCCAGATCTTCGGTACGTCCGTTCTGTTACAGTGAGGGTCGGTGACGAGGTCGAAGTAACAAGGGGGGACTTTAGCCATCCTAACAGTGTAAAGGCCGACTCCAGAGGGAAGAGGCTCGGCCAGCCTAGGGGGCGAGCAGGCGTCAAGGCCAAGGTCGCATCTGTGGACTCAAAGAACGGCTTCATTTTCGTTGACGGTCTTTCCCAATCAACCGCGGACGGGAAGGAGGAAGCCGTACCAGTCAATCCTTCAAACGTGATTATCACAAAATTGTTCGAAGGAGATCCAGCCAGAATTAAGAGAATCCTAGATAGATCGGGAGGTGCCTCAGAATGAGTAGAAGCCACCACAAACGCCTGGTAATGCCAAGGACATGGCCGCTGACTAGGAAGACTGACATTTGGGTACAGAAGCCTAATCCGAGTGGCCATAGCATTGAGATGTGTATGCCTCTGGGGGTTGTCCTCAGAGATGTCCTGGGTCTGGCCCACAATATGAGGGAGGCGAAGAGGATACTCCATTCAAGGAAGGTGTCGGTGGACGGAAAGATAGAGACCGACAGAGCCCGAGGTGTGGGGCTGATGGATGTCCTAACCGTCGGAGATGACAACTTTAGATGCGTAATAGATACGAACGGGAAGCTTCGCTATAGGCGAATCCCCAAGAAAGCGGCCGGTAGCAAAATTTGCAGAGTAATGGGAAAGACCACAATCAAGGACGGAGAAACACAGGTGCATCTCCACGACGGCAGGAACATAGTGTCGGACGATCCATCCAGATACAAGACGGGTGACTCGCTGGTCATTTCTCTCCCGGACCAGAAGATATCTTCACACATCGAGATGAAAAATGGAGCATTGGGCTACCTTACTGGTGGGAGCCACATAGGGGAGACCGCGACCCTAAAGAGCCAGGAAGTGAAGAGATCCTCGAAGCCAAATGAGACTTCTTTCAAGGACTTTGGCACTATAACAGACTACGTTTTCATTATCGGTAAAGAGACTGACATTCCTCTGGAGGCTGAGTCATGAGCGAGAACTCCAACCAAATGCTGGCTCCTGCCATTACCAAGGTGACTGTAAATATAGGGGTCGGGGAAGGCGGCAGGAGACTGCAACTAGCTGAGAAGGTTCTCGAAGTCCTCACGGGGATGAAGCCTTCCAGGACAATTTCTACTAAAACTAACAGGGACCTTGGCACTAGAAAGGGGGCCCCAATAGGATGCAAGGTCACTATCCGCAAAGCGGAGAAAGTTGAGACGTTCCTAAAGGACGCATTCTGGGTTAGGGATCACACGCTTCCCTCTTACAATTTCGACTCTCAGGGTAACCTTTCCTTCGGAATTTCCGACTATACAGACTTCCCTAACCAGAAGTACGATCCAGACATCGGGATCTTTGGAATGGACGTTAACGTGGTCCTCGAGAGGCCAGGGCATCGGATTTCCAGGAGGAGAAGGCGGAAGTCCCGAGTCTCCAAGACCCATAGGGTGGGCAGGGACGAGTCGAAAGCGTGGTTCGCTGGAAAATACGAGCTGAACATTGTGGAGGAGTAGTAGATGGCGAGAGACCACGGGGAGAGGATTGGAAGGAGCCTGGGATGCAGGAGATGCGGGCGAAAGAGGGGGATGATCAGGAGGCACGGTCTGAGACTTTGCAGGCAGTGCTTCCGAGACGTTGCCCCAGACATAGGATTCAAGAAATACTCATGAGGTGGATATAGATGCAATTTGACCCATTAAACGACGCGTTCACAACGATATTCAACGCAGAAAGCTCCGGCAAGTACGAAGTTACTGTCAGGCCTGCGAGTAAGCTTCTAGGAAGCATGCTGTCGATAATGAAGACCTCAGGTTACCTCGGGGAGTTCGAGAAACTCGATGACGGCCGTGGGGGGTCTTTCAGAATTTCACTGATCGGGGCCATCAACAGGTGCGGAGTCATAAAGCCAAGGCACTCTGTAAAGAGGTCTGAATTCGACAAGTGGGAGTCGAGGTATCTTCCAGCTAGGGACTTCGGACTACTCATTCTGACAACAAATCAGGGAATAATGGATCACTTCGAAGCTAAGAAAGAGAGGGTGGGCGGTAGACTGCTCGCATACGTATTCTAGGAGATGAAAAGATGCCAAGAGTAGCACACGTGTCACACCAGATCAAACTTCCCGAGGGATTAGGGGCCAGTATTGAGGGCCACACTGTCAAAATAACCAAGGACGGAAACTCCATCTCCAGAGAATTCGTACACAACACGGTTGCTATTCGAGAATCAGACGGCGGATTAGAGGTTCACTGTACCCTCCCAAGAAAATCGGAGAAGGCAATAGCAGGAACTTGGGCAGCTCACCTCAGGAACATGGTAAGGGGCATTAACGAGGGATTCGAGTACAGGCTTAAAGCAGTATTCAGCCACTTTCCAATGTCTCTCAAGGTGGAGGGGAACAAGTTCACCATCACAAACATGCTCGGGGAGAAGGTTCCCAGAGTGGCCAAGCTACCCTGGACCCCGGTCGACGTCCAGGTCCAAGTTCAGAATAAGACTGACATCATTGTTTCTGGACCTGATAGGGAGAAGGTCGGGCAAACTGCCGCAAACATAGAGAAGGCTTGCAAGGTCAAGAAGAGAGATCCCAGAGTTTTCCAGGACGGGGTATACATTACTTCGAAGGGGGCATGATAATGGCTTACGATGACATGACTGTGGCCCAACTCAAGGATATTCTCAGAGAGCAGGGCCTGCCTGTCTCGGGAAAGAAGGCCGATCTAATATCTCGACTCACC
>CAYFID010000043.1:0-5365 GCA_964343205.1 uncultured Candidatus Poseidoniales archaeon | reverse complement strand
GAGGCAGAAGCACCCGAGGCAGAAGCACCCGAGGCAGAAGCACCCGAGGCAGAAGCACCCGAGGCAGAAGATTCAGATTCAGACTCATTTGAACAAGAGGAGGACTTCTATGAAGAAGAGGGCGACTTTGAGGAATGGGATGAATTCCACACCGCTAGACAGAAGCCAGTACTAGACGAATCAACTCAGTCAGCACTGAAGATTCGTGCCCATCAGAGCAGGAAGCAGCCAGCATTCAGAAGGCAGGAGTGGTTTCGTTACCGTCGCTTGTCTAAGACCGGATACAGGAAGCCAAAGGGCAAGGACTCTAAGATGAGGAAGAATCTGAAGTATAGATCCCCTATGGCTAGGGTGGGCTATGGCAAGATTGCCTCTGTAAGAGGTTTGCACCCTTCTGGATTCGAGGAAGTATTGGTGCACAAGACAGACCAACTAGACAGCCTAGATCCTGAAAAGCAGGCTGTGAGAATAGGCTCCTCAGTAGGGAACAGGAAGCGATCCAGGATTCACGATAGAGCCGATGAGTTGGGTCTGAGGATCCTGAATAGGCGCCAAATCGAGAGAAGGGGGGACGTCTGATGATTATTACGAACCAGAAAAGGATGGCCGCCGAGATCTTCTCAAGGAAGGAAGGAAAGCCAGTAGGAATTCACCGCATATGGGTCAACCCAGATTACCTATCAGAAGTCTCAGACGCTGTACAGAAGGACGACGTCCGTATGCTGATTGAGGATGGCATCATCAGGTCCAAGGCAATTAAGGGAACAAGCCGATCAAGAGCTAGAAAGGCATCCTTCCAGAAGTCTAAGGGGAGGAGGAAGGGCCACGGCTCGAGAAGTGGGAGCGCAAACTCCAGAAACCCAAGGAAGAATAGGTGGATGTCAAAGATTAGGGCACAAAGAAGGGCACTCAAGGATCTCAGGGAAGATGGTAAGATTACGCCTAACCAATACAGGCACTTCTACCTGAAGGCAAAGGGTGGATCTTATCGTTCAATCTCTCACATGAGGAGCAATATTCAGCTCGAGGGAATCTCATTAGGGGGTGACGAGTAATGGCCAAGGGTAGGAACCAAAGACTCAGATTCAAGAGGCGTAGAACTTCTGAGACTGACTACCACAGACGATTCAGAATGCTCCGAGGAGGGGTGCCAAGAGCAGTTGTCCGCGTGTCAAATACCCAGGTAACCTGTCAATTGGTCTCTTACGAGACTGATGGTGACCGGGTACTCGCCTCTATTACAGGTAAGGGTTTAGTGGACCTCCACAAGTGGCCTTCCAACGCATCTAAGAAATCAGTACCTGCTTGCTACCTCGCCGGCTTCGCTCTAGCAAAGTCCGCGATTTCGAATGGCCACAAAGCGGCTATCTTGGATATCGGCCTCGCAGCCTCTTCGAGAGGCAGCAGAGTCTACGCAGCCCTCAAGGGGATGATTGAAGCGGGACTGGATGTGCCTCATTCCGAGGATATTCTACCTGCAGACGAGAGGGTTAACGGAGAGCACATTGGGGATGATATTCAGAAGGCGGTTTCTGTCACTAGGAAATCGATAGAGGGGGGCAAGTAATGACTGAGGAGGAAACGAAAGTGGAGGAAAAACCCCCGATTGCACCAGGCCTTGCCCTAGCACAGACTCCCACAGATGGGCCGGAAGATGGACCTAGGCGCAGGGGGCCAGACCCCCTTGCCGCCCTAAGGGTGTGGCAGCCGAGGACACGACTTGGCCGTATGGTCATGAACGGCGAGATACTAACCTACGAGCAGGCGTTAGCAACAGGTTTCCCTATTCGCGAAGTCGAGATAGTAGACGCACTCCTACCTGAGATTGAGGACGATGTTCTCAGTGTAAATATGATACAGAGGATGACAGACTCCGGGAGACGAGTCAGATTCAATGTCCTATGCGCTGTCGGCAATGGTGATGGCTATGTAGGCCTCTCTGTTTGCAAGGGAAAGGAGGTGGCAAGCACTATTCAGAAGGCGATTTCTCAGGCCAAACTTAACCTGATTCCAGTGTTCAGGGGAAATGGGTCATGGGAGTCCGCCGAGGGCCCGGGAAACAGCATTCCATTCAAGGCCACAGGAAGATCCGGCTCTACCCGAGTGACACTCTTGCCCGCTCCTTCGGGCAAAGGGCTTGTAATTGGAGACTACGGCAGACGCGTTCTAGCCCTTGCAGGGGTCGAAGACGTTTGGTCCCGATCATCCGGGCAGACTAGGTCGACAATCAACTTTGCGAGCGCCACTTTCAACGCTCTAGAGCAGTTGAGCAGGGCCAAGGTCAGCGTAGAGGTCCGCGAGAGGCTACATATCACAATAGGGAGGAGAAACTCATGACTTACCTAGTAATCCGAGTACGCAGTGATCGCGGAGTCACGAAGAAGATTCGCGACACTATGTCAATGCTCAATCTAACCAGGGTGAATCACGCTGTACTGGTCCCAAAGACAGCTCCCTACGAGGGAATGCTTCAGAAGGCCAAGGACTACGTAACTTGGGGTGAGGTGGATGCAGATACCATAGGATCATTGATTAAAGAAAGGGGGCGAATGCCAGGAGACAAGCCTGTAACAGACTCAGAAATCAAGTCTCTCAGCGAGCATTCCACCATCAAATCACTTTCCAAGGCGATTGCCTCAGGAGATGCTACAACAAAGGACGTCGAGGGGATGAAGCCTGTTTTCAGGCTTCACCCACCACGAGGCCCCAAGGGTTGGGGTGGCATCAAGAGAGCTTACTCGGTTGGCGGAGCCCTTGGCTTCCGAGGCGAAGGAATCGGCGAACTGGCAGCGAGGATGTTCTGAGGTTGTATTATGGTTTCTAGGACTAACAAGTTCAGGGGAAGAAGCCGCTACCACGGCCGTGGAAAGAAGGCAGGAAGGGGTGCAGGAAAGAGAGGCGGCAGAGGAAACGCCGGACTGAACAAGCACAAGGTGATGACTCGTCTGAAGTACATGCCCGGTCATTGGGGCATGCACGGTTTCAACCGCCATCCGAGTCTGAGGGTGGTTAACGCCTCAATAAATTTGGGCCAAGTCGGCGAGATCGCAGAAGGTGACGAGATCAACCTCACAGAGATGGGTTACGACAAGCTACTCGGGAGAGGCAACATTGGGCGGCCTCTGAAAATAACAGTCAGCGAGGCCAGTGCCAAGGCAATCGAGAAGGTCGAATCTGTCGGAGGTACCGTAGAGATGGAAGAAGACGAGGATTGGGGGGAGTGGGAAGAGGAGTGAGCTTCCCGCCAATGGAGGCTAGAATATGGTTAAGAGAGACCCCAACTGGTTCGGCGTCGCTGCAATGAGCGCCATCTACTGGGGGGCACTATACTACTGGCAGAGGGACAATTTGTCAGCCGGAGGGGACGACCAGACCCGTGCAATAATCCTGCTAGCGACCTCTATTCCTTACGTTGCCTTCGTAATGTGGGGGACGATGACTGACCTCCCCGAGAAGGTAAGCGAAATCCCCATAGTCGGGAAGTATGCGAAGGCATACGCTTGGCTAGCCATCATTTTGGCCCTCTCATACTGGGGCTGGGTGGATAAGGCAGCATTTGGCTTCCTACTTGTGGGGGTAGCACTTTTCGGTCTCGGAGCAGGACTCGCACTTTCTTGCTTACTATACTCTGGTGAAGAGGGTAGCAGACTTTACGGCCTGAAGAGACTTGTAGACGTCTACCCTAGTATTTCTAAGCCTGAGGGGCACGTTCGGTTCAACCAGAAGCTTTGGACCACCACCTTGGTGCTGATCATCTATTTCATGATGACCAATGTAATGATCTACGGGCTCTCAGACACTACCCTGGATGTCTTCTCCTCGTTCAGGGCCATAATGGCTGGAGCCTCAGGTTCGATAATGCACTTAGGAATCGGCCCAATCGTAACTGGCTCTATTATCATGCAACTATTTTCTGGTTCTAAGATTATCAAACTAGATTTGCAGGACTCAGCAGACAAGCAGCTCTACCAAGGCGTGCAGAAAATCCTGGTTCTCATCATGATTCCTATTGAGTCAATACCCCAGGTATACGGTTTTCTAGATCCGTCTCCGTCATTGATACTGGACTATGGGGAGGGGTGGGCCGGAGCCGTGATCGTCTTCCAACTATTCTTGGGCTCCCTTCTCGTTTTCCTGCTCGACGAACTTGTAAGCAAGTGGGGGATAGGCAGTGGAATTTCCCTATTCATCGCTGCCGGTGTAGCCCAGTCGACTTTCGTAGGGACCCTCTCCCCTCTTCCCACCGTGGAAGGGGCCCCTATGTCCTTCGACAACCCCCCTTCCGGAACGCTACCAATGATTTTCTACACTCTCAGGACAGCCAGCAACCAGCAGCTTGTTTCAGAAAATGGCTTCGAAATGATGCTCCTAGAGCATGCCAATCCTATAGTTGCCCTAATCTCCTC
This sequence comes from uncultured Candidatus Poseidoniales archaeon, assembly GCA_964343205.1. Classification (GTDB taxonomy): domain Archaea; phylum Thermoplasmatota; class Poseidoniia; order Poseidoniales; family Thalassarchaeaceae; genus UBA36. The sequence continues at coordinate 959 of CAYFID010000043.1, read as the reverse complement.
GATCATAGTTTTCCTCGTAGTCGCGTACGCTGAGTCTAGCAAGCTAGAGTTGCCCCTCACCCACGGGAAGGTTAGGGGTCACAGGGGCCAGTACCCAATCAGACTTGTCTACGCCAGCAACATACCTGTGATCTTGATGGCTGCTCTTCTAGCGAATATCAATATGTTCACACTTCTGTTCCACAGCCATCCCACTCTTTCGACGGTCCCAATAGTAGGGTCCAACGGGGCTTGGAGCCGCTCAGAATGGTTCGGCTCGTACTACGAGGGAGCTACCACTCCACATGACGGATTTGCCTGGTACAGCTCCATGGTCAACGGGGTCGGGGACTGGCTAATTCCTCTCCTGAACCAGACCGGAGACGCTCACGGGCATTCACTGGGCCAGATTATGACTCACGTGTTTGTGTACGTCTTCTTCATGACTGCAGGATCCACCGTCTTCGCCAAGTTCTGGATAGAGACGACTAACATGGGGGCCAAGGATGTAGCCAAGCAGATCGAGAGGACGGGCATGCAGATTCCCGGTTTCCGGAAGAACCCCGTTGTTCTGGAGAGGATACTGGAGAGATACATACCACCCGTGACTCTGTTTTCCGGTGCATTCGTCGGGCTCCTAGCCGCTGGTGCCGATCTGCTCGGCACCGTTGGAAACGCCACTGGGACAGGGTTGCTGCTGGCAGTGGGGATTATTCTCAGGACCTACGAACAAATCCAGAAGGAGCAGGCCATGGAGATGCACCCGGTTCTGCGAGAGTTCTTCGGCGCAGACTAGGCAATTGATTGCAAGAAGGCCATTGCCCCCCTCGTCACGTTCTTATACGGCATGAAGGTCGCCGGGATGCTACGTCGAGCTGGCGTTGGAGACCGAGCACTTAGTGCCATGACGTCTTCCATCAGGCTTGGCGCTGCCGAGGAAGTGCGGCCACGAGACTTTTCGTGGTTTAGGAGGTTAACCA
>CAYFID010000042.1:0-10095 GCA_964343205.1 uncultured Candidatus Poseidoniales archaeon | reverse complement strand
CCCCACGACTGGTTCCACGAGGTCTGGGTCCCGGAGTTGTCTAGGTTCGCCTCGACCTCGACGCTGCAGGTGTCCTCCTCGATGTGAAAGGGGAGGGTGATTGCGATTTGGTGGGAGTCGTCGACGGTGACGGTGAATGAGTTGGTCTGCTCGCCGTTCATCCACGAGGTCACTTCGAGGGTGGTGTCGTTGTTGCCCAGTCCCCAAGCTCCTACTGTGACGTTTGTCCAGCCATCCTCTAGCACCGTTATGTTCAGAGGGCACGAAGAGTAGTTGCTCATGCATGACTGAGAGCTGCTTGGGGTCTGGCTTTCGTACTCAACGATCCCCATCCCAGATGAGTCGTAACCAGGGGATCCCCCGCCCCCTCCTCCTCCGCCGGGCGGCGCCTGGCATGGGTAGGTCTCGGAGTCCGACAGTTCAGAGGACACGTGCCCCGATGCAGAAGTGTTCTGCTCGAAGACCACCATGGGGAATGACATGGAGCCAGCTTCGGTCAGGTTGTAAGATACGAACTGCCCTAGGGTGATTCCGTTGACGTTCACCACGCTCCAGCTGGTGGTGGGGTTGAAGTCCGTGGGAACGAACGCCTCCCATACGTCGTCGTCGTCGCCGTTCGCGGTGTCGCAGAACTGGTGCATGTCGTATGGCGAGTTGTCCGACATCGGGGGTGCTGAGAACTCAAGAGTGAAGGGCGTCTGGGTGTTCACTCCGGTGTCGACGGTGCGGATGTAAACGAACCGAGTGTGCCCTGAGGGCCACGCCGGGTTCCCAGTCGTGATGACGATGAGATCGTCCTGTGCTGTGTTTGAGCCACTTGCGTCGGAGCCCGCGGCCATAACGGTGGTCTGGCAATTGCCCGTTGCGGTGCCGTTTACGCTCACGCTGAGAGTCGAGGTGGCAGACGAGCCCTGTGTGAGGGTGAAGGTCGTGGAGCTGAGGTTCGACCAGTACCCTTCACAGGTGCTTTCCTGGGTTGCGGTCAGGGTAACAGTCAGGTCTTCGCTACCGTCGTTCTCTATTGTGATGGTGTAGTTAGCAGGGTGTCCTACCGAAGATTCCTCGGAGTCGGAGTCGGAGTAAACGTGTATTGATGCTGCTGCAGAAACTGCAGGCACAAGTGTAGAGGCTAGCATCAGAGCTGACAACATTATTGGGGTCAGCCTTGGTTTTTCGGTCAGTGTTGGTGAACGGCCGGATAGAGGCATGAACCCCCACGCGAACCTAACGATTTGAAGGCTGCCAATGAAAACTGGCTCACGATTTCTCAGTTTATTTCCTTGGATTGGCGACATGGCTGTTAGCAGGCCTTCCGCTTCCTTCATTGGCTAGGTACTCCCCACAGGGCCAATGGAGGAGTGGCCCAAGTCAGGAACCCCCGTCAAGATGGTAGTGAAGACCTGGTCAGGAAAGGTCGAGCACGTGGGCTTGGCGCTTCCGCCCTCTGGGCCGAAGCTTCTGACTATGAAGCTAGAGAACGGATACAACGTGTCGTTCCCCGAGTCTTACGTCGACTCCTTCGAGATCCTCGAAGAGATCCCTGCTATCGAGGAGCCCTCGGCTCCAGAGGTCCCCCAGGACGAGTCTCTACCGCTAGTCCACCTGATCCATACCGGAGGCACAATCGCCAGCAAAGTGGACTACGCAACTGGGGCGGTCACAGCCAGGTTCGACCCCCACGAACTGCTGGATGCTGTTCCTGAACTGAGGAAGATAGCTCGAATCCGAGCTGTTAAGCTCGGAAACATGTGGTCTGACGACCTTCGACCGAGGCACTGGAACAGGATGCTTAGGGCCACGGAGGAGGCTTTCTCCGAGGGTGCCGTCGGATGCGTAATCACCCACGGCACGGACACCATGCACCTCTCTGCGGCTGCGATGGCATATGGCTGGTCTGGCCAGGGCGGAAGACCTCCTGGGAGGATTGTCCTGACGGGGTCCCAGAGGTCACCAGATAGGGGATCATCGGATGCTGCGGAGAACCTAATCGCCTCGGTCCACTGGGCGGCCCACGGCCCTCAGCCCTCTGGCTACAGGGACTCCTCGGTTGTGATACTGCACGCAAGCTCGTCCGACGGAAGGTGCGCCGTTCTACCGGGATGCGCCTGCAGGAAGTACCACTCCTCTAGGAGAGACGCCTTCAAGGCCATCAACCAAGATCCTCTGGCGTATATCGACATAGACAGAGAGGGTGCTTCCATCGACTATTCCCCCGAAGCCCACGATGCAAGGGTTGAGGCGATTTCCCCAAAGCCCTTCGATGAAACGGTCCGTATAGCCCAGTTCATCTCTGACCCTCACTTGCACCCTGACCTGGTACAGGGAGCCATTGACTCTGAGTTCGACGCACTCCTATTCCACGGTACAGGCCTTGGCCACCTGCCGATTTCTGACCCTGAGGAGGACAGTCTCGAGAACACCCGGCTACGGGTCATGCTTGAAGACCACGTCTCTGGTGGCGGCGTAGTGGTAGTGGTATCGCAGACGATCCACGGCCCGATAAACATGAACGTGTACTCTAAGGGAAGAGACCAGAAGAAGATCGGGATGATAGGTCATGGCTCGCTTTGCCCACCGGGCTCGGCCCTCGTCAAACTGCACCACCTTCTCTCCGTAGGCGGGAGAGAAGCCGTATCGGATGGCTGGGACAGTGACCTAGTTGGAGAGAATCCCGCGTTCTCGAGGTCCTAGAGCCTCCGGTTTGCTGATGAACCGGCTTGCACTTGGAAGGTTCGTGACGGGCTCCACTCCGAGCGAAGATTTGGACGCGATCAGGCATGAGGCACAGTCTCCCGGGGACCGTTCTGTGATCAAGGAGCTGAGAGAGTCAGGGGCTAGGACAGCTAGGGAGAGAATCACTGGGATGCTAGACTATGGCACCTTCGTCGAGGTGGATGCCTTCGTACGACACAGGTCTGGAGACCATGGCATGCACATGCACACGCCACTGGGTGATGGTGTGGTAGCCGGACACGGCATGATCGATGGTCGTAGAGTCGTCTGCTTCTCCCAAGATTACTCCGTGTTCTCCGGCACGATGGGGGAGATGCACGCCAAGAAAATCACCAAGGTGGTTGAGTTCGCGGAGAAGTCACGTCTTCCGATAATAGGCATCTGGGACGGCGACGGCCAGAGAGCTCACGAGGGTGTGACCTCGCTCGGATCTACCGGGGAGCTGCTGGACTCTCTCGTTTCCTGCTCTGGAAGGGTTCCAATGATATCGATAGTGCTGGGGACTGTTTCAGGGACAAGCGCTCTTGCAGCGAGTCTGTCAGACTTCGTAATCCTTGATCAGAACAGAGGGAGGATGTTCATGAGGAGCCCGTATGTAATACCTGAGATAGTAGAAGGGGAGATAGATGAAGACACTCTTGGGGGTGCGGGGCATCACGCCAGCAGGAGCGGGGTTGCTTGCATGGTGTCAGGCAGCGAGAACGGGGCCTTCGACATGGTCGCCGAGATTCTCTCATTCCTGCCAGACCACACACTGTCCGACCCCCCAGTCCTCAGATCGGGTGAGAAGTGGGATCGTAGGTGCAAGGGGCTGGAGAAACTGGTCCCTCCTGACTCGGACCGACCCTATGACATGAGGAAGGTGATTAGCCAAGTGGTCGATGGAAAGCGTATCCTGGAGCTCTTCCCATCATATGCCGAAAACGTAGTGGTGGGTTTCGCGAGGCTAGACGGGCACCCCGTGGGCGTGGTAGGGAGCCAGCCAGCCGTCTTGGCCGGTTGTCTGGACATCGACGCATCGGTGAAGGCGGCAAGATTCATCAGGACCTGCGACTGCTTCAACATCCCAGTCATTACTTTCGTGGATGTACCAGGCTTCCTGCCGGGGACCGTGCAGGAGTGGGGCGGAATAATCAGGCATGGTGCCAAGCTTCTCTACGCGTATGCTGAGGCTACTGTGCCCAAGCTCACCGTTGTAACTAGGAAGGCCTACGGGGGAGCCTACCTCGCCATGAGCTGCAAACACCTCGGGTCGGACTACAACGTCGCTTGGCCGACGGGGGAGCTTGCCGTGATGGGCGCGGAGGGGGCTGTTAAGATAATCCACAGGGCGGAGCTGGCCGAATCCACAGACACGGAGGGGACTTACGCGGAGCTGGTCAAGGAGTATAGGGGCAAGTTCGGGGACCCATACGTCGCTGCTAAGCACGGTTGGCTGGACGACGTCATCGAGCCTTACGAGACAAGGAGGGCCTTGGTCGGTGCTCTGAGACCACTGCTCTCGAAGAGGGAAATGGTCCCACCAAAGAAGCATGGGAATATCCCGCTCTGACTCTCGTACCCTGTGCTGCTTACGATGATTAGTGGTAATTCATAGACTCCTAAGTTAGTGTCAGAGCGCAGAGAGGACCTCTTGGAGGCTGGGCATTTCTTCCCTCTTTGATGGGGCGAAGAGGGATTTCCAGGCCTCGAGATGCTGTGCGGCGACCATTACCACGGCAAAGTCGTCGGAAGGAGCCCCACCCCCATAGGAGATGGAGACCTGCATCTTGGCATCCATGTCTACAGAGGAGCCCCCGGCTGGTGAGGCATCCAGATCGATTGCTAAGTCGGCGTCACCATGGCCCAATATGCTGCCGTCCCATGGTCCACTGACCAAATCTCTACGGCCTGATTCTAGGATTAGCGAGCCCCCATGTGAGGACCAGGCAGCGGCGATTGAGCGTGCTGCTGAACCTCCCCCCCTCATCCTAAGTACTGATCCCTCCGGGTCCAATCCGACATGCAGACAGGCCGAGACGAAGCCCCTGCCGTCGGTGCTTGTCCCAGACCACTCCCCTCCTGACCTCATTAGCTGGTTGATCGCATTGACCCCCTCCGGGCCAGTGACGCCGAGTCTGGACTGTGGGGAGTGTTTCAGAGGGGCAGTACAAGAGAGCCACAACTCACCTTCCAAAGCCGACACTAGTGACTGGAACTCTTCGATGCTGGTAGCCTCGATGAAGACCGGCTCTGCCTGCTTGATTCCAATGAATGACCCGACGATGGAAAACAGCCTAGGTGTAAGCGAGTGCGAGATCGGACTTCCAGCTATCCCCCAGAATGCCGGCCCTCCCATGGCTATCGCCCAAGGTGTTCACCGATGAAGGTTTCAAGAGCGGACCTTCATCGAGAGTGGGGGGGGCATAGCAATGCGTCGCATCAAGTGGCTGGACGAGGGAGTGAGGCTGAGGGTCGAGGACGAAGATGACCTATGGGTCCTTTCCCAAGTCTGTGGCCCAGGCTGCATGGTGGGAATGCTCTCTCACAGGAGGGACTCCACGACTGGGACAAAAGAGGACGGGCGGGCAAAGAGTGCCGAGCGGAAACCCATGTGGATTCTACTGGAGGCTACAGAGACCGCATTCCAGCCATTCACGGACAACCTCAGGGTTCATGGAGTAATAAAGGAGGCCAGAATAGACATTGGCAGCCACCACACCCACGTCATTGGAACAGGCGACGAAGTCGAATTATCCCGAGAGGGCGGACTATCGAAGGCAGATTCCTCCCTGATCAAAGAAGCCATCTCTTCTGGTAAGAAGGCCAGAGCTGGCCTGTTGGTCGTGGAGAACGATGAAGTCCTGATCTTCGAGGTCGCATCCCATGGTATTAGGGACGTGTCGCAGTTCAGTCTCAGAGGAGGTGGGAAGAGGTCCGGAGACTCTTCCGGGGTCAGAAAGGAGTTCTTCGAGAAGGTCGCCAGGGAGACCAGGATGGTCTTCGCTGACGAGATGCCTCTGGTGATATGTGGGCCTGGACTGGCCAGAGAGGGTTTCGAATCCAATCTAAGGGACTTAGGTGCAAATAACAGTATCGTGAATGCTCCGACTTCCATCGGAGGGAGGTCTGCTGCCAACGAAGTTCTGGCGGAGGGGCTGGCAGATGCCCTTCTGGGTGAGCACGCCCTAGTCGAGCAGGTTAGAGCGATTGAGGAGGGGTTAAGGAGAATCTCGACGGAAGGCGCTGTGACCTACGGAGTTGGGCCAGTATCTTGTGCCGCAGAGCAGGGAGCAGTCGAGACTCTAGTGATCGATGCAGGCCTACTTCGTTCTGAGGAAGGGGTCTCGGAATGGGCCTCAGTTGCCGAGGATATCTCCAGATCCAATGGGAAGGTAATCCAGGCATCGGCTGACCATGATGCCGGACAGCAACTGCTTGGGATGGGTGGAGCAATCGCGCTTCTAAGGTGGAAGTTGGAGTAGGTAACCCTCTTCACCGGCAAGTTGAGCGGACATCATGGCTAGTGTCCCGGTGAGGATGGTATGTCTGGGTAGAATGGACAGGAGCGATGCCGCTTCCCGAGTCATGGAGGCAGCAGGAAGGATGGGTGTGGAAACCCAATTTCTAGTTGATCATAGCTTGGAATCTGGTTTCGACCAGGGTTCGATAGATTGGAGGGGGTCTCTAAGCTCGGCCAACTGGCTTCTAGTATCCTCTTCTAGTGTTCTGGAAGGTGACATCATGAGAGGGGCATGGGGGGCTTCCCTGACATTCTCCGAGCTTGAGGGGAGCAAGGTCGCTATGATCGTCAGCGTTCCCGATGACCCGTCGAAGATGGGTGAAGCATGGGGTTTTGTGATCGAGAGGATAAGGCAGATCAGCCTTCTTTTCCTGAGCCACCGTGCCCTCAAAGCCGTGGCTGAACTCGAAGGGACCAAACAGGAACTACTGATAGGGGAAATCAGGAAAAGGGGCATGGTACCGATCGTCTGCTCTTTCAAATCCTCGGATGGAATAGCAATTGTATCACACTCACTCGGTGACGAAGTGGTTCAGGTCGGAGAGAAGATGGGGTTCGATAGGTGGTTAGCAGGGTTCCTGTGCAGGCTTCCGATTTCTGGCCCTGGCGCCACGGGAATAGAAGTCGCAGCTAGGTCAAAAGACAAATGATCAGCAATCTTTGCGAGCCTTCACCTGAAACCCCTTTTGAAGGGGCACCCTTTCGGCCGGACCCGCGAGGACCAACGGGATGCCACTCAAACTAGGGCCAGCCGGAGTTCCCCTCTCCTGCAAGGGCCGAACTATCGTGGAGGGTATGGATGACATCACCGTCCTAGGCCTCGATGCTATGGAGGTTCAAACCGTCCGTACAATCCAACCACAGCACTTCGACCAATACTGGCAAGCGGGCATCCTGTCATGGAAATCTGACTTCGAGATGAACATGCATGGACCTTACTACGCAGAGCTACTAGGTAGTAAGAGGGAGAGGAACAGGACCCTATCCAAGATGGAGACTAGCCTGCAGGCGGGGAAGATTATCAATGCCAGGCACCTAACCTTCCATGTGGGCCCCTACGCGGAGTATGAGCCGGGCCCCGAGGCTAACGAGCAGGTCGCCAACGTAATGGCAGGAGTGGTGGATAGAGTCAGAGAGGTATGGGGTGTCGCAGAGGAGGAAGAGGACTATGCGGCCTTCCCATGGGTTCACGAGGCAGAGCCATCCCTAGTGGGGGTCGAGACTTCGGGCAGACAGGAGCTCTGGGGGACAGTAGAGGAGGTCCTGGAAGTATGCAACCACGTCGAGGGCACGGTCCCGGTCCTGAACATGGGCCATATACACGCTCGTGGCCATGGAAGACTGAGGACTAGTGAAGACTACGCAGAACTGTTCGATCAAGCCAGGGAGACTTATGGCGGATCCACATTCTACTGCCACTTCGCTGGGGTCGAGCACCGTATGGGCAACGCACTCCACTACACTCAGATCAAGAAATCGGACCTGAAGTTCGAGCCCTTCGCCGAGTACTTGGCTGAGGAAGGCGATTGGATGGACATCACCATCATCTCCGACTCCCCGTTGCTGGAGCATGACGCCATGTATATGCTCCAGCATTACGATAAAGCAAGACAGAGGCTACTCGAGATTCGTGCCCGCGACGAGCGAAGGGCAAAGCTGGCGGCGCAGCAGGGAATAGACCCTGAGGAGCTCAAAAGGAAGGAAGAGGAGGCAGCCGCAGCCAGGAAAGCGCAACTCTCCGGGGAGGCGCCCAAAGCTACCAAGAAGCCAGCCAAGAAGCCAGCCAAGAAAGCTCAGAAGAGCAAGTCGGGGAAATCTGGAGGTATGATGACCTTCGACGAGGGCAAAGACGAGGACGATGTGTTCTAGCCTCCACGACACGAATGACTAGTCTAGTTCAATAACCGGCTTGGGTGGCGAAGCAATATGGAGCAGGGAACAGTGAAGTGGTTCAACCATGTGAAAGGATACGGGTTCATAGGAAGGGAGGACGGGGACGACCTGTTCGTCCACACGACCCAAGTAGAGGGGAGAATAAAGGACGGAGACCCAGTGGAGTTCGAAGTCGGTGATGGGCCCAAGGGACCCAATGCGATCAATGTCCGAAGGGTCGACGAAGAAGAGTAGGCTATTGGCTTCTCTAGTTTGAAAAGTTAGTTCCTAACGGACGTTTTGTCCGTTTCTAGCACTAGGAAGGCTTGAAGATGAGACTGTGGTGGCGAGGGTGCTACGGGACTGTAGCTCAGCTGGGAGAGCGCCGCACTGAAGATGCGGAGGCCGCTGGTTCAAGTCCGGCCAGTCCCACCATCAGATGGCTACGGAGAGAATCTTGGACTGGATCTCGTTGATCTTGGATATTCCGCTCACTGCAGCATCGACCAGAGCTTCAAATTCCTCTCGCGAGTATGTAGCTTCCTCCCCAGTCCCCTGTACCTCCACAAATTGTCCTGAGCTTGTCATTACCACGTTCATATCTACGTCTGCGTTGCTGTCAAGGACGTAGTCCAAATCCGTCCAGACCCCGCCTTCGACCATCCCGACACTAAGTGCAGCGACATCATCGGGCATCACGGACAGCTCGTGTTCCGCCATCTCCTCCTGGGTCAGAGACTCCTGAGTAGCCCCTTTCCTAATCTCGTCCCTAGAGAGACGCTTGTCTTTGGGCATGCACTCTCCAGAAGCTATCAGCCTCCTGACAGCTAATCTTAGGGCCATGCTCGCGGCGGTAATCGAAGCGCACCTGGTGCCACCGTCCGCATTGAGAATGTCGCAGTCCACGGTGAGCGCCACTGGGCCAAGCTCCTCTAGGTCTACTGCAGCCCTTAGCGAGCGTGCTACCAGTCTCTCGATCTCCATCGTCCTCCCCTTCGCGCCATTTCTCTCTCTGCGGAACCTAGTGTCCGTGGAGCCCGGAAGGAGCGAGTACTCTGCGTGGACCCATCCCCTCTGAGCATCCCGGGGGAACCACCGGGGCAGGGAGTCTGCCTTGGTTACGCACACCAGAACCTGGGTGTCACCCTGGCTGTAGAGAAGAGAGGCCAGAGCATTTTGCGTGAAGTCTAGCTTGACCCCAATTTCCCTTATCTCGTCGTTAGCGCGGTCTGTTGTCCCGACCCCTGACTTCACTTTCGCCATAGCCACCCGACTCCACTCATGCGGATGAATCATTCGCGTCTAGCGTGTGGTGGCCTGAAAGAGTCGACTACTGACGAGTCGGTAGTAATGTACGGGCCTCCGATTAGATCCACACAGTATGGGACTGCTGCGAAAACGGAGTCGAGTATCTCACGAATCGACCTTGGGGAGCCGGGGAGATTGATGACAAGGGATGACCCCCTGATTCCGGCCGTCTGCCTTGACAGGATTGCCGTGGGTACGTAGTTCATCGATATGGCCCTCATTCGCTCACCGAATCCTGGGAGCATCCTATCGCAGATTGACTCAGTGGCCTCCGGTGTCACGTCCCTGACTGCTGGTCCGGTACCGCCTGTAGTTACCACTACCGAGCAACCTTCGACTTCGATTAGATCAATTAACGCCGCCTCAATTGATTCCTGCTCGTCTGCAACCAACCTTCTCACAACCTCCCAGTCCGATGTGATGGCCTCATGCAGGAATTCTTCGATGGCTGGTCCGCTGACATCCTCATACTCGCCGGAGCTAGCCCTGTCCGAAGCAGTTAGTACACCGAACCTGCAAAGCTCGAGGTCAGACATCGAGCATCCGTATGGGTTCACGGGGAAAACGCCGTCGGTGATTCATTCACACCATGGACACGTTCAAAGACCGTCGATTGGAACTCGCATCTCCGGAGGTAATGAGGTGCCTAGTCTACCCCAACATGCACTGACAATCGTTTC
>CAYFID010000041.1:0-10209 GCA_964343205.1 uncultured Candidatus Poseidoniales archaeon | reverse complement strand
CGAGCAGGAGTCGGGAGAGGCCGAGCAGGAGTCGGGAGAGGCCGAGCAGGAGTCGGGAGAGGCCGAGCAGGAGTCGGGAGAGGCCGAGGAGGAGTTTCCAGACGACGAGGCTGCGCCTGTCGAATTTGACTGGCCGGACGATGACTTCGTACCTCAGAAGGTAGGGGATTGTGATGCGAGTAAGATAAGCGAATTGGGGGTGCAACAGGCCTCTTCGCTTTCTTCGGGCAAGCTCCAAATCGAGCCTTCGATAGTTTTCCTTGACGAGACGTTCACCGTCTCGTACAGGTCGATAGGAGGGGAGGGTCCTTGGGGGGTTGAGAACACCGGGATACCTGAATGGCTTGGCTTCCTGATCGACAACGAGAGCGGTCCCCACGACCTGTTCGACGATGGCACGAACGGTGACGTTGTCGCGGGAGACGGCGTCTACTCCAGATCATGCCTGCACCTTCGCGAAGACTTCCTTGCGCCCGGGCAGGTCGCGAGAGAGTACATGGGCATGGGGATTCTGGATACTTCGCTCAGAGGGACCGTGGGTTTCCAGCAGGCCTCAGAGAAGGTCAGAACGACGGAAGGCGGCTACTTCGTGACGATGGGCGAGTCTTACGGGGAGAGGTGGACAAACGGTTGGGAGCACGTCAGCCCCTCGCTGTGCACCGCCTGCTACGACGCATGGAACGTCTCCGGGCACGTTTTCGACTTCATCGCAATCCAGACCAGGGACTCCGTTGGGGGGGCCGGTTATGTTCGCTTCCACGACCCAGTTGGAAACATCGGGATGACACCCCCTTGTGAGCACAGTTCCCACTGCTACTCCCCGCTAGACGGCAAGGAGCACCCGGAACTAAGGGGGATTCTACACATGCAGTACGTCACTTCCTTCGGACTGAGCCACGAGATGGGTCACGGCCTTCTGGGACTCGATACTAGGGGGTTCCCCGAGGAGGGAGAGGGAGCTTGGAACAGCGGCGACGGGATGCACCTCGACAGCGACACCACGGTCAGGGGAGATATCTCCGGTCCATTCTGGGACCCGGACAGGGGATGGCCGTATGCAGTTCAAATGGAAGACGAGAACGGCGATAGAACAGAAGTCAGGTTGATTCACGACAACGGTTCGTTCAGGATCGTTCCAGACGGACAGGAGCGCATGGTCTGGTCCGACATCTTCCTCTACATGGCAGGCTTCCTCCCAGCGGAAGATGCTACCGAGATCAACTACAAGCTCATCAACGAGAGCGTCGAGTCATGCGTTTCTGAGGAGCACGCACTCTTCTGCACCGGAACGAATGTGACTGCAGAGCGTGTAATCGAGTTCGACACACAGGACTTCATCGACATGTACGGCGCTAGGGTCCCCCCTCATGACGGCGACGAGAGCCAGATCAACCTCGGGGTCCTCCACATCAGCGACAGGAATCACACTGAGGCAGAGATGGTATGGTTCACGGGATCTTACAAGGAGTGGGCGCACTCCAACCAAACCAGTGGATGGACGTTCCTCACCCAGAACGATCCCTGGCCAGTTGTCACAAGGGGGCTGAGCTCGGTGAACATCGATCCGTCACTGATGACCGAGAGGCCACTGGCCGACCCCAGCCTGCTAGTCGCAGAGGGAGGCCCGGAGGCGATATCCGGGTGTGGATACCCAAGCAGCGAGTACGGCGAGCTTACCGCTCCGGACAGCCCATACGGCAATCAGACGCTATTCTTCTCGGACGAGTCGATGGGGGGCCTCTGCTTCCTCAACGAGCTCTACTATTGGATGGGAGAGGGGGAAGGAACCAGCGGGCCTCCGACCGACTCTTCGTACTTCTTGGGCCACTTCGAGAGGACGCCCGTTGAGAACACGTGGCACAATGTCACCGTATACCAGGACTCGGACGGAAGGCTGTGGTGGGAGAACGAGGCCGGTGCCGTGTGGGAGTTGGTCTGGACCAGCCATCTGTGAATTCATTTCCGAAGAGTGGACGGGCCCATTACTCCGCCAAACTTGATTGGCACCCCCCTGTCCCGGATTCGTGGGAAACCCTAGCATTGAAGTAACGGAAAGTGGATTTCTGATCGACGTCCTTTCGATCCTCCATCCCGAGGCCAAGAAAAACTCCCTGCGTCGCATGATCGATCACGGGCGGGTGCTGGTAGACGGTAACAAGGCTACTAGGGCCAAGGCAGCCATTCCCGTAGGAGCAGTCGTAGAGACCCTCTCTAGGACAGAGGTCGATGGGCCTACTTGGAATAAGGCGGACCAAATACCCGATCCCAGTATTCTTTTTGAAGATAGGGAAGTAATCGTAGTGGACAAACCCCCGGGTCTGCTTTCCGTCGCCACTCCTAGAGGAGAATCGGATACGATGTTCGATCGAGTATTGAATTGGGTTTCAAGAAATCAACATACCCGGGCACATCTTGTTCATCGTCTTGACAGGGAGACATCAGGGTGCCTGATTGTAGCAAAGTCCCCTGAAGTTAGAGACTTTCTGCAAAGCCAATTCCAGGACCGAACGGTCGAGAGAATCTACCATGCAGTAGTTTTCGGGAAACCCGCCGATGAGTCGGGTGTGGCAACATCGCGCATACAAGAGTCCAGGGACAAGAGAGTGAGGCTAGTGCCGGAAGGAGAGAGGGGCGGGAAGGAAGCGATTACCAACTGGAGAGTGGAGAAGTCTGCACCAATTCACAGCTTGATTAGGATAAAGATTGACACGGGCAGGAGAGCGCAGATAAGGCTCCATATGAGTGAACTCGGTTGTCCGGTGGTTGGGGATACTAGGTACGGACGTGGCAAGGCCAGTGTGAACAGGCTGTGTTTACATGCTTCTGAACTTGAGTTTGAACACCCGAACGGACGACGAATTCGAGTCAAGAGCAAGTTGCCAGACAAGCTGTACTCCGAATTGAAACGCAAATCGTTATGATAAGATTTTCATGATCCGCAGGGAAAATGACGGCCTAGTAAACACAGCCCGTTCACACTGGCCCCGCAACGTGGGCAATTTACGAATCCGTCTGATTATTTCGCTACGCTCTATCTTGATCGGGGTTTTTGACTGTGGTAATCTGCCAAGTCAATCCCACCACCACAACCGCAGCCAGGTAGGGGTTCCAATCTGCTAGCCGGTCCATTGCCAGAACCACTACGAAGAAGGAAGTCTGTATCGTCAGCAGGGCCATGTAGATTAGAGGTGCACCAGACCTCCTGTAGTCCATGAAGTCGTAGATGAACACCCCCTCGATGAAGTTGGCATAAATCGCAGCCCAAGCCACGTACGCTATTCCGAATACGATGGGGAAGGCGAAGTACCTCCAGTCCACCTCCATGCTATTGAGAAGAAGAGCCAGTCCCAGAAGCCCCACGTTAGCATTGTGCATCACAATCTCGTACCAAGAGAAGAGGTGGTCAACCGAGTGCCCCTTCTGGATCTCATTCCCGATGATGTGGAATGAAATTACGCATGTCACTAGAATCGCACAAGTGTACGAAGTCGCGAAGAGGGCCGGACCGGCTACTAGCATCCACTCGGGTACCTCATTGCCAGATACGTGAATCCAGGATGCAGCACCAGATACTCCGAAGCTGACCCCCAAGAGGGCGAAGTGCCACATCGTGTACGCAGCGAGCCTTGTGGGTCCAACCACCTTCCTGGGCCTGATCTCTCTGTCCTTGAAGTACAGTGGATTGTCCCTTCCCCCCTTCGGGTCCAAGGCCACCCAGGATAGCGTGAATATCACCAGAAACGCGCAAGAAACTCTGAAGGCGACAAGGGCAAGATCGGGAACTACCTCCGAAGTAGCAACTTGCTCTTGCGTCTGTGCCTCTCCCAATACGCCGGAGTAGGAGATGAATGAAATTGCCGCAAATAGGAAAATCAGGGTAACTATTGCTGTATCCGGGCCCTTGTCCCTGTCGCCGTACTCCATCATCCTCCCTAGCATGGCAGTAACGATGCAAGGGGACTTGAATATGCTTCTAGTACGCAGTCTGGTTTGCCTCGTAGGCCTTGATCATGGCTGATCTCGCTAGAAGTATGACAAGAACCGCGGATGCCAGCAGTATCCCACCCAGCACGGTTGAAGTTCTGACCAGCATGAGGCAAAAACCGGTGATCCCACAGCTGTAGCTGACCATCTCGCAAATCGAGGCAAGGCGTAGTATGGACTCTGGAACGATTAGATTCGCCGAGGAGTCGTACTCCCTGATCATTCGAGAGAGTAGGATGTAGAGTCCCTGGAAGGGGATCGCCAGGCAGAAAAGCCCCATTGCCACCATTAGGGCCTTCTCGTTGGGGTTGTCGATAATCTCGCTGCCCTTCCAGAAAAGGTTGCTAAGCCCCACAGATAGGAGTCCGGTGTGTATCAGCGCTGAAGTGGTGCTCGGGGAACTGGTCTCGCCCGATTCCGGCACCATGGATCAGTTGCTCGTTGAGGCACTATTGAGAATTGCGCTGGCAGAGGCCGCTTTACTGCTGGTTCTCCGGCAGCCTGCTCCACATCGCCCGCTTCCAAATGGGGGGGACCAGGCATGGCCACCAAGAGGCGTAGTACCCCCACCTGAGGTGGGGAGTCCCCTCATATGGGCGCAGCTTCCAGAAAGGAACGCTGGCGCGAAGATGGTGGTCCGAGTGCCTGGTGAGCTCTATCAGGCTCCATCGAGACCACCTTGCCTCAGTGTTCCACGCGTGCTCGGCGCCGAACTTGCTGCCCTCAGATCTCCTTAGCCCCCAGTGCCGGATGTAGTTCACGTACTCCAGGGTCAGGATGCTTATGGCTGAAACCACCAACCACCCCACAACGAGTGGTACGCCGTCGAAAAGGCCCATGTACCCCGGGACAGTAGCCATCCCCAGTATCACCGTCAGCTGGAGGATCAGACCCCTGTATGACGGGTTCCTAAGGCCAGTTCTGCCCTTCTTGTTGTGCACCCTCACCGATGATGCGAACTGCCCCGGGATGGTGCTGAACCAGAAAGACCACAGCCCCTGCTCCGCAGTCGCGCTCGCTGAGTCCTTGTCTGTGCTGACCCACTTGTGGTGAACGTGGTTGTGCTCGTAGGTGAAGTGCGTGTAGTTTATCGAAAACAGGAGCACTCTTGCCAGCCTCCACCCCGGGCTCCTGGGCTTCTTGTGCCCAAGCTCGTGTGCAGTCACTGTGGCCGATGCGGCCGCGCTAAGACCAGACGAAAGGCCGGCAACGACAAGCCACCAGCTCAGCCCCTCGTTGTGGGCGAACCAGAAGAAGGAGGTCAACACCGCCAGGTGCAGGATCCCGTGCACCCATAGAAGAACCTCGAAGGGAGTCCCGGACTCCCTAGGTGGTCTGGGAGACTCGGACTCCCCCATCACTATGTCCAGGATCGGGCCAATCCCCCAGACGAACACCACCCCCATCGCCACGAAGACCGGCTCTTCCACCCCCATCAGATTTCCAGAGATCGCCAGAAGAGGTGTGATTAGCCCAAGTAGGTGGAATCCCCAGGGCTCAGGGGTTAGGGGGACGTCACTCATACAGCCCGGCGTGCCGGGCCCTAGCCTTAGCGATTTTCGGTGCTACAACAGCCACGCAGTATGGATTGGTGGACCCGTTCTTGGCGAAGTAGTCGTGGTGGTAGCCCTCAGCCTCCCAGAACACCTCAAGTGGGACGACCTCGGTAACAACCGGGTCTTCGTAGTAACCAGCAACCTCGTCTAGAGCTGCTAGCGCATCCTCCCTCTGCCCCTCTTCTGAGTAGAGGACGATGCTTCTGTATTGCGGCCCCACGTCGTTGCCCTGCCTGTTCAACTGGGTTGGGTCGAACAGGGTGTGGAAGACCCTCAGCAGCGTCATCCTGGGGATTACTTCCGGATCGAAAGTCACCCTGACCACTTCGGCGTGCCCGGTCTGCTTCCCGCACACTTGCTCGTAACTGGGGTTCTCCACGTGCCCGCCGCTGTATCCTGGGACCACTTCGAGAACCCCTCTTAGACCGAGGAGCCCGCCCTCGATGCACCAGAAGCAACCTCCTCCTAGGTGGATAGACTCCATCCGACCTACCTCCTGTAGTTCGGGGCCTCACGGGTGATTTCCACGTTGTGGACGTGGCTCTCTGAGAGGCCCGCATTAGTGATCCGGACGAACTTGCAGTTTTCCTTCATCTCACCTATGGTTGAGTTTCCGGTATAACCCATTGAGCTCCTGAGCCCCCCCATTAGCTGGTATAGGACGTTGTCCACGGGCCCACGGGCAGGCACCCTCCCCTCTATCCCCTCTGGTACATACTTCCTGGTGTCTCCCTGCGAAGATTGGAAGTACCTGTCCGACGAGCCGCGGCTCATAGCCCCAATAGAACCCATGCCACGGTACTGTTTGTAAGATCGGCCCTGGTACAGGATAGTCTCACCTGGTGACTCCTCTGTCCCCGCCAGGAGAGACCCCACCATCACGCTGTCAGCTCCAGATGCGATTGCCTTGGCTATGTCTCCGCTGTACTTTATCCCCCCGTCAGCAATAACCGGAACGGATCTCTTCGAACACGCCTCCACAGCGCTCATCACTGCGGTGAACTGGGGCACCCCGACTCCTGTGACGATTCTAGTAGTGCAAATCGATCCAGGCCCGATTCCGACCTTGATCGCGTTGGCCCCACAATCAATCAGCGCCTCCGCCGCATCTGGGGTTCCAACGTTCCCGGCTATGATCTGGGGTTCCGGACCAGCCTTCTCCCTGATCTCGCGGACCGTGTCGAGAACTCCATGCGAGTGTCCGTGTGCAGTGTCCACCGCCACGGCGTCCGCCCCTGCCTCGAACATTGCCAGGGCCCTGAGGACCCCCCCTTCCCCTGTACCGGTAGCTGCCACTACCCGAAGCCTCCCTCTGCTGTCCTTGCAAGAAAGCGGGTTGTCCCTGGAGCGGTTAATGTCCCTAACAGTGATGAGCCCGGAGAACCCGCCCTCGGAGTCTACCACGACTAGCTTCTCAATTCTATGCTGATGAAGCAGCCTCTTCGCATCCTCGAGGTCTACGTGCTCCGGGACTGTGACTAGGTCGGTGGTCATGACATCCGAAATAACGGTGCTCTCGTCTTCGACGAACCTTATGTCTCGGTTGGTAACCATGCCTACTATGCCTCCATCGCCGTTGATTACCGGGAAACCCGAGAAACCGTACTGGTCCTTCATCTCCCTCAGCTCCCCCACCGTCATCGAAGCGTCTACGGTAATCGGCTCCAGAACCAGACCTGACTCGAAGCGCTTGACTTTGTCCACCTCTAGCGCCTGCTCCTCGATCGACATGTTCCGGTGGATCACCCCGATCCCCCCGCTTTGAGCCATCGCTATCGCCATCTCAGCCTCAGTTACTGTGTCCATTGCTGCCGAGACGATAGGCGCGTTGAGCGCAATTTCGGCGGTGAGCATTGTTGAGAGGTCAACCTCAGCAGGAAGTACTGCAGACTCTGCTGGCAGCAGGAGAACGTCGTCATAGCTCAGTGCAGTCTCAATCTGTGCCATTAGGGATACGCGTGGTGGTCTGTACTTCAACGATTCCATTCTTGTCCATGGACTTGGAATTCGACTCAATTTTTCACTCCCTAAATTCGTTGGATTCAAGAGTCACTGTTCCACCCTAGCGGCGGTGAGAGAGTGATGCGACCAGCCATTATCGGATGGAGGGAGTGGGTGGGACTTCCCGAGCTACAGAGGGCTCCCGTGCTAGCCAAGGTGGACACCGGGGCATGGTCCAACACGCTTCACGCATCGCACATCGAGGTCATCGAGTCCCGGCCCGAGACTAGGGTAAGGTTCCGCTTGGAGGATGGCGGGGCCTGGATCGAGAGGCCGCTCCAGAATTGGAGGAGGATCAGGGACACCGGCGGGCATGAGACCCTCAGGCCCGTGATCAGGACCACTATCGAGATAGCATCCAGGGACTTCGACGTCGAAGTCTGCCTTGCAGACAGGTCCCAGCTGAAGCACAGGATGATCTTGGGGAGGAACTTCCTGCGCCAGGGCTTCATAGTCAACCCATCAAGGCAGTGCATCCACACTATGGTCCGGTCAGAGGACCGTATCGAGATGGGATCCACGGATTGAAACTACTTTTGGGTAGAAACCCAGCCGGAGACCCGTGGTCGACCACCTCTACGTGGCTGAAACTAGGCCAGCCGGCCCCTCTCCTTGGTGGCTTAAGGGCGGAGCGATCTTCATCGGGATACTGGGATTCGGCTCACTGATCAATGCTCTTGCTCTAGGGATCGGGGGGTTTCTTTTGGCCGGAGTGGTTGGCGAAATGGACCCCGTGGAGATCTGCGAAGATGACGACTCAGAAGACTGCGTTACCATAATCGAAGAACTGATTATGCTGGGCCAATCGAACATCTGGGAAATCGGTGCCGCTGCCTCGGCGCTCCTCTTCCTGCTGTCCATACCTACTGCGGTTGTGATGTGGAACGCCGAAGACAGGGACACTGGGCTCAAACTGGCCTGGGCGTGGATAGGGATCCACGCTGCCTCCCAGTTGTACGTCACCCATGTCCTGGTTTCATGGACGAACAGTTTCTACGACCAGATGCCCTCAGATGGATTTGACATGGGGGTGGTTGCCATGTTCAACTCCATCGCCTCATACGGGGGGGTCCTGATGTGCGAGCTCACCATGGCGGCAGGACTGGCCCTGATATCCTACCAGACCAGGCCGCCCACGAAGGTAGAGGTGCCCTCGGCCTTCCACGATCAGGACCAGTGAAGTTCAAGTCCTCCCGCGCTCACCCAATCCCATGCAGCACGTAGTGAGTGGCATAATGATAACAAACACCGAGACGATTGCCGGGAAGGTAATCACCCAGAACCTCGGAGTCGTAGGTGGCTCCACTGTTAGGGCCAAGCACGTTGGTAAGGACATCGGGGCCTTCTTCAAGAACATCGGGGGGGGCGAGCTCAAGGCCTACACCGAGCTTCTCGAGGAGTCCAGGACAGAGGCAATAGCCAGAATGGTCGCCGACGCTATGGCGAGGAATGCAGACGCAGTGGTCAATGTCCGCTTCGCTACCTCGGCTGTGACTGGTGGAGCAGCCGAGCTCTTCGCGTACGGTACAGCAGTCATGGTCGAGTAGCAGAGGTAAGACCATGGTAGATGCGAGCTTAATCTGCTGGGGCCCCCTGCTGCTATTAGGGGCACTCGGGGTAATTTGGGGGCTCATCTGGACGCTTGGGTACCCTATTATGTTCTTCTACGGGGCCTTGTTCAGCGGTAGACACCTGAACAAGAGGATGGCCAACATCGTGAATAGGGAGCACGCATCGATAGATCACTTCGGAAAGGACCCCCTGTCCACCCTGAAGGGCGCAAACTTAGTGGGGGGGGTCGGTGGATCCGGCCTGGTCTACGCCAGCGTCGTCTTCGCACCAAGCCACTGGCACCTCCTTATGGCATGGTTCAACAACATATTCGGAGGGGATGTGGGTATTCTCCACACGGTAATTTCGGTTGCTAGGGCAGAGGCTACGCAGAGGCTCAGGGAACAGGCACAGGAAGCAGGGTGGGACGACGTTCTCAATGTCAGGGTAGATACCGCGGAGATGACCCCGGCATCTTCCCAGAAAGGCGTTAGGGCCGTGGAAATCTTCGCATACGGTACCGGTGTAAGGTACGGCTAGTCGTCGAAGATCGGGGTCTCGTCCAGCACCATCGCAGCCGAGAACATCCACCAGGAGATCAGGTCGAAGGACTCCACGAGGTTCTGCCTGCCCGTCCCGTTGTCAGTCACCATCATGTCGATCATGGTGTCTAGGGTGTCGCACTCCGCGTGGTAGCAGTCCGAGCCCCCAGTGAGGCTGCCCCAGTCCACGCTCACAACCCCCAGCTGGTCCGCGAACCTCTCGTAGTCCGACCTGCCCCGGTCGCTGTCGTGGACCGAGATAGACTGCCTCTTCTGGTCCGACGAGTCGACGTCCTTCATCGATGCGTATCCCTCGGTGTTGAAGATCTCCCGTCCTAGCTGCAGCGCCTCGGAGATGTCGTTGTTCTGGGTCCCCACCCACTCGAGCATCCGTATCATCTCCCACTGGTCGCCCAGGACCTCGTCGTCGTAGTTGGGAATGCAGTCGACTACCAGGGTGTAGTAACCGGGCCAGTTAGTCCCCACTGCGTCGGCGTTCAGGTAGTTGGTTATCGTGACCCCCTGGGGGATGTTGTCTATCCACATGTCCACCCCGTCGTAGCCGTTCTCCTCGT